>JASFYK010000026.1 GCA_030055545.1 Thermoproteota archaeon | reverse complement strand
TGTCTTCGGGCGTTGGGCTGGAGAAGACCTTGTTGATTTCTGCAGAGAAGATGCCAGTGGTGAGGAAGGCAACCGCAACCAGTACAGCTACAGCAATGATCGGTACTACGCCCTTCCTTCCGTTTTTCATCTTCCCATGCAAAATACCCTCACCTCTGCCATTCTTCCATAGTTCGCATCGTTGATGTCTATCCTGTATTCTGTTCCGACAAGGAATTTGCTGCCCAGTTGTGAACTCTCGAACACGAATGAAGCGGTTCCATGTGGCTGAACAATTTGTGCATCTCCCACAGAATAGGCATTCATGTCCGAATCATACAAAACGCACCGTAGGTTCAAGGTGCTGCTGCCAGTGTTCTTCACATTTACAATTAGTAGCACGTAGTTGTCCTGCTTCACGAGCACCGCCTTCGTCACGGCCACTGAAGAGACAGGTGAGGAGAGACGGGAAGAGATGAGCGGCGACATAGCCGCAACCGCTACAATTGTGATGGTGCACAAGAAGATCGTGGCAATTATGGGAGAGACTCCCCTCTTTGATCTCGCAGATCTCCTTAACCTGGGCGAAAAAGACCTCTGATAGGATTCGCTACAGGTCTTGCTCAGATCATACCCCATATATACCGTTATATAATTTGCAATGAAAACTTATATTCTTTTTTGTCTATTAAACAGAAAAACAGGAAAACAAAAAAACGTATAGTCGGTCCTGCTTGGGGTCAGAATGCGGGAGAACAGGAAACGCCCCGCTCTATGCAGCACTTCTCGATTTTGCGGTACAGTTCACCATAGTCAAAAAGCGAAATCGCTCTCATGTTATCCTCCGGGATCGCTGACCTAAGCCTGAGCCTGACGAGCGGTTTCAGGTTTATCTTGTCGTAGAGCACTTTGCTGCGCGTCCTTGCAGCCTCTCCGACGATCCTGCAAATCTCTTCCTCAGAGTCGTTGAAGCCAGGGATTATTGGGCCATAGAAGATCCATGTTCTGATGCCCGCTTCGCTCAGCCCTTCGAGGGCGCGCAGGCGGGACGAGGGATCAGGCGCTCCCGGCTCAAATATATCCCTGAATTCTTTATTGTGCGAGGTGATCGTGAAGCCCACCTCGGCGTCCATGACCCTCAGGAGATCCAAATCGCGAAGCACTAGGGGGGACTTTGTCTGGATCGACACCGGGAACTTGGCGTCTCTGAAGAGCTCCAGTGCGCCCCTGACGATCATGAGTTCAGCCTCTAACGGCTGATACGGGTCGGTTGAAGTGCTTATGCCAACGATCCCAGGTTTCAGTCTCTCTATTTCGGACCTGAGTTTCTCAAGGACGCTCTCTTTCACCGCGACCCTCGCCGGCCATCTATCGAACCTGCCCCTCATAAGGTCAGGGACGTAACAGTACAGACAGCCGTGCCCACACCCAACGTACGGGTTGAAAGTGTATTCGAGTCCTGGGAGCCTGCTCTTGGAGATCACGCTTTTGCACTTTGCGTATGAATAAGTTGCCATCAGAGACCACCTGCCCCGAAGTACTCGTCGATCCTCCGCTGGAGCATCGCATCCCTGAGGATGACGCTTCTTGAGACCCATTTTGCAAGCGGGACGCGGAGCAACGAGCCTAGATGCCGCAGTGCAGAGGGCAGGTCATCGAATTCAGAGTGTGGCTTCCTGAACATGACACGCACATTCTCCCTGACGAACCAAACGCCCAGTGGGAGCGGGAACTCGGGCATGATTTCCCTCACCACAAGCGCGGTAGCCTGCCTGCGGATCGATTTGAGGTGCTCCGCAACCCCGAGCCTGCAGGAAAAGTAGCACCCGCCTATTCCCGGGTAGGTCTTTCTGCCACCAAATCCCTCATAGTCCCCCTCGACTGCAGCTGTATTCCCTTCCTGGTTCCAGAATGTCCCCGGGAACCAAGCCTCCATCCACTCGAAAGACCAGGCTCTCGGAACCAGGATGGCGGCGAATGTATTGTGCTGGTGTTTCCAGAAGTAGACCTGGTACTTGTCTATGGTCTCGTACCCCTTCACCTCATCTATAAGCCTCTGCGAAAGTATGCTGTCCACCGCGGTTATGCTCCACCGGGTGGGTACGAGCCGCCTGTTCTTCTGGACGCCAAATACACCCATGCTGAAAGCCCGCTGGAGCTTCGAGACCTCTAACCCTGAATTGTAGAGCTCGTAAAGAGCGTCCGCAGCCAAGTAATCCCCATCGTAGAAGGCCTTCTCGATCCTGTGGTCAACCTTGACTGAGGAGATGGAGAACTGTCTCAGGGGAGCGGAGGGACCGAACGGCTGGGAATTGTCGTCTATCATAATCCTCCCAGCTGGGGCTTTTGTAAATTTAACTTCGGCGTCGGCAGGAATGGTCCCCATCGACAGCTCTTGGAGCGAGTCGACTAGGCGCCCGCCCTTCCTTGCAGCGTCGACCTCAACCCTCATAGTCCCCCTTACCAGTGAGTATCTGTAGTTGACGATGGAAGGTATGCTCTCAAAAAGCCAAGACTCAGGGATGTCCATCACGGAAGTGTCCCCGTAAATGGGCGGGACCATGGGACCTATCGATACCTTGGGGTAGCCGAAGCGCCCCACGAAGACCGAAGGTGGGGATGATCCCGACAGCTCTGTTTTAATCACCGCGCCCGAGTTGCTTATCAGCGCTCTTGCCTTGAGCTCAATAGGGCAAACTGCCTTACCGCAGAGACGCCTCCCGCCCCTGCAGAGTATGCAGAGCGGGGCGTGCCTGGATCGCACGGTCAATGCCTGAGGAGGTGAAGTTCCCACCGCCTCTGCAGGCAAGATCTCTCCCCAGCCGTACATTTCCTGCACAGATCAGGTAGATCCGAGCCCACTAAAAAAGCACTCCCCACACAACAGATTCGGAAACAGTTCAGTTTATCTCTTTGACTTTCAGAAGATCAGGAAGGGAGAGGGCGTTATGAAGGTAGATCTGCTCGCTTTCGACAGCATGGGGGTCAGATCGATGTGCACATTCGTGGAGACCCCAGATGTCAAGGTAATGATAGACCCGGGGGTTGCGCTGGCTCCGAATCGCTTCGGGCTCCCCCCTCACCAGATCGAATTTGAGAGGATGGGGAAGGCGGCAGAGAGGATCGCTGAGAAAGGGATGGAAGCGGACGTGCTGGTGATCTCGCACTACCACTATGATCACCACGACCCCGGGGACGTGATACCCCTCGACATCTACAAGGGGAAAACCGTATTGGTCAAGGATCCGAACAACGACATAAACAGGAGCCAGAGGGACTTCAGGGCCCCGCTCTTCCTTGGGATGGTAAAGGGGAGGGCGTACAAGGTCGAAGTGGCGGACGGAAAGTCATTCGCCTTCGGGAAGACCAAGATCTCTTTCTCCGGGGCAGTCTTCCACGGATCAAACAGTGCCCTCGGGTACGTGATCCAGACCATGATCGAGTCGGAAGGAAGGAAGGTGATCCATTCTTCGGATGTAGAAGGACCGATCCATGAAGAACAGGCATCATTTGTCCTGAAGGAGAAGCCTGACCTGGCAATAATCGATGGGCCGATGACCTACATGTTGGGTCTCAAGACTTCGAAAGATCAGCTGGACTCGGCCATAAGGAACCTGAGGCAAATAATATCCAGTGGCGTCAAAGAGGCCGTGGTGGACCACCACTTCCTCAGGGACCTCAAGTTCAGGGACTACATCCAGACGATAACTGAAGGGGCGGTCGGCGCCAAGGTCCTCACGGCTGCCGAATACATGGGACAGCCAAACGACCTACTCGAGGCTAGGAGGAAAGAGCTCTACAGAAAATAGTTTTTTGTTCCATATGAAACAAATAGTTTATAAAAAAGCATGGGTGAGATCGGATCGCCATAGGACTCCTCGGGGTTACTGTCACGGGCTGCTGAATATCACCTCCTGTAACCCCTGGGGGCGCCATTTTGAGCTGGACTGAACCAAAAATGACCGGATAGTCTTTTCTAGGCGAATTGGATATTATTAATCGGTCCATATGGCGATAGATCCTGTTTGCGGCATGGATGTGGACGAGAAGACTGCGAAGTTCAAAAGCGAGTACAAGGGGAAAACCTATTACTTCTGTGCGGCGGGTTGCAAGAAGGTGTTTGACAAAGACCCTGAGAATTACCTGAAGAAATAGGGTCAGAGATCGACGGCAGAGGATATCTGTGATATTGCCTCCCTTAAGTAGTCGCTGTCGGTGATTGTTACGGATATCGCGCTGTTCGGGCACGACTCTGCGCACCTTCCGCATCCCCTGCACTCGCTGCTGATGACGGCCTTGCCTCCCTCGAGGGATATCGCATTGACGAAGCACGTCCTTGTGCAGGTCCCACACCCTATGCACCTTCCACCGTCGACCCTCACGTCCACCCCGGGCATCCTCACTATCTTCCTCCTGATCTTCACCAAGAGGTCCGGGATCATCTTCCATAAACAGCAGCAAGGGCAACAGTTGCAGATCGTCAGGAGCCGCTCTGCGGGCTTGACGCCAAGCCAGAGGGAGTCGAGCTTGTTCCTTCCGACGAGGTGGACGAGCCCGGCCTCCCTGCATCTCCTTAGGTGCTCCAACGCCTCCTCCTTTGTCACTTTGCGCCCGAGGCTCGGGTCGATCTTCTGTGAAGCCTCACCGAGGAAGAGGCACCCGAGCTCCTGAGGATAGTCCCTGCACCCGTTGGAGACCCTGCAGATGCAGAAGTTCATGACCCAGTGGTGCTCCGCGACATTCACAAAGTGTTCGGCTAGAGCATAGGGGAGGGGCATGCTCTCCGGTTCTCCGAAGCTGATGTTCAGATCGACGACCTTCGGCACAAACATAATCTGATCCTTGTCAAAGAATGCGAGATCGATGAGGTTCCCAAAGACCGGGATCTTGCTCAGCCTTGCTATGGAAAACCTCTTCGGAAAGAGGCGGATGATTAGCCTTATCACCCAATGGGGAAGCGGCATACCCTTTATTCCTCTCCGGTCGGAATTAAGCGTTGGGTTATGAAAGGGGCATACAATGCTTAATAGAAAAAACTGCAATTGATCACTCATGCGGAAGAAAGCGTCGATCAGGATCGAAGGGATGCACTGCGCTACGTGTGCGCTTACCATCGAAAAGTCTCTGGCTGCGCTGAAAGGGGTGCAGAAGGCAGAGGTCAGCTTCGGATCGGGGACTGCAATAGTCGAGTATGACCCCTCGCTGGCGAATTCCAGCTCAATCAAGGGGGCGATCGAGGAGGCGGGATACAAGCCCGTTGCCGAGAGGATCGCATTCTACGTCGAGGACATGAGGTGCGCATCGTGTATAAGGGCTCTTGAGGAGGGGCTGCTGGAAAAGGACGGTGTTGTGGCTGTAAGCGCGAACCTAGCAACGAAGCTGGTCATCGTGGAATACTTCCCTTCTGTGGTGACGGCGACAGAGCTTAGAGACGCTATCAAAGAACTCGGTTACACCCCCATGATAAGGGATGGCAGCATTGCCACCAAGGGAAGCAGGTTCAGGTACAGGTTCCTCTTCAGCCTTGTCGTGACTGTCCCGGTCTTCTTCATCAGCATGTTCTTGATGGATCTGCCATACCGCTCACTCATCCTGTTCTTGCTTGGGACTTCTGTCCTGGTCGTCGGGGGCAGCTCATTCTACACGGGATCTTACAAATCCCTCAGGAGGGGAATGCCCGACATGAATGTGCTCGTGGCGCTGGGGGCTTCTGCTGCCTACATCTACAGCATATACAACACCTTCTTCGCAGCAGGGGACCTTTATTATGACGCGGCTGCAATGCTGATTACTTTCGTGCTGCTCGGGAGGTACCTTGAGGACGCAGCAAAATCGAGGGCTTCCCTCTCAATAAGGAAGCTCATCGAGCTCCAGCCAAAGTACGCGTCGGTTGTCAAGGACGGCGAAGAGAAGAAAGTTCCAGTAGAAGAGCTCGTTTTAGGTGACGAGGTGGTCGTGAGACCAGGTGAGGCGATCCCTGCCGACGGCACAATAATCTCAGGCAGCGCAGCTGTGGACGAGTCCATGGTAACTGGCGAGAGCGTCCCGGTCGACAAGGCGGAAGGCGACACCGTGATCGGGGGGACGATGAACAGGACGGGCATGATAAGGGTGAGGGTCGAGAGGGTCGGCAGGGACTCATTCCTGGCACAGATAATCAGCTTCGTGGAGGAGGCCCAGGCCAAGAAGGCGCCTATCCAGAGGTTCGCAGACTATGTCGCCTCCCGCTTCGTGCCTGCCGTGGTAGCAGTCGCTCTACTGACTTTTGTAGCATGGCTTTTGTTGGGAATGGAGATCGGTTTCTCGTTGCTCATGGCCGTTTCAGTCCTTGTGATATCGTGCCCTTGCGCCCTCGGCCTTGCCACCCCGACGGCAATTATGGTGGGGCTCGGGAAGGGCGCTGAGATGGGCATCCTGATAAAGGGTGGCGAGGTCCTTGAGGCGGTCCGGAAGCTCGACACAGTCGTCTTCGACAAGACTGGCACCCTTACTATCGGGAAGCCCTCAGTAGTTGAGATCGTTGATCTCTCAGGGTTCGGGGAGGAGGAGATCCTGAGGATTGCAGCTACGCTCGAGGGCGGATCTGAGCACCCGCTCGCTGCTGCGGTGATTGAGAGGGCAGCTGGTCTTTCGCATCATGATCTCAAGGAGTTCGAGGCGTTCCCCGGGGAGGGGATCAGGGGCAGGGTCGACGGCAAAGAGGCGGCAATTGGTAACAGGAAGATGATGAATCGACTTGGGATAAGGATGGATGACGCAGAGGAGGCAGCCGCCAAGCTCGAATCGGAGGGCAAAACGGTATCGATACTCGCAGTCGGGAGGAAGGTCGTCGGGATAATAGCAATGATCGACAAACCAAAGCCGGATGCCAAGGTGGCTGTGGAAAGGCTCAGGAAAGAGGGGCTAGATGTCTACATGCTTACCGGGGACAACGAGAGGGTCGCAAAGGCGATCTGCAAAGAGCTCGGTATTGAGAAGTACTTTGCTGAGGTCTCCCCAGGAGAGAAAGCTCAGACGATCTCAAGGCTCCAATCTGAGAGAAAGGTAGTCGCATTCGTGGGCGATGGCATAAACGATGCACCAGCACTCACACAGGCTGATGTGGGGATAGCGATTGGGACCGGGACCGAGATAGCGAAGGAGGCGGGCGGGATAATTCTGACCAGGGAGGATTTGACAGGCGTGGTTTCGGCAATCCGACTGGGGAGAAAGACCATGAGCAAGATCAAGCAGAACATGTTTTGGGCACTTGCCTACAACTCTGCAGGCATACCCATTGCAGCGGGAATCCTTTACCCATACTTGACTCTGAGGCCTGAGATAGCAGCCCTTGCGATGTCCCTGAGCTCAGTCTCTGTCGTCTCGAATTCGCTTCTGCTCAAGAGATACAAAGAATGATAGAAAGCAGAAACGACGCAGACAATTGCGGAAAAAACAATTGAAAAGCCGTCATTCCTTTACTTTTTCAAGCAGGATCGAAGGGCAGATCCTCTTGATACCTTGTATCGACCCTATCTTTGAGAGGGTCTGTGCTAGTTCGCGCCCGTCCCTGCCCCAGATCTCGGCCATAATCATGTGGTCGCCGGTCGAGGTGGCCACGTACCTGACCTCCTCAAGCTCTGCCAGCTTCTGTGCGGTTATTAAGAGCATGCCCGGATCGACATCAAAGCCCACGACTGCAATTGTGTTGTATCCGATCTTGAGGTTGTCGACTATTATGGTGAACTTCTTGATCACACCGCGTTCCCTGAGGGTCAGTACCCGTTTCCTTATCGTAGACTCGTTCTGACCGAGCTGCCGCGCAAGGTCCGAGTACGAGAGGCTCGCGTCCTTCTGCAGCGTATTGATTATTTTCATGTCAAGTTCATCGAGAGACATATCCAGCACTGCTTAACGGTGTTTAAGGTGTTATATAACCTTTTAGAAGAAGATCCATTTAAAAAGGCAACACGGCTAATTGTAGTGGGAACCAGTATGACTTTCAAGATGCGCGAGGTGTATTATTTCGAGAGACCAGGTCCGCATAACACGGATCTGGTGGTGGAAGCGGTCACAAAGCACATCGAGCGGAGCGGCATAAGGGACCTTGTGGTCGCCAGCTCGACCGGAAAGACCGCTCTGGAGTTCGCTAGGGCACTCAGGGACGAGGCCAGAATAGTCTGCGTTTCCGATGGTCCGTACAGGAGGGAAATGGGCTTCGAGTGGCCTTGCATGGACTCGAATGCTAAGGAGGAGCTCGAAAACCTAGGTGTCATAGTGCTCGATTCCGCTCCATCCATACTCCACGGTTCCCTGTACGAGGGATCCGAGGCGGATGTCCCGACACCCACGAAGACCTTCAGGGACACCCTTTACGCTTTCGGTCAGGGGATGAAGGTCGCAGTCGAGGTCGTCCTCTGCGCTGTTGAGTGCGGGGTTCTGGAGCCATACAAAGACGTAATAGGCGTGGGGGGAAGCGGCGACGGCGCGGACACCGCCATCGTATTAAGATCCACCTTCCCCGGAACAGTCTTCTCCAAAGATAAGACCAAGCGGCTGGAGATCAAGGAGATACTTGCGATGCCGCTTGAGAAGAAGTGGTGGGACTAGGTCGCCCTTTTTTTAACCTGTACCTTTGCCACCTGTAGTAAGCTGCCAATGCTGAAACTGCCCTCTCGGGTATCGGGTAAGAAGGCACACCGCGCTCATCTAGCTTCTGCATCGCCTCATTGCACTGGCTGCCGCCGATGAAGCTGGTCACTACGGTTTTCTCACAGCCGTGCGCCTCGCAGCCGTCTGCTATGGCTTTGGCTATGGATACGGGATCAGTGATCGCGGTCTGGCAGTAGAGCACTATGACGGACCCTATACGCGAGTCTTTCAGGGCAAGTTCGACTGACCTGGCATAACTCTCCTCGTAGGCCTGCCCTGTCAGATCCACGGGATTCTTCGAGTTCCCGAATACAGGCATGAGTCGCTTGAACTCCAGCTGGAGGTCGTCTGGCAGCTGCCGGATCGGCACGCCAGACTCTTCGCATGCGTCTGCAGCCATTACGCCGACTCCACCGCCGTTTGTAATGATAAGGCAGTTGTCGTTCATCGGGGGGGGCTGCAGGGTCATCAGCTTCGCCCAGTCGAACGCTTGGGCAAGATCGGACGCCCTGAGGGCGCCACACTGCCTAAACGCAGCATCGTAGACTGCGTCAGAACCAGCCAGGGATCCCGTATGGGAAGAGGCGGCAGAAGCGCCTGCGCCAGTCCTTCCGGACTTTAGCACTATCACCGGCTTGCTGAGGCTTGATCTTCGCATCGATTCGAGCAGCCGCCTCCCGTCCTTGGCGCCCTCGATGTACATCAGGACTGCCCTTGTGTTTCTGTCCTCCGAAAAGTAATCCAGGACGTCTGCCTCCTCGATGTCAGCCTTGTTCCCCATGCTGACTACGGCAGAGACTCCGATCCTATATAGGTTCGTCCACCCCATCATGGCGATGCCCAGGGCGCCGCTCTGCGTCACGAAAGCTATCTTCCCCGGGAATACCCTGGAGAGGCCGAAGGTGGCGTTCATCCTGGACGGGGCATAGTAGAGCCCGAAAATGTTCGGGCCCAGTATGCGCATACCGTACCTCCTGGCAGTCTGGACGAGTCTCTCCTCGAGCTCAATGTTCCCGACCTCCCTGAATCCAGAACTGATTATCAGGGCTGCCTTGATTCCCTTCTGCCCGCACTCATCGAGTATGTCCGGCACATATGCGGCTGGCACGGCTATCACCGCCAGGTCGACCTCGCCACGGATCTCCTTTACGGATGTGTATGACTTCAGCCCCATCACATCCGCGCCCTCCGGGTTGACAGGGTAGAGGTTCCCTTCGTATCCGCCTGTCAGTATGTTGCTGACGAGCTCGTAGCCTATCTTCTTTGGGTTCTTGGACGCCCCGATGACTGCAATGCTCCTTGGGGAGAACATCACATCCAGCCTGCTCATCGAAAACACCATATCGTACAGATATTAGGATAAGAGCGGGACATAAGCCTAATAAAGTGTACGCCCAGATCCAGCCCGCCAATAAAAAATCCCTTTATAGGAGGCTGTTGGTGGTGTAAGGGGGTGGAACGGAGTTGGCAACTACATACAGGGTACCTGAAGACGTGCCGCTGATAGGGGCAATCCCGTTCGGCCTGATAGACAGGGGTACGAACGTGATACAAGTCAGGCCTTCCACGGCTTGCCCGCTGAATTGCATATTCTGTTCCACCGACGCGGGTCCGCGATCCACGATGAGGAACGCAGAGTATGTCGTGGGTCTCGAACACTTACTTGAGTGGTTCAAGTCAGTAGCCGGCATGAAGGGGAACGGCATCGAGGCCCACATCGACACAGTGGGGGATCCCCTAACTTACCCGAGGATATCCGACCTGGTCCACGAGCTGTCATCTATTTCAGGGGTCGATGTAGTATCAATCCAGACCCACGGTCATCTACTGAACGAGCGCCTCCTCGACGATCTCGGGGCTGCAGGGCTCTCCAGGATCAACCTGTCTATTGACGCACTGAACCCTGACCTGGCGAGGGACCTCTCTGGCACCGGATCATACAGCCCCGCTAGAGTAATGGAGATGGCGGAATATGCCGTCAAAAACACGGAGATCGACATCCTGATAGCTCCAGTCTGGGTCAACCCGATAAACACGTGCGAGCTCGATGGTTTGATCGCATGGGCAAAGAGCCTGGGGGCCGGGAAGAGGTGGCCTCCTCTAGGCATACAGAAGTGCGAGAGGCACAAGTTCGGCAGGAAGGACCGGCGGATAAGGTACATCAGCTGGTACGCATTCTACGAACGCCTCAAAGAACTGGAAGGCAAGCACGGGGTAAAGCTGATCCTGAATCCATCAGACTTTGGGATAAGGAAAACGCGAGAGTTGAGGAATCCGTATAGGCGGGGGGAGAAAGTAAGGACAAGAGTGGGAGGGCCTGGGTGGCTCAAGGGCGAGATGCTCGCAGTGGATGCAGGCGGCACTAGGCTTATCACTGTTGTTGGGGGGCGCGAAGTGGTAGGGGAGAACTTGGACGTGAGGTTGCTGAGGGTCAAGGATAACATACTGGTCGGAAGACCCGCCTGACGTGTGCCGCATTCGCCACGGTCCGACTGGTTTCGCTCGAACCCGGTCAATATAGGCCTTGGTGGCGAGATCATAGTTGCCGATTGGCAGAGGGGAGGGCAACCCGAGTTTTCCCACCATTGAGTTGCTATGTCCTCTCTCAAAGCCAATGTTTAATTTGGTGGCACGCGAGTTGGATACAGGTGCTTGCATTGCCCGAGGATGAGAAAGGAGAAAGGCTCGCTGAGCTGTGCAGGGTGGCAGTGTCACTGGGTGCAGAGGACGCGAGGGTAATCAAGCCAGAAGAAGTGGTAGTCGGGAACTGGGTGAGGCTGAAGTGCCAGTATGGTTGCGATGGGTATGGCAGGACCCTGGCGTGCCCACCGTTTGCGCCAACTCCGGAAGAGTTCAGCAGGGTCCTCGCCGAGTACAGGCACGCAATCCTCGTCAGGATGACGCCCCCTGACCTGAAGGAGTTCTCCTTATTCTGCCACGACTTGATGCTCAGGCTGGAGCTCGAGGCTTTTTTGAGGGGGCACTATAAGGCAATAGGCTTTGCAACAGATGGCTGCCCCTACTGCGAAGAGTGCAACCTCGAGT
>JASFYK010000025.1 GCA_030055545.1 Thermoproteota archaeon | reverse complement strand
GGGGGGCAAGGGCGAGGTCTGGATAGTCTACGAATTCTGCAAGGGCTGCGGCATTTGCGCCGAGGTCTGCGCTGCCCGCGCCATCAGGATGGTGAGGGAGGTCTAGTTGAATTTGATCGCGACAGGAAACCACGCGGTTGCGTATGGCGTGAAGGCGGCTAGGGCAGAGGTCATAGCCGCTTACCCGATAACCCCCCAGACACAGATCATAGAAAAACTCTCCGAATTCATTGAAAGGGGGGAGATGGGCGCAAAGTTCATGCGGGTGGAGTCGGAGCACAGCGCAATGGCAGCCTGCATAGGCGCATCAGCCTGCGGCGCGAGAACCTTCACTGCAACGTCTTCGCAAGGGTTGTTGTACATGAGCGAGATGGTCTTCTGGGCAGGGCTCGGGAGCTTCCCGGTGGTGATGGCGGTGGTGACGAGGACCCTTGCCCCTCCCTGGAGCATTTGGAACGAGCACACGGACATGCTCAGCCAGCGGGACGCAGGATGGATAATGATGATGTGCGATAGTGTGCAGGAGGCTTACGACGCTTCCATACAGGCATTCAGGATCGCAGAGGATAGGAGGGTGAGGCAACCAGTCATGTTCGGGCTCGATGCGTTCTCGCTATCGCACACCTCGGAGAGGCTGGACCCGATCGGGCAGGAGGAGGCTGATGCCTTTCTTCCGTCGCCTGATGGGCAATGGAAGGTCATAGACGTCCAAGAGCCGGCAACCTATGGGAACTTGGTTGGGCCGGAGAGGATGATGGAGATCAGGCACTCGATTATGGAGAGGGTAAAGGAGAGTGCCAAGGTCATCGAGGAGGCGGCCAGCGACTTCGGCAGGGTCTCAGGCAGAAAACAGGCGGGCTTGGTTGAGGAGTACAGGACGTCTGGTGCGGAGGTCATATTGGTAGTGGCTGGTGCGTCTTCGGGCGACGCAATGGACGCGGCGGACGCTCTGAGAGACGAGGGGGTCAAGGCTGGCGTCGCTAGGCTCAGGGTCTTAAGACCGTTCCCTAGCGAGAGGCTCAGGGAGACATTGAAGGGATGCAGGGCGGTCGCAGTCATGGACAGAGATTACTCCTTCGGTTCCGGCGGCATAATCGGGCACGAGGTCGCCTCAGCAACTGGTGTCAGACCGTTCAACTACATTGCCGGGATCGGGGGCCGCGACCTTAGCGTAAATGACTTTGCTGGAATAGCCAGCGATGCGCTTAGAAGGGCAGAAGCAGGCAATGAGGGGGGAGAGATCTGGTGGGGGATGAAAGGTTATCAGGAACATTTACCGTGAGGAGCCTGACAGACGAGGAGTACTATCTCCCCGGGAATGCGGCGTGCCCGGGGTGTGCGGCGGTCATGGCGATGAGGATCGGGCTGAAGGTGCTCGGACCTAGAACAGTCCTCGTAGTCCCGGCCTGCTGCATGTCCGTGGTGCAGGGATACTACCCCAAGACGCCCTCAAAGATACCTATCTTCAACACCGCATTTGCCGCCTCGGCCGCAACGGCATCCGGGATAAGGGCGGCGCTGGAGATGAAGGGCATCAGGGACGTGAACATCGTTTGCTGGGCGGGAGACGGGGGGACTGCAGACATTGGCATCCAGTCGCTGAGCGGGGCGGCCGAGAGGGGTGACGACCTGATCTATGTCTGTTACGACAACGAGGCCTACATGAACACCGGGACACAGAGGAGCGGCAGCACTCCGGAAGGCGCGAGGACGACCACCACTATCACCGGAAAGTCCGAGGGGAAGAAGGACGTCCCAGGGATAATGATTGCACACAGGATACCCTACGTAGCGACCGCGTGCACGTCCTATCCCCTTGACTTCGCGAACAAGCTCAGGAGGGCAATCTCAATGAAGGGGACGAGGTACATCCACCTGCTGTCCCCATGCCCGCCAGGCTGGAGATACCCGGCCGAGAAGACGGTCGCGGTCGGCAAGCTCGCGGTCGAGACGGGGGCCTGGATACTCTACGAGTGGTTCGGAGGGAGGTGCAGGCTCACAGGTCCGTCGTCCGGACTGGCCGAGAGGTCGAAGAGGCGCCCGCTCGAGGAGTACCTCGGCATCCAAGGCAGGTTCTCCGGCGCGGATCCGTCCAAGATAGAGGAGATGAAGAGACGGATAGACGAAGAATGGGAAAGGACCATTGCGCTGTGCAAGGGCTAGAGTATACGGCCGTCGCGCATGACTGCCTCGGTGATTCCTGAGGAGTACGTGCACTCCACGGTGGGCCTGGAAACGAGAAAATCCATGTGCGTAGCGGACCTGTTTCGGCCGCCGGGGAAGTCAGTGTTGTGACCGAATGCCACGTGAATTGTGTTCGCTACCTTCTCGGCCTCGAGGAAACCGGCATTGACCCTTGCCTTCCTGTTCAGACCGAAGGCGAACTCTCCGACACGCCTCGCCATCTCGTCCACTCCCAGCGCTGTCTCGACCCTCGATAGCAGGTGCCTGTCCTCACACCTGAACTCTGTAGCCCGCCCAGCCCTAGCAATAATCTCGAAGGGCGTTTGAATGGGGCCGATGCCTCCGATCGCGAGGTCGCAGACGATCCTCCCCTCTAGGGAGGTCTCCACCGGGGCGACTATCACCTCCCCTGTCGGGAGGTTGCACCACTTGAAGAGACCCCAGTCGAATTTTGTGTCGGTGAAGAAATCCCTGCCCTCGACGCTGAAGGTTATGTCGGTCCCGTTCGGGCTGGTGACCCTTATCGTCCTCACGCCCATTAACCGCGACATCAGACTCAGTGCCGAGAAGTACATCGACCTGTGCTCCTCCTCCGTCAGCGAGAGAGCACCCTCGGTCAGCATGTCCATGGTTATCCCCGGGCAGTGCCCCAGCCTGAACTTCCTGTACCTCGATATCAGGTTTATTATGCTGACGCGGAATGGGGTCTCTTTCTCGCTCTCCCTGAAGACTGTGATGAATATGTCGGAGGTGCTCCTGGCGACAGCCTCAGATACACACTCAGGGAGCTCGCGCCTAACGTCTCCTCCGGTCTTGAGCGGGATGAGCCTAGTGACCAGCCCGAGCTCGAGTGCCCCGAGTGCGAAGGCCTCGCCTATGTCCGTCCTGCAGTCGTCGCAGATCACGGTCAGGCGCTCGTTTGGAATTGCTTCGAAAACATACTTGATCGCGTTTTTGGCGGCTTCCTTTGGTTCCATAAGTCACCTATCCCTTGAAAAGATAAAAAAATTTGCATTTCGCCACATTAATGCTTAATTTTTTGTGATCACAAGGCGAATCGGATCACCCAAGACCCAGAGAGGAGCGCTTGCTCTCGATGTGGATTGCTATCCTTTCGGCTGCCTTCAGCATGTCGTCCTCGACCAGAAGGGAGCCGCCTGTGACTTGGGCGAGATCCTGCGAGAGGAGCTTCATCAGACGGGCGCCTCCGACTATAGGCGGGGTTGGTGAAACATGCGTAAGCACACCAAGAGCCAATGCAAAGATTGCGTCGATTGTGGCCTTCTGTTCCATGTACTGCGGGGCAGTGACCGCGATCGGCAGGTCTGGGATGTCGACGTGGAGCGCCTTTGCCACTTCAGATACCAGGATTGAGAGACGGCCCGTATCTGTGCAGGTTCCGAACGAGAGGACAGGAGGTATGCCGAGCGCTCCGCAGATCCTCTTGAGACCCGGTCCGGCGAGTTCCCTCGCCTCCGGTGAGCAGAGACCTGCCACCTGCAGCGCCGCATTCCCGCACCCCATGGAGAGGACGAGTATGTCCCGGCTTATGAGCTCCTTGGCCATAGTGATCGTGGGCAGATCGTGAGGACCGTTGCCGAGCGTCGTGCAGGAGACGAGCCCGACGACCCCCCTTATGCCCCCTGTTTTTATCTCCGCTAGGAGCGGATCCAGAGTCCCCCCGAGCGCCTCGAGTATCGACTCGACCGAGAAGCCGACGATCGCATTCCGCTTTGCCATCGGCACGCTGCTGGCTGAGCCTCTCCTCTTTCTGAAATTCTCGATCGCAAGGCTTACGAGCTCATCGACCTGTCTTGAGACCGCTTCAGGGAAGTAGTCGACATGCCTTGTTATACCCGGGACGTTCACGAGCGGCGAGACTGAGACGAAGGTAGTCGAGTAACGCTTCGCGTAGAGCTCGAGGGAAGGGGGGGAGCAGTTCATGTCCATCGCGAACAGGTCTACCGCGTTGGTGGCTATCAGCGGCTCTATCGTGATCCAGTTCCCAGTCATCCCCACATACACGTCGTCTGTGACCATCCTCTGCAGCATCTCCTGCCCCGTCTCGATTGATCCTATCACGCGTATGCCCTTGGCGCCTGCTTCCTTTGCCTTTGCCTGGACGGAAGGATCCCTGCAGCGGTTGACCAGTGCGACCCCGATGAAAGGCTCGTGGCCGTTCGCCACGATGTTGACATACTCCGGATCGACGATGCCGAGGTCAAACGAGACGACATGCGGGCGGGGCGTCCCGAAGAGTGCGTCCTGACCGAGCTCGAGCGGTATCTGCGATCCATAGATGCAGGAGAGGGCTAGGCGCATTGCCGCCTTCGCGAGAGAGACGTAGTCTCCGTCCACGTTAGTCAGGCAGTGTGACACGGCGTCGACCTGCTCGTTCGCAGGGCCGCCAGGGAGTATGCCCAGCCCCCTCCAAGTCTCGATCCTGCCCATCGTGGCGAACGAGAGCGTGCTGAGCCTCTCCGACGGGTCGGCGTTTATCTCCCTCAGGATCGCATTCCCCACTTCGACCGCGAGCTGAGAGTCGCCCTTCGCTTCGTCTATACCGTAGATCCTAGCCAGTATCCGAAGTTTGGACGCATCCTTTATGGAGTAAGGAGTCTTTCCCATGCCCGTCGCTATGAGGGTCTTTGCGACCTCCCTTGCATGGTACGTGTAGGTCGAGAGCCCCATCGCATTCCTGAGGAGCATGTAGCGCATCGCCATGGCATCAGCATCGATGCCGCAGGTCCCGCGCTCTAGCTTGCCAGGTATGATCCTGCAAGGGCCGTTGCTGCAGAACTGGCAGCTGAGCCCCTTCATGCAGAAGGACCTGCACCGGACCTGCTCCTGCGCCTGCCAACGGTCCCACACGTTTGAGATCCCGTCTGCCTTCAGCTTCTCGTACATCTTCCTTACTGATTCGTGCGCACTAATTTCAGGCAAAAATTACACCGTTTCACTATTACCAAATTGTTCATAAAAAGTATGCTGTTAAGCACGCAATCTCCTGTGAAACTCCTGGACTGAATCCGGTCTTATCGTGCAGCCTGGGTGACGATCCCCCAGGAACCACCATGAACTGCAAAAACAACCCTTGCAGCTGGAAAAACTGGTGCTCCGGCCGGGATTTGAACCCGGGTCACTGGCTGTCTCCGCTTCTGGCTCGAGAGGCCAATATACTTGACCGGACTATACTACCGGAGCGTAATTGATGGAATGCTCGGCGGGTATTTTAAATTTTTTGGGTTGGTGGCAGACCTGCCACATATCGCTATGCCAAAGGAAGATGGCTCACTAAAGTGGCATTATCGGTTAGTCTATTCCGAAGCGGGAATCCTTAGGATGAAGACTGTACCTTTTCCTGGTTCGCTGGCGAACTCAATCTAACCGCCTATCGCTTCCAAAAGCCTTTTGCTAATAGCCAAGCCGAGACCGGTCCCGCCCTTCTTTGTGGTAAACATGGGGCTGAAAATCTTGTCCCTGTTATCTGGATCGATCCCAACACCCGTGTCGGAAACATTAACCACTATCTGATTGCCTTCCTTGGAGGCGGATACCTGCAAGATCCCTCCATTGGGCATGGCTTCTAGAGCATTTTGTATAAGATTGGCTAGCACACGTTGCATGAAAACGGGATCGGCTAAGATTTTTGGCAATCCATCTGGAAGCTTCACTTCTGCCCTTATGTTACTCGGGATCTCAATCGATGTGAGGGCCCCATGCAGAATGGGATTGAGCTCGACCGGGGCGATTGAAGGCTTCATCGGTTTGGCAAAGGATTTCAGTTCCAAGGCTACACTATTCAGATACGATATTTGCTGCTCGATTCTGTCCAAAATCTCTATCAATTTTTCATCTTTCTTGATGGTATCGGATTCACGGAGCATAAAGACAAGATTAAGCAGCGACTGCATGGGCGTTTTAATGTCATGGATCACAGAGGCGGCCATCTCTCCAAATGCTGCGCCCCGTTCCACTTCCAAGAAGCGCTCCTGCAACCTCAAGAGTTCGCGCGTCTTCTCCTCGACAGCCTTTCGCAACCTGTCCTCGCTCTCCTTGGTAGCGCGAAATAGAAGCGCATGCGGAACTGCGATCCCTGTCCTCACTACGGACAGGTAGATCAGGTAGAATGAAACGAGCTTGAGCGTGTGCCCTAGCATGTTGAATGCCCCATATACATCAACATAAAGTGTGAAGGATAGCTCAGAGAACGCTGTCAGAACGATCGCAGAGCAGACTAGCAAGAAAACGTATCTTTCCAACGAGAATCTCACGCAGTACATTCGGATTAGGGAGAGAGCCAAGATTGAGACAATAACGTATTCGCTCGCTATTTTGAAAACCGTCAGTCCTGAGCCTTCGATGTAGCAAATTGGAAATAATCCGGAAAATACCGATAACAATACAATAGACGATACGGCAGCATAAAGTGACAACGTTAGGAAGGGCCTTACCTTCCTTTTCAGGAAGAATGTGGAGACGAATAAACCCGTTGACTCCAAGTATCGTGCTATGATCCAGAGCTGCGTAGGCAAGTTCGAGTCAAAATTCGGCAAGACCCCCATTCCCTTGTAAGCAAGTGTATGGAAGAGATCGATTGTTCCTACGAAAAAATAAACTATGCCAAGGTACAGCAAAAAGTCATTGTCCATAGATTCTCTTGAGTTCCAAGCAATGAGGAAGATCGAGAAGGCTATCACTATAGAGAATAACTCTACGAGTGAATGGAACAAAAGGTATCCGTACATCATAGTGGCAGCGATAAGGGTTAGCAGGAATGCGCCTATCAAAACATCTCTTTGGAAGGCTCTCAAGCAAGGCATCTCTTTTGAATGGCTTTGAAGCTGGATCGCTTATGATTTTTATTATTTTTTATATATAATAGTGCCGAAATCATTTCAGCAGCTCACTCAACATAAGTGTGTCCATGCAAAGAGGCGGGGAAAAGATTAACGAGAATTGATCAGGCGGGATCAGCATGCAGGGATGGGAGGAGTACCTGAGTTTCCTAAATACCAGCAGATACTCCTTGCAGGTGCTAAGCTCGACCCTCTTCCCCTCCGAGAGGATCCCCGATAAAGAGAGAGTGTCAGTACAGAGTCTGAATTACCAGCTTTATCCGTTCCAGCAGAAAATTCTCGAAAAGATAAGCAGCGGGACGCTCATCGTAGGCCTCCCCACCGGCCTAGGCAAAACGTATCTGGCAGGAGCGTACATACACCGAATGACTTCAGAAAACCCTTCGAGGGTGGCTTTCCTTACCCCTTCAGTGCCCTTAGGGGTACAGCAGACGATCTTCGCCAGAAAGCAACTGAACTTGGGGAATGCGTATTTCATCTCGGGGAGCATCCCCCCCGAGAGGCGGAGGGGGCTGATGGTCTGGAACGCAGGGTACGTAGTGACGACCCCACAGACTCTCTACAATGATTTCCTCTCGAAATACGAGGGCGAGATAAGGCAAGCTAAAGCGTATGGGGATCCTGTCGGATACCTCCGAGAGGTGTTCGAGTCTGACGGTTTCCGTTTCCCCTACGACATACTGGTGGCGGATGAGTGCCACGGCTATATAGGCGAGACCGACGGGTACTCAATACTCGTCTCAGCAAAGGCATCTGGGGCAAAGATACTGGCCTTAAGCGCGACCCCCCAGCTCCACTCTCCGAAGAGACTCGGCGAGCTGAGGAAGGTTTTCGAAACGATCGAATCCGTCTCGATCGAGGACCCCGAGGTGAAGCAACAGATGCCTAACAGGGAGATCACGATATTAAGGGTCCCAGCCAGCCAAAGGCTCATGGCGATCTACAGGGAGCTCTACAGTGCATCTAAGGAGGTCCAAGATAGGGTGGCTAATATTTACGGTTCTGCTCATGCACGCGGGTACTGCAGGGCTCACGGGCTCTGTGTCTGCCTTATAGCGCTGAGGATGATGAGGATCCGGATAGTCGAGGACGGTGCGAGCAGTATCTCAGGATACGGGATCTGGAAGATGAGAGAGCTCCGCAGACCCGCACGCAGCTTAGGTGGCAAGAGCGTCCTAGAGGCGTACAAAGAGCTAATTGCATTGCAGCCGAACCACAAAATATCGGCTGCGCTCCAGATGCTTGATTCCGAACGTTTCAGCAAGGCAATAGTATTCATGGAGTCGGTCGAGGGCGCGAAGGAGATGGGCGGGATTTTGCATAGGGTCAGAGGGATCGAGGACGTGGCCGTGCTGGTCGGCAAGGGCGACATGACGATGGAGGAGCAGGCATCCGCGCTTATGCAATTCAGGGAAAGGGCCAGCGTCCTCGTCTGCACCAGCATCGGGGAGGAGGGGCTCGACATACCCAGCGCTGACATCGAGATCTGGGTCGATCCGCCTAGCAACCCAAAGAAATGGATCCAAAGGTTCGGGAGGGTCCTCAGGAAGTCTGAGGGGAAGAACGCGGCGAGGATCTTCGCGCTTGTCACTCCCGGGACACATGAGAGGAATAAACTCCTTGGAGTGATGAGGAAGGTGGAGAAGGTCTATGGCTTTACCCAGCGCGTTAGCGAGGCGGAACTTCCCAGGGAAGTCCCGAAGAGTCAGACCAGGCTCACGATGTTCTAGCGGCGAGAATTGGGAACAGATATATCAACCTATTGACATTCAAAAAGATAACAAAATGGTCGGGACACAACCTATGAAAAAATTCTTGGCAGGGCTCCTCATCGCAGCAATAATAATTATTGGACTTGCACCCGTCGGCGGCGTCCATTCGTCGGTAGACGCTAAGGACGTCCATCAGTGCATATACTTCTTCTACTCCAAGAGCTGCCACAGCTGCATCGAGGCGGATGGATATATCAAGACAGTAGAGGCGAAGTACCCTCTGCTTGAGGTTGTGCGCTTCGAGATAGGGAACAGGACAAACTATCAGATCCTGATCGAGTTCTACAGTTCGCACAACATAAGCACTTACAGGTGGCCTGTGGTGTTCATCGGAAATGAAGTCCTCATAAGCACAGACATCCAAAGCAGGTTGGAGCCCCTTCTTGAGAACAAGACGGGATGGGTGTGCCCCTCACCGAACTCCACAGTTCCGCCTTACCCCGGAGACGAGCAGCCGCTTGAAGGCCCGCCCATTTTATTAATAGCGGGAATGGCCTTAGCCGATTCGATGAACCCCTGTGCAATCACGGTGCTGCTGCTCCTCGTTGTGGCGATCGGAGCTACCACGGCAGGTATTTGGAGGACTGGTGGGGCTTACATCGCAGGGAACTTTGTTGCCTACTTGGCGATCGGGTTTGGACTCTTCACCATTCTTCAGCAGTTCGAGATGCCTATCTATGTAAATAAGATAATAGGGGTGGCAGCCATCCTCCTTGCGGTCTACACGCTCTTCTCAAGGATACCAGCCCAAAGCAGGCCTGTGATTAAAAGGCTAATCAATAAATCGACGACCGTACCCCTGGCTTTCCTTGCAGGGGCAGCGATCTCTGCGATCGAGCTCCCGTGCACAGGCGGACCGTATTTTCTGGCTCTAGCCTTGATGACACAGTACAAGATGGGCAGTGCCGAAGTTCTTGCGTATCTAATTTTTTACAACCTGATATTCGTGCTTCCCCTTGTGGCGATCCTCATCCTCTGGGGTCGCGGGATCGCGCCGAGGATACCTAAGAACTACATAAGGCTCGTCTCTGCGACACTCATGTTTGGTGTCGGGATAATCATCCTGTTTATATAGGTGGGAAATAGGGAAGAAAGACCCCCCTATTTTTTCATATTGTTCAGCACGGGAGGCATATTAACTTGCAGAAATGACACTCCTTTCGAAAGGCGTATCTCCGAACGTGTTTGCGCCCGCACCACGACATGTAGGGATGAAAGGTTGGAGTAATCCTGATAATGAAGGAGTGTTCCAAGCGGTTGGCTTAAGCTGCATGGCATCAAAGGTGTCCCTGCTTAGTTTCGTCTTAAACTCTCATTGCGGGTCATGGGGCTTGCAGCGATCTTAATCTTGTTGCACAAAAAGAACTGTTTTTTAATGGCAGGAAGTCTTAGGCAGTTCAACCGTGAATGTTGTCCCACTTCCGACCCGGCTTTCCACTTTGATCTTTCCATTGTGCGTCTCCACGATCCGCTTGCAGATCGCCAAGCCAAGCCCAGAGCCCTTGGATTTGGTGGTGAAGAGGGGGGTGAAGAGCTTCTTAAGATGCTCCTCTGGAATCCCGATTCCAGTGTCCCTCACCTCGATCGAAATCCATTTGCCGCAATCGCGCGCATTAATCTGAAGGGTGCCACCTTCAGGCATCGCCTGGACCGCATTTGTGACGAGGTTTACGAGAACCCTGGTGATCATGTTTGGGTCGACTACCACTGGATCTCGAACGGCAATATTGATTGAGAGATTGATTTCGCTAGGAATGTTGACCAATAATAGAGCGTCGTCTATCAGGTTTGAGATCTGTACAGGCATAGCTTCAAGAACCAGGTTCCTAGCAAAGTCCCTGATATCGCTGATGATGCCATTCATGTAGGTTACCTGGCGCTCTATCTTTTTCTGCAGATCTTGGATTTCTGATGATGATTCGGGCGGAATTTTTGGGTCGGAGGCAAGCATGCCCAACAGATGAGCGCTGTTGATTATTGACTGCAGTGGTGCCCTCAAGTCGTGCCCCACCGAGGCAGCAATCTGTCCTATGGTAGCCAGCCTTTCGGCTTCCTGGAGTTTCTTGGTCCTCTCCTCCACCAGGTCTTCCAACTTTTCCTCAAAGCGCTTTAACTCAGTTATGTCTCGCCCTGCTGCCTGGAACTCGACAATCCGCCCGCTAGAATCATGAATTGCCCTCCCCAACCACATCATCCATAATGTGCTGCCGTCTGGTTTTACCGTCCGAGATGTGATTTGGGCAACCGGTTCTTTGTTGGCATTAGCTAATAGAATGGACACTTGTTTGCGTTCCTCTTCTGACATCAAATCGAGGACATTTTTTCCCGCCAAGGATTCCTTCCCAACACCCATTATTTTTGTGAAGGCATTGTTTACGAATGTGATCTCCCCGTCCGGCTTGAACCTGACCACTGCCTCTGTTAGGTCCTCCACGATCGCTCTGTATCTCTCCTCACTCTGCCTCAGCGCGTCTTCGGCTTCTTTGTGCTTCGTAATGTCCTTGAAAGTCTCGATCCCGCCCAGAAGGTTCCCCGAAGAGTCGTAAATCAAGCTGGCGTGACCGATCACGTATATCCTCCCGTATTTGGAGTTAACGTACCCCTCAGCCACGGCACGTTCCTTGACCCTCTCGAACCGCGTATACGACCCCGCGTATCTGTCATCACTCTCAAAGAGGAGATCCAGCAAGAGTGGGCGACGTTCTCCATAGAAGGGGATCGCATATTCGTACTCGCCTTTACCGATGATCGACACCTTCGGTATACCCGTGAGATCCTCGATTGCCCTGTTCCACGCAATGACCTTTTTGTCCTTGTCAAGGACAAAAACAGGGTCAGGGATCGAGTCTATTATCGCGCGCATCAGATCACTGTAAGCGCTTACGGCGCGTTCTGCCTTCTTAAGATCAGAAATGTCAACCATGACCCCGACCACGCCTAAAAATTTTCCTCCAGAGTCGAGAACGACCGATTTCCTAACTAGGAAGTCTCTGGGAACAGCGTTGGTCTCTAAGTTAAGCTCGTAAGCCTGAGAAGCGCCCTTCTGCAGGAGCTCTT
>JASFYK010000024.1 GCA_030055545.1 Thermoproteota archaeon | reverse complement strand
GAGCTTGGTCAAGACCTTGTGGACGACCTGGTACTGCTCCTCGGTCCCCAGCCCGCGGAGGTTGATTATCGTGCACTGCATCTGCGAAACGATGTCGTCAGCCTTCGTCGAATCCAGAGCAGCGATGTCCAGATCCGCCCCCGGGTTGAACGCTAGGTTGGCGAACTCGACTATGTTCTCAGAGTATGACTTGGGGGAGATCCCGAACTCCGCCGAGGGTACATTCGCAGGGACCTTGAGGCTAGAGTACTCGCCATGCGCATCGATTATGACCAGCGGGATCCCCTTCTTGATGAACTCCTCGGCGATGACGCCCATCGTATACGATTTCCCGGAGCCGGGCTTCCCAACTATGAATATGCGCGTCATCTTCTTGACAGGCAGCCAAACTTTGCAGTCCAAGTTCCTGAGCTTCCCGATGTAGATCCCCTCCGCTTCCCCAGAGTCTATTCCCAACCCCTTCCTGAGCACCTCCTCTGAGGCAGCCAGAACCTCGGAGCCCGGGACGAAGGGCGTCTTCGGCGGGGCACCTATCACGACGCATTCGGCAACCATCTTGCTGTCGCCCGCGCGTTCCACATCCTTTATTATGAGTAGAAAATCCTTGCCTTCGTGCCTCACCTGGACGTAGTCGTTCTTCCCGACATCCTGCCTCTCAAGGATCATTGAGAACTTCTCCGTGCCCGCAGTACCTTCAATCCTGCCAACGAACCAAGAAGACACCTCGTGAACCTCGCACAACTGATTCTGGTGGTAGTATGGATAGCAGATTTATTAAACGCTACCCAATCGGGTTGATCTCGCAATTAGTCATTTTTGGTATTTTTTTCGTAGATAACTCCCTTCCAGATGTAAAAAAGGAGCAACAATGGATACGAAAAGACTTATATACGGTTCGAATAATTCTATTTGCGGTGCCACTAATGAAAGTCAAGATCCTTGACACTACCCTCAGGGAGGGGGAGCAGACGCCTGGCGTCTCCTTCACCATCGACGCTAAAGTGGAGATAGCCAGGAAGTTGGACGAAGCCAAGGTCGACATGATCGAGGCAGGGCATCCGGCCGTATCCCAGGACGTGACCGAGGCGATAAAGAGGATTGTGGCGGAGCGGCTTGATGCCGAGATCCTGGCACACAGCCGCGCGCTGATACCTGACGTGGAAGCAGCACTTGCCTGCGGCGTGGACCGCGTCGCGATCTTTCTCGGAATCACCGAGAAGAAGCTCCAAGCGATGAAAATGACCGAGGAGAAGGCGATCGAGACCGCGGTGAAGAGCATACAGCATGCAAGGGACCACGGGGTGAAGGTCAGGTTCACAGCCGAGGACGCGACCCGAGGAAACTACGACTTCATCGTCAGGATATGCAGGGCCGCGGTCGAGGCTGGGGCTGACAGGATAAGCATCCCGGACACCGTGGGCATAACGCCTCCGGACAGGATGAGAGACCTATTCTCGAGGCTCTCCAGGGACCTGGGCGCGGAGCTTGATGCCCACTGCCACAACGACCTAGGCTTTGCCGTCGCCAGCGCGATAGCCGCGGTCGAGGGGGGCGCGACAGCAGTCCACACGACCGTGAACGGGATAGGTGAACGGGCAGGGATCACGCCGCTTGAGCCTTTTGCAGTGGCGCTGAAGGTACTCCACAATGTCGACACGGTCGACCTCACGAAGCTGCCGGAGCTCTCGCTGCTGCTCGAGAAGCACAGCGGCATACCCGTGTCGCCACTGCAGCCAATCGTCGGCGAGAATGTCTTCTCACACAAGGGTGGAGTCCACGCAGCAGCGGTCATATTCGACCCTCAGACCTATGAGGCGTTCCCGCCGAGCATAGTGGGCAGGCAGAGGGAGATCGTGATCAGCAAGTACACAGGGAAGGTGGCGCTTGAGGACCGGCTGAAGCGCCTCGGGGTGGCCCTGAGCGATGAGGAGCTGATGAAGGTGCTCCAGGCAATAAAGGATAGGCCAGAGGTCAGGAGCTACCGGGATGTCGACCTCCTAGAGCTCGCTGAGAAGGCGGCTGGCAAGAGGCTCGAAGTGCAGGTGCCGAAGAAGATCGAGGCGCTTGTGCTAGTCAAGTGTGAGTCCAATATCTACACCACAGCCGTGGCGAGGCGCATCCTCTGGATCAGGGGAGTGCACAAGGTACTCGAGATAAGCGGCGACTTTGACATAGAGGTAATGCTCAACGTAGAAAGCGTCAACCAGATGAACGAAGTGCTGGAGAACATAAGGAAGATCAAGGGGGTCACGGCGACTAACACCAGGATAATCCTGAAGAAGTTCAACAACGACTCCTGATCGTCCATTTTTTGCTTTTTTATCTGCCCAACCGTCAATCTGGGATAGTCTGGCAGATCGCCTCTCGATCCTCTCCTTGCATTGTTCTGATTTCGCTTATGCGGTTAGAGTCGCTCGGATTTTCTCTCGACCACGACTTTGCAGTTGGTAGCGAGCGCTGCGATTGCGCCAAGAGCCGCCATCCAAGGCGCAAGGATCGCGCCCACAACGAAGACGGTTGCAGGCAGCTCCAGAAGAACCCTTCCCTGCTCGTTCTTCACTATTATGTGAGTTACGTTGCCTTCCCTTATCAGGTCCTCTATCTTTGAGACAAGGTCCTTTGCTGCAACGTTAAACTCTTCGGTGAAAGTCTTGCCCAGCCTATTGCCGCACTTACTGCAGAAATTAGAGTCCTCTGGGTTCTCAGTCCCGCACTTTGGGCAGAACATGCATGGCACCGCGATCATCTAGAAGACGCGGGTATTTCTTATTTTTGGCAGGGGGATACTGCCTATTCATTTGCCTCAAGGTTTTTATCAGATCTCCCCTCCGATAGATCTGGTGTCTCATGTGCTCAGGGAAGAGGCCATTGAACTTGTAAGGAGGCATGTCAAGAAAGAGAGTAACCTGAAACACATGCTCGCAGTGGGTGCGGTTATGATGGGGCTCGCGCTGAGGCTTGGTGAGGATCAGGCGAAGTGGGAGGTCACAGGAATACTTCACGATATTGACTTCGAGGTCTGCAGCGGGCTGGGCGACCATACGCTCGTCGCATCGCAGATGCTTGAGGGTCTGGTCGAAGACGAAGTACTTCAGGCAATAAAGGCGCACAATTACGAGAATACCGGCGTGATGCCAGACAGCAACTTCAAGAGGGCTCTGATAGCGAGCGATGCTGTTTCGGGGCTCGTCGTGGCTGCGGCCCTAGTGATGCCCAGCAAGAAACTAAAGGACGTCACCGTAGAGACCCTGATAAAAAAGTACAAGAGCAAGGATTTTGCCAAGGGTGCTGACAGGAACAGGATAGCGTCATGCAGGGAGATGGGAATCCCTATTGAGGAGTTTCTCAGGATAGCTCTTGAGAGCATGCAGGAGATTGCCGGAGAACTTGGTCTTTGAGTGCAGAGCAGCACTTACAGATCAAAAACCATAAAAAACGATATTTCTTTTTATTATATAGTTGCTTTATTATTTTTAGGGCGGAAAATATGAAACATTTTCAGTCGCAAAGACATCCAACAAAGCAAAGAACGAATGGCCTGTAGTCCTTTCGCTTTTAGCCAGGCACCCACAGAGTAGGCTTTACCGGGTTAAACTTCTTTTCCATTCTCGCTTTCACCTTCTTTTCCTATTATCCACTACTTGATATATAACGTAAATACTCGAATATATAAAGTTTGCTGGTATATTTTAATTCGTATGCGAGTGTGGTTGAATATAGAAGTGTTGAACACTCATGGTCAGGAATATAGAATTGTTTAACACTTAGCCCCCCGCTAATAGATCAGGTCGATGGTCAGACCAAGGCGCTCTCGGAAGACTTCTCACATGAACACCTTCGCTCACTGAGACTCGGTACCACTTCATATATTACCTTTTTTGCTTTCTCAACATTTGACTTGAGGGTATCAACAACTTCTTGCGCAGTGACTGGCTTCTCTGCCCATACATCATAGTCTGTGACCGTTGCGATCGTTGTGTAGCAGATACCTGCCTCCCTAGCAAGTATGACCTCAGGCACCAATGTCATCCCGATGATGTCTGCGCCCCAAGACCTGAATAGCTTCGACTCCGCCCTTGTTGAGAACCTCGGTCCCTCAATGCAAACATAGCATGCGGGCGAATGTGTACTGATCCCGAACTTGCGGGCTGTTTCGATTACCTTCTGGTTCAGATCAGGACAAAAGGGATCCGCAAGCGAAAAGTGCCCCACTACCGCGCCGTCATAGAACGAATACCGCCTGTTCTTCGTGAAGTCGATAAACTGGTCTGGGATCACGATGTCGCCTGGACTGATCTCTTCCTTCAGGCTCCCCACAGCGGAAGGGGCTAGGATCCTCCTGACCCCAAGATCCCGGAGCGCCCATATATTCGCATGGTAATTGATAAGATGGGGCGGTATAGAATGCCGCTTTCCGTGCCTGGGGAGAAAAGCCACGCGGACTCCCCTTAAATCACCCACGGAGATAATGTCTGAAGGGGATCCAAAAGGCGTGTGGATTTTCACTTCGGAGACAGAGTCGAACATCGCCGGATCGTAGAAACCGCTCCCTCCTATTATACCAATTTCAGCATTGCACTTGAAAGACATGCCCCACACCACCCAGAATCTCAATTTATACTTTTGCGATTATGCGATCGCCGTCCCTTTTCAGGAAGCCTTTCGAAGCGAGCTTATCCAATGCCCTCTCGAAAAACCAGCGATCGAACTCAACGCCATACCACTCCCTTACCCCTCTTATGAGCTCTTCGATAGACCACAACTCCTTGCCAGGATTCTCCTCGACGACTTTCTTCACGAAACCTATGATGTCCTCAAGCCTGCTCCATGGGTACTGATACCAGATCCACCCCCTTACCTCCTCTGCGTAGTAGTCAGGGCGTATCTTGCTGCTGCCGGAGATCCACTGGAGAGAGGCTATCCTGATTGCTTCCGGCCTGCAGTTCGTCCAGACATGGTCCTTGGCTATGATGAGGGACTCCCCGGTGTCTGCGATGTCGTCTACAATGAGTGCCTTCTTCCCGCCCATGTTGCAGTACAGAGGGGTGCGCACGCCTGCCTCCTTAGCCATCTGGGCAGCTGAAGGCCAGTGCGAGATCTGAAGGGAGACGAGCTCCCCCACCACGAGCCTGTCGCAGACCAGCCTAGCGGGCACGTAGCCGCCCCTCGATATTGCAACAACAACGTCGGGAGTCCATCCGGAGGAGTATACCTTGTCAGAGACGATGCGGCTCCATTCCTCAACTTCTTCCCATGTTACTTTCTTGCACTTGATCTTTGGCAAAGCAGACACCGAGAAAACGTAGTATTGTACGGTTTATAAGCGTTAATTAATTCTGAGTTAGATTAAGACACGCCCTTCACTCAGGCACCTCTTCCCTCTTTGGCTCGTACGTGAAGAGCACTATTGCAACCAGCGTGGCAATGCCGAGCAGCCCGCTCGCCAAGAAAGGGGAGCTGTGGGAGACGGTGTCGTAGAGAAGGAAGCCCGCGATTGGCCCGGCAAATGCCCCAAAACCGAATGCGGTATCGAAGAGCCCAGTCAGCGCTCCCCTGACCTTAGATGGGAGCAGGTTCTGCTGGAAGGCAGTGTAGGCTGGAGATCCCAGACCGTAGAAAGCCGATCTTGCGACCATCACAGATCCGATTTCCCCCACGTCCCTCGAGAATGGCATCGCCATCGTAAGGGCCTGTGCGACTACCGATGTTGAGACTATCGTCCTCTTCTTGCTGTAACGGTCGGCGATCCTCCCGCCAAGGAGCTGGGTGCCGAGCATGACGACCCCAGATATTGTGAAGATCATAGCCATGTTCGAGACAACAAGATCCTCGCTAAGGCTGTATTGATGCTGGACGAAGTAAACGAGCATAGGCTCGACGAAGGAAGTGGCGAACCCGTACGAAACTAGGAGAAACAGCATAATGTAGACGCTCCTCCTGAATTTTGGATCGATCTCCTTCATAGGCAAACCGAGCCTCTTGCTCCTCGGCGCTGATGCTTTTGCAGCCTTTACGAGCAGAATTACGAGGATCATCGATGCCAGTGAGAGGAGTGCCGATACATAGAAAGGGGCCCTGAAGCTGTCAAGCAGCTCCATTTCTAGGGCGTTCCTCGAGTACCATTGTATCGCGCCACCCAGGGCGGGCCCCACCATCCAGCCGCTCATAGAGACGGAGTTGAACAGGCCCATGGCGGTCCCTCTCTTCTCAGGGAGCGACATGTCTGCAACGAGGGCTGTGGACGCGGGCCAGACCATTGCAGAGGCGACCCCTTGGAGGGCCCGGTACATTATCAACTCGATCCAGGTGGATGCAAATGCAAACAAGACAGAGAGGACGGAGTACATCCCGAGCCCGACAATTATTATCCGCTTCCTGCCCAACCTGTCTGAGAACGATCCCGCAGGCGTCGCCAGCAGGGTCCTTGTGATCAGGAAGGCTGAGGAGAGGATGCCTATGTCAACCCCGCTTGCTGCACCGAGAAGCTGGGCATAAACGGGCAAAAAAGGCATTATTAGACCGAACCCTAACATAACAACGGCGGCTGATATTGAGAGTGCAAGTACAGGACCTAATGACACAGCCGTTTATCTCCGACTCATCAGTGCGATCACTATAACGAGTATGCCTAGCCATATAAAAATAAAAGGAAATGAGAAAGCGGTCGCTGCGAGTGCCCTGATCGGCTCCGAAAGCCGGGTAAACTCCAATACCCCTATCAGCACCAAGATCAGACCGAAGACAACTAGTGCTTTCTGCCCCCTCCTGTCTAATGAAAATGCAGTGGTCCCGCTCCCCTGTTGGGGCGGGGAATAGCCTTCCGGGGATCTGGGGATGATCACCCAAGCGATCAGGTAAAGGAGTATGCCGAACCCGTAAATCACTGTGAACACTATCCAGATGAGTCTAATGATCACAGGGTCGACGTTGAAGTACTCGGCTATCCCGCCGCAGACCCCTCCTAGTATCCTGTTCGAATTGGATCTGTAAAGCCTCTTTGGCATATTTGACGTGTGGATCACCCTCTTTGACTAGCATCGGCAGCCATATCTCTCTAGGAAACCATCCTCATCACTCTTTTCAGGAGGTCGACCCCGTCGATCTCCCCGAGGGAGCCTTTCCTGCATGCAGACTCGCCAAATTCGGCTGTCCCGTCAGGGTTGACCCCCGTTCCAGCGACGATGAGCGGCACAGGGTCGTCTGAATGGGCCCTCAACGAGCAGGGCGTCGAGTGGTCAGCAGTAACCACAACTACCGTGCTGCCGAGGTCGACCTTGAGGTGCCCGAAGAAGTGTTCATCGATCATCTCTATCGACTTTCTCTTACCGGCGCAGTCCCCATCGTGTGCAGGCTCATCGGGACCCTTTATGTGTATGTACACGCCCCCGTAGCACTGTATCAACTCGCTCGCGAGCCCGGCGCGCCTCTCATAGTCCAAAGCAAGGTCCCCTGTCGATTTAGGAAGCTCGACCGAATCCATGCCGCATAGGAGCGCTATCCCACGCTCGACAGGCATCTCGACCATCGCCGCAAACTCCATCCCATACAAGTCGGTGACAGGTATGAAGTTTGGCAGCGAGGACCCTGCATCCCTGCCTAATATCCCGTTCGCAGGCGGCTTCCCTTGCGCAGTGCGTTCCTTGTTGATCGGATGCGACTCGAGAACATGGTAGGTCTTTCGTGTGAACTCGTTCAGAAGATCCGCCGCTCTCCTGGCTTCCTCGCTCCCGTCCAAGGGGAGTGAAGCCTGAACCTTGTTCTCGAAGGTCTCGAGCGCTATGCCCATTCCCCCCTTCTTGAGGTAGGCAGGGTCTGTGTTCGAGATGTTTCCGGAGAGCTTGCCCTCCTTGCACCTGATCAAGAGTACCCCCCTGTGACCAACCGTGCTCCTGAACTCGAACTCGGCAGGGTGTGACTCGAGCCTCACCTTATTGTTGATATCATCTGCTAGAAGCCTAGCCTCTTCGGTTGTGAGTGACCGACCGCAACGCCTGTCAATTATCGTGAAGTCGCTGCTGAAGGTCGCGAAATTGCACCGCACGGCGAGGTCCCCGTTCTCCATCGACATCCCAGAACCGAAGACTTCGATCGGTCCCCTCCCGGTGTAGGTTTTGTGCGGGTCGTAGCCGAGCATGCTTATCACAGCCACATCCGACTCGGGTGCGATTCCCCTGCCCACTGTGTACACTACCCCAGAGCTCCCCTTCCTGGCAAGTGAATTCATGTTCGGGCGGTTCGCCGCCTCGAGCGGGGTCCTGTAGCCTAATTCACCAACAGGGCGGTCGCCAAGCCCGTCGAGAAGGATGTAGAGTACGTGTTTCTTCTGCATTTTCTAGCCCTCGGTTGAAGTCGGACCAGCGGGATATTTAACTGTTCTCAAACGGATCATCCGGATACCGCCCGGAATATCCTGTCTTGGACTTCTGAGGCAGGGTGCGCGGTGTTCGCAAGGAAGACGCGCGTCCTATTGAGTACCGTCTTGAAGAAGTTGCCCCTGAGCTGGAACTTTCTCTCGTCGTTGACCAGCTGGTGGGGATTGTAGAATCCATTCTTGGAGAGGATCTCTAAGGCCTCTGCTGGATCCAGTTCCCTCAGCACAGTTCCGTCCGATGCGTCTCTCTTGAGCAGCACCACTTTCCGGAGCGTGGTCATCGGGATTACGCCGTCGTTTCCGACCACCCACCTGGCGTTTACCACGGCTCTCCCCTTCTTGTCGAAGACGGCCCGGTCGAGCATGTTCTTGTACTCCCCCCAGATGTGCCCAAGGTCTGCATCGACGTAGCAGTTCTTTTCGGATCCGAACGCCAGCAGGCTCCTCTCGTAAACCCTGACGAAGAACCAGTCGTCAGCCAACAGCCTTACCCCGGAGTTCCTGAGCATCCCCCAGCTGTGGGTCGTCTTGCCGACTCCGCTACCCGCTATGATCGCGACTCCAGACCCGTTGACATCAAGAGCTGCACCGTGGACCGAGAAGATCTCGTGCGAATCCTCGAGGATCTCGCCCGCGACCGCAAGTGCCACACTCTTGATCCAGCCGTAGTAGTCTATGTTGAGGATTATGGCAGTCTTTGTGTACGGGTCGTACTTCACGTGGGGCGGCTGGACTGGATCCTCGACGGCGAGGAGCCTGCCGTGGGAACGCCTGTTCTCGTCCGAGGAGTAGAAGTTGTCGGACCACAGATCGGAGGTGAGCCTGCTGTCCGTGAGCAGTTTGATGCAGCAACCATATATGTCAGCCTTCCTGGTATAGAGAGGGCGCCTTGTGAGGTCTGACCAAAGCCTGTGCTTCGCCTCCACGTCGATATATTCTATGTCATATGGCAATTACATCCACCAATTAGAGATTGCAGCAGGGGTCTATAATTGTAACCACTGCGCCGAACAAAAAAATAAAATCCCATACAAGCCCGATAAATCCCCGTCTGTTGGGGAAAGCCTATATCACAATCTGGCGAATGTTGAATCAGGTGGTATGGTTGACAACCGCCCTTCTTGTGATAGACATGCTGAACGATTTCATCTCGGGCAAAATGAAGTGCGACGGCGCGGCTGACATAATCCCGCAGATAAGGGCTCTGGCGGAGTGTTTCCGGAAGGAGGGGCTCCCAGTCATATACATTTGCGACACGCACTACCCTGGTGTGGACAAGGAGCTCGAACTGTGGGGGGAGCACGCGATAGCAGGGACGAAGGGGGCCGAGGTCATAGACGAGCTGAAGCCACAGGAGAAGGACTTTGTCGTAAGGAAGAGGCGGTACAGCGGCTTCTTCCAGACCGATCTCGACCTGCTCCTGAGGGAGCTTAAGGTGGACCGGCTGGTGCTCACTGGGATAGACACCAACATATGCGTAAGGCACACCGCAGCCGACGCCTTCTTCAGGGGGTACAGGATCGTGGTCGTGAGGAATGCGGTCGCATCATGGGACGGGGCGGAGGGAAACGAAAAGGGGATCAGCTACATGTCAGAGATCTACGGCTCGGAATCCACTAATGCAGAGGAGATCATCGAGTCCCTTGGATCGGAGGCTCGTGCAAACCCTTAATATGACGTACCGAAAGAGATCGGATGCGTTGCTGCCTGTTTGTCTATTCTGAAGTGGTGTTTGCCATGGATCTCCAGTGGCTGCTTGACTACCTGCTCAGGGAAGGGGCAGGATACGCCGAGGTCAGGTCTCAAAGAAACGTCGGGATGGAAGTTGTTCTCAAGAACGGGGTTGCCGAGCCCCCTGAGTACGTTGAGGCAAACGGGATCGCTGTGAGGGCGATCGTCGACGGGGCGCTCGGCTTTGCATCGACGAACATACTCACCCGCGAGGGAATGATGGAGGCGGGCTCAAAGGCAGTAAGGTCGGCAAAGGCAATGACCAGTTCCTGCAAGAAGGTATGCCTCTCGAACGAGATCGCGGTGAAGGCTGAATGGAAAGCGGATTACAGGACACTCCCCACTTCCGTGGAGCCGAGCGAGGTAATTGATCTACTGAAGTCTGTCGATGCCTCAATAAAGGAGGTCAAAGGGGCGGAATTCCCCAACAGGCTCCTTGTTTTCGGGGGGAGTGTCGAGGAGAAGGAGTACATCAACTCCGAGGGCACTAAGACGAGGTCGATGGTGCCGAGGATCGCAGGGTACTTCATAATCACGGCCTACGAGGGCGGCAAGGGGTCGCTGCAGAGGATAGTCCAGCTCGGCGAATCCGGAGGCTGGGAGAGAGCAGGCGCCATATCCCCCGAGGTGGTCGCGAGGGAGGAGGCAGAGGCAATGGCGAGGATGCTGAGGGAAGGGAAATCGCTTGCCCCAGGAAAGTACGACGTCGTGGTCGGCGGGGAAGTAACGGGCATAATATCCCACGAGGCTTGCGGCCACCCGCAGGAGGCGGACAGGATCATGGGCAGGGAAGCCGCCCAGGCGGGCGAATCGTACCTCAAACCAGGGATGCTCGGAAGGAAGATCGGCAGCGATGCGGTAAACATCTCGGACGACCCTACGCTCCCTGCGTCATACGGCTTCTACCTCTACGACGACGAGGGGGTCCCCGCTAGGAGGAAGGCGCTGATCAGGGAGGGCAAGGTAAACGAGTTCCTGCATAGCAGGGAGACCGCTCACGACTATGGGGTGTCGAGCAACGCCTCGATGAGGGCATCGTCCTATGCAAGGGAGCCGATCGTCAGGATGTCGAACACGTTCATGGAGCCGGGCGACCACAAGCTGGAGGAGCTGGTCGAGGGCGTGGAGAGGGGCGTGTACATCAAGAGCTTCCAGGAGTGGAACATCGACGATATCAGGTGGAACAACAGGTACGTGGGCCTAGAGGCATACATGATAGACAAAGGGGAGGTCAGGGATCCAGTTAGGGCTCCTGTGATAGAGGCGACGACTGAGGTGATATTCTCGAGCGTCGACGCTGTCGGAAGGGACCTGATATTCAAGGCAGCCACGTGCGGCAAGGGACAGCCCGAGCAGGGGGTCCCGGTCTGGACTGGAGGACCGTCGATGCGACTGCGCGGGATCTATCTCCGGGGCAGATGAAGCCGAAATTACCCCGAAGATGGGATGTATCAGAGCCTATCCGGAACAATTCCGATCAGCACCGCCCCGTTGTAGAGGAACCAGGCTGCGAAAGCGAGGAGGAGCCCAATCGAAAAGTATATGACGGCTCGGTAGACCCACGGGCGCCCCTTCCCTGCCCAGTTCAGTACGGATGGGAAGCTCGTGATCCATATTAGTATGCCGGTGAAGAAGCCGATAATTATAATCAGCCCGATGCTTGAAATGAGCGAGAGTCCTGCACTCATCCACCAGGAGAGCTGAAACGGATTGGTAAGCCCTACTGTCAGCCCTGTAAGGTACGGTATATGCACGCTCCTGTTAGGGGTAAGGTCTATCCGCCTAGAAGCCCGCCAGGTTAGGTATGCGAGGAAGAGCATGAGGCAGAAGCTGACCATCGAGAGGGCGCCGCGGGCGGTTTCATTCAGGATCAGCAGCCCGCTCAGTGTGTAGGTGATCACAAGGAACGTCGCGTCAGAGGTCATCGCCCCTAGCCCGACAAGGAAGCCGTTCAGGCGGGACGACGAAATAGCCTGCGCTGCCATCAGCGCGTTGATCGGCCCAGGCGGAGCCGCCAGCGACAGCCCTAGCGCGATTCCCGCAATGAAGACGCCTAAATCCATGACTAACCACTTTTTTTAGCAGATACAGTTAAATTGTTTAATATTAGGCTTTTAGGTCTTTTTACCCAGATCTGCACCACCTTTTTGAATGACTGCGGGGAGTTATTTGTAGGAGTGGGACGAATAGTTGGCTAGCTTGAAGGTGATCGATGGGCTGGAGATCACGATACT
>JASFYK010000023.1 GCA_030055545.1 Thermoproteota archaeon | reverse complement strand
CACCATAGCCCACCCTTGAGATTAGCTAATAGGATAAACATAAATAAATTATTAAGCATACTTAATTTATGTCTCAAAACATCACCACCGGAGGTTTTCCAGAGAGGGTTCACATCGCACCTGTCGGGTTCGAGATCGACAGGGTTGTTCTCCCGTTCATGAAGATGAAGGGCGAGAGGATACACCTGATAGTGAGACAGGACAGCAATCAGAGAGGGATCAACTGCCAAGAAAGAATAGTCGAAGACCTTGAAAGGGCTCAGAAGCCATACCAGATCCACAAGGCAGAGCTCGATCTCCTCAAGCTGATCTACACATGCAGGAAGATAATAGCGGGGGAGCTGGATTCCGGAAACCACGTATTTGTGAATATATCTTCGGGAGGCTCCATCCAAGGTGTAGCCTGCCACTTCGCAACCCTCACATTCAAGAAGGGTGTGAGTGCTTACTACGCCTACCCTGAAAGGTACATAGAGGTGGTAGACCCCACCAGGGCACAGAACTCAGCAGGTCTCTCCAAGATCGAGGTAGTACCGCACTACTCGATAGACCTTCCTACATCAGATGAAATGTCCTTCCTCGTCCTAGTGGGTCAGTCCAAGGACTCGAGGAAGAGCCTGCTGCTGAAGAGGTGCCTCGAGAAAGGTCTTTTTTCGGTTGAGGGCAAGTCCAAGCCATACGGGCATGTGATACTAGAGAGCAGGTACATCAGACCTCTTGAGGAGAAAGAGTTGTTGTTCGTGGAAGGGAGGGGAAGGAACAGCAGGGTGCTGTTGACTGAGAAGGGCAGGAACACTCTTTTGCTCAACGGCTTCGATGCACCCTCAAATTAAATAATTTAAATAAATTAAACAAATTATCTTTAAATATTGAGGGAAGAAACTGTTAGCCGGTGTTTCCATTGTTCATCACGTTCTCTTCCTGCGAAATATGCGGGAGGATGATAGAGGGCCGTGATTGCCTCCCTGTCGTCGAGGCAGAGTGCACAATTTGCGGCACTAGGGCAAGGGTCTGCCCAACATGCAAGAGGCGCGGCTGCCAGATCTGCGGGGGCAGTCTGAAGAGCACATGGGCTCTCTTAGCCGTGAAGAAGACAATAGTCAGGCAAATTGTGAAAGGCACAAAGAGCGGAAGGAGAGGGTGACGGGGATGGTTCGAAATGGGTGGATCTGCCATAGTGGCTGGAGAGGATTGGTCAGATCACAGGTGCGGAAAGCCCTCCGGAACCTAGAAGTTGCGAGGGACGGCGGTAGAGAAAGCGGTCCGACAGGGAGGGCGTTATGATTGGGAAGCAAGTACATCACGATGTTAGGCAGGAGCGGTTGGGCACTAGTGAATGCTTACTATGCTGTGGTAAGGGAAAAGAAATACCAGCCAGATGAGGTCGTCATATTCGCGGAAGAGAGCACTGCAGGCGGTCTCGAAGCCGCTTCTGCAGGCATCAGGGCAGTATCCGTTAAATACGGTTTCCAGCCAGAAATCAGGAGCGAGGTTGTCAAGGACGGGGACTTCATTGAGGCGGGCAGGAAGGTGACGGAAATCATCAGGGCATGGAAGGCTTCGGGAAATAGGATTGCCGTAGACATAACCCCAGGTAGGAAAGCACTCGTGGTCGGGGCGTTGATACCGTTGAACAAGATCGGGGTCGATCACATCTTCTATCTGCAGATCGACGACACCTGTGACTCTGCAAAACCTTACATGATGATCCCACTGGGGAGGCAAACCCTCCGCGACTTTATAGAAGAGGCGGATGTGTCAAGGCCATGAGCTCAGTCAGCAGGCCTTCATTCACCGTGAACGAGGAGGAGGCCCAAATACTTGTGAACCTCTTCCTTGGAGATTTCGAGCTGACCTACCCTGTGACTCATATCTCTCTCTTCAAATGTGCCAGCAGTAATGGAAAGTACAGGCTGTCCACGCTCCTCACCCCAGAATCTTTCAGAATCAAGGATGAAGACCCGTATCTCGAGGGACCCTCGTATGCTGACATCCTAGAGTGCATGATGAGCAGCGGGATCCTAGGCTTTGCTAATATGGATGAGTTCAAGGCGAAGCTGAAGTCGTACAGGGCATACAAGAATACGCTTTTCGCGCTTGACACCAACATGGTCTACAGGAGGTTTGTGTCCAATACCGAGTTGCTGGATCCAAAGGAGTGCGTCATAGTGAGCACAGTGAGGGACGAGATAACGAGCGTTCACAACTACAAGTACTCGCAGGAACAGATAATCCAAATGAAGAGTGCGGCACCGTTTGAGAGGTGGTTGCTGGACGAGCTAGTCAACAGAAGGATGAAAAAGTCGAGGAAAGCTTTCAGGTTCGCGAACAAGGAGCTGAAGGCGCTCTCCGCAGCATTGTCAGTGGAGGCTGCTGAGAGGTTCTCTGGCCAGGAGGGGGAAGGCGACCGGATAATAGCTAGGACCATCTCGAAATGTGCCCGGGATAGGAATGTCCAGATCGTACTGCTTACTGCAGACAGTTCGATGACAGACATCTGCGATGCTGAGGGCGTCGAGCACTTCCTGTTCGAGATGCCCAAGGAGGTGCCACGTGAGTCATTATGTACAGGCCAGCAGCTGCGCAGGATTATAGCAGACCTTGCAGGCGTGCTGGCCCTAGTCAAGATGAACTCCGTAATAATCTACGGGGAATTCAAGGGCAAGAGAGATACGGATGACCTCAAAGCCCTCTTCCTTGATGGCAGGGCAGCCGATGTGTTTAAGAAAGACCTAGAAGTGTGCAGAGAGTTGAAAGGGTTGGGATTTAAGAGTTGAGCGACATAAAGGCGGTCCTCTTCGACATGGACAACACGCTGATGGACTTTGTCTACGCGCAGGTCGGGGCGTGTAGGGCGGTTGCAGCCCTGTTGGGGAGGGGAAACGGGCTCGACCTGCTGGATCTGTTCATCAGGAGCCACGGGGAATACGAGAGCTATTCGGTGATCGCTGACTACATGGCAAGCATTGGTGCCTATGGCTTCGACCTCTACTTCGAGTGCTGCGAAGTCTATGACAGGACGAAACTCGATCTGATACGACCGTATGAGGGGGTGGAGCCGATGCTCAGGAGTTTACGCAACATGGGCGTTAAGACTGCCTTAGTCACCAATGCCAGGAGGGTAAATACGGCCATACGGCTGGAGAGAACTCGCCTCAGGGAATACTTTGATGTGGTCGTGACGGCAGACGATACGGAGAGGGTAAAGCCGGATCCCCGGCATCTGGAGGTTGCCCTGAGCCTGCTAAAGGTCGGACCTGAGGAGGCTCTATTCGTCGGTGACAGCATACAACGGGACGTCAAGGCAGCAAAGCGTATAGGCATCAAGGCCGCATACGCCCACTACGGTGACTGCAATTTCTTTGAGGTCCGTGACGAAAGACCCGACTATCTCCTATGCAAACCCATGGACCTAATCAGAGTGTTAGAAGGTACTGTCGGGGAACTTGACCTCCAATCAGGCTTCGCAGATGCATTACCTCTTCTAAACCCCATAACGCCCGATTTTCAAACTCAAAGACGATCTTGATCTATTACTCTAAGGCACTACTCCTAGCAATTTGAGCTCTGTACCAGCTGTCTTGTCTGGCTTCCCCAGCGTTGATGATTATGCTTATTCAAGGCTAGTACGACCCGTTCGTGCCTCCTCCTACCCCCTGATAGGACCACGTGAGCAACTAACATTTCCCCAAAGAATTGGGTTCAATAAAGCATTGTCTATATTAGAGCAATCAACAGCAGTATAGTTGGTGGGGATTTTTGGAAGGGATCTACTCTTTCCTAGCGTTCTATGAAAGGAAGACCGCGGAGGTGTATGAAAAAATACTGCCCTCTATCAAAAACAGTACAGCAAGGCTCCTGATCTCGATATTGGCTATAGATTCGAGGAAGCACAGCGAAGTGTTCAGGCACCTCTCGGGCGAAAAAGTGCCAGATAAGGCGCCCGAGGCAAACATCGGTGTAATCGCAGGAGAGGCTATCACGATCCTAAAAGATGCGGAGGGCATGATCGGCAATAAACCTAGTCTCGAGATCTTGGAAGGTCTTGTGCGGTACGAGAAACTCATGAACGAGGAGTACTTGGTGGAGATATATTCAAAGGCTGTCGACCTCAGGCAGAAGAATGATGCCATTAAGAAGGTGCTAAACAGCATAGCCGAGGATGAGGCAAGGCACCGCGACTTCTTGGAGCTTGCGGTCAATCTAGAGAGGGGGACGCCATCCCCTGAGAGAGGATAGCCGTAAAAGGGGGTGACACATTGGCGAGCGCATACAGGAAGTACGGGACGATACTGGGCTTGATTATCGCAGGAGTAGGAGCGGTTGTTACGGGCTACACTCTGATGGACCCTGGCGCTCTGGGGATCACCGGCACCCTGATCGGGATTTCCGGGATAGCCATTGGGCTGATAATAGCATTTGCGGCCTGGAAGGTTGACTGAACGCCCGTTTAACCCCTATTTTCTCTTCTCTCGAATTCCATTGCCGCGGAGTTTATGCAGTAACGCTTGCCCTTAGGCGGAGGACCATCGTCGAAGACATGCCCCAAATGACCCCCGCACCTGCTGCACCTGACCTCCACACGATCCATGCCATGGCTTGTGTCCCTGAAGTACTCGAGCGATCCCTCAATAGCATCCATAAAGCTAGGCCAGCCGGAGCCGGAGTCAAACTTCTCAGTGGAGAGGAAGAGAGGATTGCCGCAGCCAGCGCACCTGTAAACACCTGTTTCCTTGTTATGGAGTAGTTTGCCTGTGAAGGGCATCTCTGTTTCCCCCATCCGCAGTATTCGGTACTGCTCTGCGGTCAAGGACCTTCGCCACTCATCTTCGGTCTTTTTTACCTTCAATTTCCCACCACTCGGAATTATCAGGCAATCCTCATAAAGTTCACTATTGCGTGGCATCTGCACGCGGTGCCTATGGCCAGGCGCATCCCCTTGTGGGCACGCGACCTGAATTCCCTGTACGCCTCCAGTACTGCTTTACCCTCGACCCCTCCGACATCGCTCTCCAGTAGCCTGCTCTCAAATATCCTTACAAAGTCGCCATCCACTGAGCTGATGGCGAGCTCGATCATGGGTTTTTTGCGCCTCTCGCCTGTCACAGGGCAGGCCTCGGGCTGCATGCACCCGTCCAAGCATACATGGTCACGCGCATAGCTCGCAACCAAGACCCCGAAAGTCCGATCTTTGGCTACAATGTATTTCTCGGGAAAGTTCTCGGCTACTTTGAGCATCCAGTCTGTGTCGAACACTACCTCCATGCCGAGGGACTCTGTCCAAGAAATGAATAATGCGGCCATCACATTTTTTGGTATTGTCAGAACCACAAAATCCGGAACATCGCCAACATCGATCATACGGGAAAGGAAAGAGGCACCGTCACTCAGGACGAGGGACGACCCCTTTCCCGGTTCCTCATTGCCCGAAATTGTCCTTTCGGTGTATCTCCCCGCCTGGCAATTCGGATCTATGTCTACGACCACTATCTTTTCTGACCTTCCTTGGAGTCTTTTCAGGGCAATGGTCCCGTACTTCCCCCCGCCCAAGATCAATACTGTGCGGTAGCCATCGCCTCTCTCAACTTGGGGAGGCATTGGTCAGCATCCCGTAGTTAACCTCGATCTCCCTCAATAAAGAGTCTTTGGTGATTGCCCCTCCCGAGGAGAGCATTGCTGCTATGCTGGATCCGCCAGCGCCTACGCCTTCTTTCGCCACGCCAAGCTCGTAAGCCCTGAGACCGCTGTATTTGGATGAGGAAAAATCCAAGCCCGCGGCAAGTACTGGAACCGGTGCGATCTTCGATATGAGCTCCCTTATGTCAGAGGTTTTGTCCTCCAGTATCCACTTGGTAGTGCCTATTGCGAGGTTGCTTAAAACATCCGGCGAGATTGACTCTATCACCTTGAGTACGGCACACATTTGGGTGCCACCCGCCATGATGACAGGCACTTCCTCCGCAGCGCCAGCGATCAAACCCGCCGCGGCAGGCATCATTGGATCCCCGACGGATGAGATAGCTCTGAAGGGATCGCGTTGCAAAGAACCGAATGAAATGCCAGCAGTACCCAATGCGGCTTCAACGACCCTCATCTTTAGGTCATGCGGGTTATTCGGCATACTGCTGCTGACTTTTCTTCTCGCATCGACCCCCATTGCCAAGAGGACCGAAAGCGCGGTGGTCGTACCTCCCGGGATGCTCTCACCTACGACGAGATAATCAGCAAGCTTCGAAAGCTGCCTCCCAATTATTGACGACCTCTCGTATACCTCCTGCGGACTCTCCACCGACCTGCCAGACCTGATGTCCTTCCCCGGGCTCCCGCCGACTTCAAAGAAAGGCACTTTTGGCAAGACCTTGAGTCCCCCATTGACAACAAAGCAGGGCATGCCAGAAAGCCTGAGGGCAGACATCGTGATGAGGGCCGGTGTCGGGATACCATCCGGCGTGACGGGGACGCCGTCTATGCACTTGCATTTCCCGTAGAAAAGCAGTTCGACATCTGCAGGCGGAGTATAATCCGTGATCTCTGGCATTGCACCAGCTGCTGAGAGACCGGGTATCTTTGCAGTCTCAGTCGAGGCTATGACACAAGCGAAAAGCGGTCTAGACCCGTCTATCCTCTCTATGAACTCGCGGCATCTTCGCTCGTCATGCCCAAAAATTATGCCACCTTTTTCCATAACACATTCACCGTCATTTATAGGATGGTTTATCCGTCCTATAATTTATCAGTTTTTCGGCTATGGAAAGGTCATGCAAAGTGTTTACGTTAATGCAGATAGAGGGATCATGCGCAACAAAGAAAGTTTCGTCTATATAGGGCTCATCGATCGCCGCGCCGTCCAATATATTAATCCCGCAGGGCACGAATTTCTTTTCCCCTATCTCAAGAATCCAAGTCGGATCGAGACCCATTTCCTCGAAGAATCGCAAGGGTGCAACGACCGTCAATGATGGTCTTCTCTGCGCTTTGTAGGCCATTATAGCCTCTTCTATGGTTTCAGGTTTGAGCAGAGGGAGGTCAGCAGAGACCACCACAAAGTGCCCCCCACCAATCCTTTTTATTGCACATCGCATGTCATTATGGTAATCCAAACCAGGCGTGTCGATCACAGATATTGCACCAATAGATAGAGCGTAGCTTTTTGTCTCCGGCGTGTGCGGGGAGACTGCAACGTAAATCTCGCAGATTGAGGAGGATTTCCTCAGGGCGTCGATAACGTATGCAACCATCGGCTTTTTCCCTATGCCCATCAGGGGCTTTTCCACAGCCGCATTGAGCCGGCTCCCCTTCCCTCCCGCCATCACTAGACCGATAAATTTCATGGAACAACACCCTGAAGAATGTAGAATGCCGAAAGCACAAGTAGACGCGTAAGCTCACTTGTGCATCCCAGCATGTCTCCCGTGATGCACCCGAAGACACGCTGTAGATACGAAGCCCACATGGCAGCGAAAAGGATCGAAGCGGAGAGCAGCATCCCGGCAAATATTGGACCGCATGAGGCTAAAACCACCACAAGGGCGATGGCGATCCCTAACACGACATTAATCAGCAGCCTTTCTTTCAGCTTAGAGATGAATGCGCCCCCTATCCCCTTAGTATAGGGCTTGCCCAGACCCCCTGCAACGAGCACAGAGCTCTTGGCGAGCGTCTCTGACACCAAGAGCGCAAGAAATACGGCGTCGCCAAGCAGCGACAGCACTGACCCAGTCAAAATGAGCACAAAGAAGAGGGAGATGTAGCCGCCTATGCCATGGTGCTTATCGTGAAGTATCTCGAGGCGCCGTTCCCGCGATCCCCTGACCATGAGGGCGTCTCCCAGGTCAAGGACACCATCGATGTGGTTGAATCCGGTCAGAAAAAGCAGCAGTAGGAGCGTAAGCCATCCTGCCAGACTTTGATCAAGGAACTTGAACAGTATAAGGGCGGAGGCGCCGCTGATTGCGCCTATCAGGGCACCGGCGACGGGAAAGAAGAAGGCGTATCGTGCCATCTCGTCGATCGTCCCTGGTCCGGCGGGCAGGATCGTCAAGAAGGAAAGCACTGACCTGAGGCCACCGATCAACCCCATATTCAGCGCCTCTTTTCTTTCAACATCTCCGAGTACATGCGGCTGGAAGCGCCGGCTATCAGCGCACCGATGGCATCATCTACAAAAGGCGGAAGCCTCCGCAGGATCCCTGGCTTCTTCCTGTCGAACCTGTAGAATTCGAACAGTCCATAGTATCCCGCTATCTGAAGGGCGATAGATATGCCCAAGATCTCGTCTGCAACCAAGTAGACAGGGTCGCCCTCAAAGGACATCTTGTCGACGCCTGGCAGCAGGCCCCTTTCGCCGTCCTCGTTCATCCTGAATGCTGCCATGACGAGTGCGGAGATGTTGACGTCGGACATAATCTCGAAAAGATGCCTTTCAAAAATCTTTTTCGCCCTTTCTCTCGTGAACTTCGGGTGAGGGACGTACATCTCCAAAGCGGTCTCAACAAGATCATCCATAGTAATCCCGCGCTCTCCAAGTCTAGAAAGCAGTGGGCGGTGGGGAACGATGCCGTCATGTTTCATTACCGCTTTTCTCACCGCCTCTTCAACGCACTCGCCAACCAGCCTCCCAAGTTCGGTGGCGGATCCCGCGTATCTGAGGGCTTCTCCGTTGCCGGTCGATGCGACGAGTATGGCATCTGATGAGGTGCCGGTGGCGGACTCCCTGCTGGATGTGCTGCGCACGTCAAGGGAAGAGAGTGCTTTGCATTTGGCTTCGGTCGCCGACACTATGATGTTAGCCATGCATCCCTCCGTAAGATCCCTGTCGACCAAGATTATGGTGTTGATTGTCCCGATCGTTCCTGATGGAAATTTGTCGCCGACGGAGGTGGCGTTGGAGACGCCTGCCGTCACCAAAGCTACGACATGCACTTCGCCGGCCCTCTCAACAACCTCGCCTTTCGTCAAGTCTGCTGCGGTCATAAGGCAGACGGCATCCTCCAATCCGAAAGACTTTGCCCAGGACCTGAAGTGTGTTTCCGGATCCTCGCAGAAGTTCTTGTCCACTTTGAGGTTCACTATCCTTGAGGAGACCCGGAGACCTCCGTTTACGGGAGCAGAGCTCAATATCTTCAGCGGGCGACTGGATTCGACAACAACCGCCTCTTGGTTGATTATAGCTTCTATGCCATCAAACAAAGTGCGCCTCATAAAGAATACCCCCGATGATCAAAAAAGACGAGAATAACAGCAAGGTGATAATTGCGGAGACCGCGTACACTCTTAGGGACTTCCTGATCTTTTCCGAGGATAGCGGCTCGATTTCCTCGCCGATAGAATAGCAGCCTGGCTTCTCGAGCCTCACCCGCAATGCACCAGCCATAGACGACATTGGCCACCCCGCATTGATGCTCGATGTCGAAGCGTGGTAAGCCCTGCTGAACCGGATCGATGATTTCCAGTCCAGCTTTAGCACGGAGGCAGAAAGAGCGAAGATCAAAGGAGTCAGCCTCGATGGGACATAATTTGCCACCGTGTCAAGCCTTGCTGAGAACCACCCGAACCTCAAGTATCGATGGTCCTTATACCCTACCATTGAGTCCAAGGTGTTTATGACCCTGTATGCCACTGCGCCAGGCAACCCAAAGATGCAGTAATAGAAGATCGGTGATATGAACCCGTCAACAAAGCCCTCTGCGACGGTCTCGACGGCACCCGAGGCGACGAGGCGCTTGTCAAGCACAGAGGTGTCCCTCCTGACTACTAGGGAAAGGCATTTCCTCGAGGAGCCCAGGTCTGAGTCGAGTTCCCTGGCTATTGGCTCAACATGTCTGTACATGCACTTCAGGGCAAAGGTCATTTTCAGAAAGAAGGCAGAAAGCAGAACATAGAGTGGCCAGCTGAGGCTCGAGAGGCTCGTGACCAAGAACGCAAGCAATGTAAAGGCAGCTATCACTGAAAGGGCCAAGGCCACGCCTCCGACCCGTTCGTCCTTGAAGATCTTCCTGAAGGGCGGCTCAAGCTTCTCGATCGATTTTCCAGCCCATACGGTCAGGTGTAGGCGGCTGGGTGGCTCGCCTAAAAGTAAATCGATTAGAAAGGCCAGCCAAAGCACGGTTACCGCGTCGGTCGTGGCGGACACGCTTTCAGCACCCCCCTCCTCACATTGAGAATTGTCTCCGGATCATCCGACCTCACATTTATACGCGAAAGCCCATCAAGCACAGCGTCAGCCACCTCGGTGCGGTGAACCCAGTTGCAGTCCTTGCATCCCCATACAATCCCCCCGTTATCTCTGCTGACGAAAGCCCCGCCGGTTGCACCGTCTAGGCACGGGTAGAATGGGCAGAAGCAGAGCCTGCAGTCGTCCACCTTCTCGTGGCATTTCTTTTCATTGCAGCTCACGTTGTGCGGGTGCATCTTGTCGAGTGAGTTGATCACGTTCCTCAGCGCCTCCAAGAGAAAGCGGTTCTCCTCAGGCTTCCTGACGCAGATCCTGATGAATTTGCCAGGCAACCCCCTCACCGAACCTAGTTCCCTAACCAGGACGCCGTAGGATAGGAGACGCCACCTCAGGTTCCTCGGGGCAAGACCGGCGCCTGAGATATCGACCATCATGAAATTCGATTTCGATTCGACGGGGCGGAGACCTTTTATGGAGCCTATCCCCTCGATGAGCTTCTCCTTTTCCGAGCGTATTTTTTTCTTTGACTCCTGAAGGAAGTCCCTTTCCTCCAGAGCCGAGACCGCAGCCGCCTCCTCGAGCACCCCCACCCGCCAGCTCATGGCGGTCGACTCGAACTCTCTCGCTGAATCAGGGCTGCAGACGGCATACCCAACCCTAAGACCTGGGAACCCGAAGGGCTTGGTCAGCGATCTCAGGACAAAAAGGTTGCGGAACTCTTTCACTGCTGGTGCGAAGGTTAAACTCTCGGAGCCTTCGCACAGATCAAGATAAGCCTCATCCAGCAGAAGCGGAATGCCTCTCTCGTCAGCCGATTGAATCAGTTCCTTTACGAGTCTGACGTCCAACAGCTCCCCCGTCGGGTTGTTGGGGTTGCAAAGGATCACACAATTAGCTATACCCTCTTCCACAATACCCAGCGCACTCTTGAGATCAACTCTCAACCCGGCGGGATTGACAAACCGTATGTCCAAGCCCAATGCGGCGGCAGCAGCCTCGTACTCGCTGAACGACGGCAGGGGAAGTACCACAGGCCCGTCCCGAACGAACCTTGCAAGTATCGAGTGTATCAGCTCGGTGCTGCCACAGCCCACGATCACGCACTCCTCCTCCATCCCCAAGAATCCTGAAATCGCGGATTTCAGCCTGCTGTACGATCTCTCTGGATAGAAGCGTATATGAGAGACATAATTTCTGATTGCCTCATACACGGAAGCAGGGGGGCCATAAGGGTTGACATTGAGGCTGAAATCCAAGATGGAATCAATAGGCAAACCGAGCCTTTTGCTCACCTCGAGGGCGTCTCCACCGTGCCTTGCAACAGGGGTAAAAATCATCGTTTATCCTCCACCCTGAAGCTTTCCACTGCTAGCATTAGGCGATCGCCAGATTCTATGGTAGAAAACTCGTCGATCAGCAAACGACCCGACATGATCGGCGCGTCCAAAACCAGCGTGTGGTACTCGCCTCCTTCACCGCACGGATCAATGAGGCTTGCCAAAGACTTGGCAATGTCATAGTCGATTACCCGACCTAGGAATCGGGCAGGAAGGGCGGACTTCAATATGCCGCAGATCATGGCTTTCAAACCTGATTCCAACTGGTCCATTAGCGTCAAGAAACTCGACCGGCCGGCCCCAGCCCACAGGGGGGCGTATAGAGTGGCGCCCGTTTCTCCGCATAGATGTTCGTACCATTCCATCTGTTCTTTGACATTGATGTTCCCTACAGTCACCACGCCTACATCTAGCTCTGAAAATAGCTTTGTAAGCGATTCATACTCCCTGCCTGGCTCGAGATGCAGCACCCGAAGGGGGAGCCCGATAAGGTTAGCAATAGCCTCGACTAGCCGCTTGTTCATCTCATGGACGTTCGGATCCGGAAACTCGTGGGTGTTGAAGAGAAGGTAGTCTACGGGGACGCCATTCTGCCTTGCCTTCATTATTGCAAAGACCGAGTCTTTCCCACCTGAAAAGAAAGCCAAGCCGCGCAAGTACCTCACCCCCTACATCCAGAGCTGAAGCCGCAGTAGCTACAGACGATTCTGTTGAGATCTAGAGGGGCACCGCAACATGCACATCCGGGTTCCCCTGGCAACGGCCGCGGGACCTTTCCGAAGATCTCCTTGAATACTTTATAGAAATATGCCTGCTCCCTGCTCCAAAAGCGGACGCCATCGCTCAAGGCATCTTCCACTATTTCATCAACCTCTTCGCCGAGAGCGTCGTTCAGCAATCTTGAAACAGACGCGCTGCCGCTCCCGAGCTCGATGGGTTCCTTCGCCCTGTATGTTATCTCCGGAAAACCTAGATCTTCAAGCATTGACCTCAAAATCCACTTCCCTAGGACCTTGCTAGACTGGCGTACCCTCCACTCATAGGGCAG
>JASFYK010000022.1 GCA_030055545.1 Thermoproteota archaeon | reverse complement strand
AGGGCTGCCACCCCGAAGTTCGGGCTGAGGGGCAAGAGTGCCATAAGCGGTATTGAGAGGACCTGGGGCACTACAATCGCCTTGAGGGAGCCGAACCTGTGTGCCAGCGAGGGGGCAAGGAAGAAGAATGGTATCGCAACGAAGCTGACGATCGAATTGACCGTCCCTATGGGTCCAGACTCGACCCCGAATTTGGCGCTCAGGTAATATGAGAGCATAGGTATCGAGAGACCAGCCCCGAATCCGATTAGGATTTGCGTGAATGTCACCCTGATGATTACGGGGTTCCTGCTAATCCTGAAGGTTTTCCTAGACCGTCCCCCCGAGTTTTTCACCCTGAGCACTGGGAATGCCGCGGCAAAGCCAAGTGGCACCAGCCAGATTATGCTGATCCTGTATGCGTCGGGCAGCGCATATCCGGAGCCTGCAAGCAACTCAGGTATCCACCCGATCATCGCGCTGAAGCCGTACACTGCCTGGACTAGGACTGACTGGAACGTGTAGGCTGCCTCAAGGTCGCTGTCATTGACCTTCTCCGAGATTAGCGCACTGAGCGATGGGGAGTACATCGCGCTTCCGAGACCGAATAGCGAAGCAGCGAGCATAATCAGGGGTTCCTCCCTTGCAGCCACAACGATCAGTACCGCGGAGGAGCTCGAGGCTATGCCGAGCGCGACCAGTTTCCTTCTGTCAACCCTGTCGGATATCATTCCAAAGGGGAGCAGAAGCAGTGCTGCGGAGATCCCCTGGATAAGGACGAACCTCCCAACGTTCGTACCGGTGAATCCGACGGACTTGAGGTACAGCTGCAGTATGGTGTACGTTAGCCCGTCTGTCATTGCGAAGACTGCTGCCGACATCATCATCAGGCGGAAGTCCCTGTTCGAACCGACAGACAGCCCATTCACCATAAGCTTGCCACCCAGCGATTGAAGTCAGTTTAGGTGCAGGATCCATTTATAAACCTGAGCGCACTTTAAAGGAAGTTCAAAAAGCCATACGTCATCTTTAAATACTTTCGAATAGAATGATATCAAGTCTATACTGGAGGGCGAAAAATGAGTAAAGGTGTACGCCTTTTCTGTTGAAACCCGCGTTAGAAATACCATACGCCCCTCTGAAATTCTTGAAGAGTCCCTCGTAAGGCTTGCAGAGAAAGTGATGACCGACGTGCAGCATCAGATACTCGGCTACCTGCTCTGCAGGGAAGCGGACGGAGATCCAAAGACATATTCTTGGTATGTAAGGACGCTCTCTAAGGAGCTGAACCTGCCGGAGTCCACAGTCAAGTGGAGCCTGAAGAGCCTGAGGGAAGCCTGCCTGATCGAGGCAGGAAGTGCTGCTGAGAAGGGGCTGCCTTTGAGGCTCACGTACCCCGGGATGGTGGTAGCGGAAAGGGTCTGTGGAAGGCGACAATAGGATGCCCAGTGTTTTCTCGCTTTTAACTTTTCTTTACTCTTTATGGCTAACATGACTTGCTTTACCCAATATGGAAGGCAATTGTCCTTAAGAAAAAGCTGATATAGAAGTACTAAAATGTGCTTAATAATCGTTATATTGGGCATTTATAAAACAGAGCTCAGGAAAGTGGTAGCTTGATCAGGGTGAAAGTGGGACAGCTTCTCCGTCTTCCCTCCGTTCTAAGCGAGATGGGATACCGCGTGATAGTGCCGACGGAGTCGAATGGTGTCACAAAATTTGCAGACTTCGCTACAGACTCAGGGATCGATCTCCATTACGTCCGGGCGATCAATGCCCCCAGGGACTTTTTGCTTCCTGACGGCGAGAAACTCTTCAGCTACAGGAGCACGGCTACGGTCACCTCGTATGGGCTGAAGATCAGGTTCCCCACGGTGGAAGGGCCGTGCCCAGTCACAATAAACGCGGAGTACACCGCCCCGAGCGGTCGGATCGCTTTCTTCGCGATCCACCCTTGCCACGCAAACTCGATTAGGTACCTGGACAGCGTAATGCTGAGCGACCCTGCAGACCCTTACTACAGGGCCCGTAGGGACGGGATGCTCACGGTAGTGATGGAGTGCGAGGAAGGGGATGATCATTGCTTCTGCGTCCCAGCGGAATCTTGGGAGCTGGAGGAGGGCTATTGCGACATCCTCGTGAGGAGATCAGGGGACGGATTCCTGCTGCAGCCCCGATCCGAGGCTGGGAAGAAAGCTGCATCAAGGCTCGAGGCCCAAGAAGAGTTAGGTTCAATCAAAGAAAGGCCCCCCAAGATGAGGACTTCGTTCAGAATCCACGCCTCTGAGGAGGATATTGACCGCGGTGAAGCCAAGGGGATCGATTCATGCACCCTCTGTGCAGCCTGCACCGTGACGTGCCCCACTTGCTACTGTTCGGACATTGAAGACAGGTTCCACCTAGTAGATCCCTCGAATGTGGAGAGGGTCAGGAAGAGGATGTCGTGCCAGCGGAGGTGTTACAGCATGATCGCGGGCGGCAACATATTCCTAAAGACGAAGGAAGACAGGTACAGATGGAGACTCAAGCACAAGTTCCCGTTTTCGTCGAAGGCATTCGGGATCTCCGGATGCGTGGGGTGTGGGAACTGCATCGCATTCTGCCCTGCAGGCATCGACATGCGCAGAACCGTAGGGAGGGGGACGAATAAATGAAGGCTGAGGAGAACCCCTACGTCCCGAAGTCGGCTACGGTCGTGGCGGTCAAGAACGAGAGCCTAGAAACTAAGACGCTCAGGATCAGGCTCTACAACTGGAAGGCAGAGTTCCAGCCAGGTCAGTTCGTCCAGCTCCTGCTCCCCGGTGTGGGCGAGGCACCATTCTGCATTGCTTCGTCCCCCAGCGACCAGAAGCACATGGATCTCACGATCATCAGGAGGGGGCTGGTGACAATAGCCTCGCACTACATGAGGCCCGGGGACGTCGTCGGGATCAGGGGACCGTTTGGGAGACCTTTCCCTGTGAGCCGAATAGTGGGCAAGGACCTGCTTATAGTCGGGACGGGCATAGGCATCGCAGCCTTAAGATCGCTGATACTCTTCTTGGTTGAGCACAGAGAGGATTACGGCGAGCTCAACCTCCTATACGGGGCACGCTTCCCGGAGGATCTCGTGTACAGGGACGAGATGAAATACTGGGCCGAAAAAATGAACCTGAAGGTTACACTCAGCAAGGCCTCGCCGGAGTGGGGAGGGCTTAGGGGCAGGGTGACGGACCACCTCGACGGGGTCGTGAAGGGAAAGGGCCAGGTCGCAATCCTTTGCGGATCCCCTCTCGTGATGAGGAGCATCTCAGGTGAGCTGCTCGAAAGGGGACTCAAGGCGGACCAGATCTTTGTCTCGCTCGAGAGGCACATGAAGTGCGGGATCGGTAAGTGCGCCAGGTGCCTAATTCCTGGCGGCTGGCATGTGTGCAAGGACGGACCAGTCTTCTCCCTAGACGAGATATCGCTCGAAGCAATAGGTGACTAGAATGAAAGCGGCGTTTTATTCCCTGACCTCCTGCGAAGGGTGCCTCACTACGCTGATCACCAACCTCGGCCCCAACCTGCAGGCACTCTGGAAGATCTTCGACATTGACTACTTCAAGCTCGTGCGGGAGCCGGTCGGCGGTGAGAAGGTGCCAAGGGTCGACATAGCATTCGTCGAGGGAGCGGTCGTGACGAGCCTAGACAAGAAGAGGATCTCGCAGATAAGGGCGAACTCCAGTTTTGTAGTTGCGCTGGGGACGTGTGCCTCCTGCGGCAACATAGCCTATACCGCATCAAGGGGTGTGGACCTGAGTAAAAGGAGGCTCAGGGATCTGGAGGTCTTCGAGGCGGAGCCGCTTTCATCCCATGTGAACGTCGACTTTGAGCTGAGCGGTTGCCCAGTCAGCGCGGAAGAGTTCACAGAGGCGCTTCTAAGGCTCCTGAACGGCATAGAGCCAAGGCAGCCAGACTTCAGCGTCTGCTATGAGTGCAAGCTGAAGGGAAACAGGTGCCTGCTCGAGGTCGGGAAGCTGTGCCTCGGCCCGCTTGCAATGGGCGGATGCGGGGCTGCCTGCCCTTCGGTCGGTGCCCCCTGCTACAGCTGCCGTGGACCAGCCGTTGAAGCGGATTTGGCTGCCTACCTCAAGACGATTGAAAAGCACGGAATTGCAGAGAGCAAGGCAACGAGCGCAATAAGGGCGTTCACGGGCAAAAAGATCGCGGAGCTGTTGAAGAATGGACAAAAATGAGAATATGCGTGGAAATGAAAATGAAGTGATCTTGGACACGAACGAGCTCAGGCTCATCGAGGGGCACGGCAGGCTCAAGGTAAAGCTCTCCGGAAGCAGGATAGAGGCAGAGTTCCACAACCTCGAGGGACCTAGGTTCCTCACCTCATACCTGAAGGGGAAGCCCGCGGAGATGGCTCCACTGGTGGCATCGAGGATATGCGGTTTGTGCTACACTGCCCACTCCATAAATGCAGCGGAGGCCGTTGAGGAGGCGCTCGGGGTAACGCCTGAAGAGGAGGTCGTCGAACTTAGGAGGCTTCTTTACCTTGCAAACAACCTGAGGAGCCACATGATGCATCTGCTCTTCCTTTCCGTGCCACCGATCAAGGGGCTAATCAGCGTATTCCGTTTGAGGGAAAAGGAGCTGGTGGCAGCAGGTACAAGGCTGTTGTCAACATCTACCCAACTGATCGAGCACTGGGGGGGCAGGTCGGTGCACGTCCCGAATGTGGTGGTCGGCGGATTCGGCGCGCTAGTAAGGGGCAAGGAGCTGATGGAGTCCATTCGGAAGATCGAGTCATTAAGGGCGGACGCGAGGCTATTCGTGGAGCACGTGCTTGATATGGAGCTCCCCGAGCTGGAAAGGTTCAGGACGATGATCTCGCTCAAGGCGGATACCTACCCGACATACGCCAGGGAGGCGCCGCTGATCATAAATGACGGATCCATGATAACCGACGAGGAGTACGTCAGCGATCTCGAGGAGGTCGTGAAAGAGTACTCCACCTCGAAGCACGTCTACTTCAGGGGCTCGGAGGCGACGGTCGGGGCGCTGTCGAGGATAATGCTCAACAGGAGAAGGCTCAACCCTGAGGCCAGGGAATACTCAGAACGGATCGAGTGGAGGATAAACCCGTTCCTGATGATAAAGGCGCAGGCTGTTGAGTTGATGCACTATCTGGAGGAGATCATCGAGGCTGGGGAGAGGCTCTCGGACGCAACGATCGCCCCGAACGGATACCCGTGTATGCGGAACGGCAAGAAAGGGAAAACGGAGGCGTGCTTTACCGGAAGGGGCGGAAAGGGGATCGCGATCGCCGAAGCCCCCAGGGGGACGCTCTGCCACGCCTGTGAGATAGAGGACGGGCTGATCAAGGACTACAGGGTCTACACCCCGACGGCCTTGAACTCGAAGAGCATCGAGATGGACTCGGTGGAGATGGTGAAGAGGTTCAGACCCCTGGGCGGGGAGAAGCTGAAGTACGTTCTGGAAGACCTCGTCAGGTGCTACGATCCGTGCCTTTCATGCGCGGTCAGCCTAGACTTCCTCTCCGACAGGTGAGAGATCCTCCTTTACTGGGACCAGACCTTGAGCTCCCAAAAACGCAAATTCTTATTTTTCCAACACAGGCGCTTTGCCCAAAGGCATTATGCATGACGGTTGACGAAGCAACAGGTATGCAAGTTGCCACATCTGTTATTGCTGTTAAACATGGTTCTAATGAAAAAGCTCGAGAAAACGGAACTTACGCTTCAAGTCCGCCTAGCCTCTTGCATAATTCGTCGAAGATAAGCTGCCTTTTCTCTTTGCTTAAGTGAAATAGGACTTTGTAAACCATTTCAGCAGAGATCGTGAAAATATAGTTCAGCTTTATGACACTGTCTTTAATAGCCCCCTCACTCTTGGATAGCGGAATTCCTTTCATCCTAGGATTGCTGGTTATTCCTGCAACAACCACATTTTCCAACTCTTCAAACAAAACCACCGCCGGCCTAATTTTGACTTCGGGAGCATCCGTAAACTGCACAGCGGCAAGAATGACATCCCCAGCTTTAAGCATGTTCCCAAGCCTCATCTTCAGCGCTATCCCACAGCTCGCGCATCTTAGCCTGCTGCACCCTGTGGAGGAACTCGTCATACTGCCTGTGGTCCCTAGACTCTTTTGCCAGCTTTATCAAGTTAGAAATAGTCTCATTGTAGGTTTCCCTAGGATATCGCCTGAGGCTTTTTAACTCCTTGACCACGGATTTCTTGAGCTGTATAGTGGTGACATCATCTTCAGTCATTATAGACACCATATAATTACCATATAATTCCCTATAATAAACTTTTTAGCAGGCGTCAACGGATCCGCCACGCGCTAATTTTTGCAATAAGCCCAGCAACCCCAACAATGCACAAAAAAGAGCCTCAAACGGGGCAGAAACATTTAGATATCCTGCATGGTAAAATTGCCTGACATGGCACTCCAAAAGATAACCAGCAACGAGCTTGAAGAACTGATCTCTTCAGGGAAGAGGTTCGTAGCGATATTCAGCACGGACTGGTGCGGATTCTGCAGGAGCCTCATCAAAGAAATAGAGCGGAAGGGGATCGGGCTCGAAGTTGTAATTGTGGATATTTCTGACGAGTCTGATCCCGCATGGGAGGCTTACAGAATTGACATGGTCCCGACGGCCTTGCTCTTCAACGGAGGGCGCGAGGCTGCGAGGAAAACTCCAGGATGGGACGGCCTGAGCTTCACCGACGTCAGGGGACTCCTTGAGCAGGCTTAAGACTTAGTGCTTAAGGCTGATCCGCAGGGCGACAGGAAGAGATACTGCCGCGACAACGGACAGAGCAAGGAACGTCGCCCCAGAGCCTAGGAGAAAGCCGATGTAGCCCATTGTGACAGGGCCGAAGAACTGACCGAATCCTATTGCGGCTTCGAAAATGCCTGCCCCCGCCCCTTTTGAGGGCAACTCCAACATGCGGGCCAGTGCATAGGCATAGAGCAAACCGAGGGCTGACCCGAAGAGGATCGCCATCGCTAAGAAGCCAAAAAGAGAAGGGAAGGCCCACCCTAACAGTGTAGACAAGAGGAGGAGCCCCATGCCGAGGGCTGCCGAATTCCTTTTCAGGAAACGCTCGTACAGCAGGAACGATGCAGTCCTCATTCCGCTTGCGCTACCGACTATGTAACCTGCCATCGAGGCTGTGACGCCCGCGCTCACAGCATAGGGCGGGAAGAGGAAGTAGAATGTGAGCATGGCGAACCCCCAAATGACCATTATATAGACTACCCCCGAGATGCTGCGTAAGTCCCGATTTTCTTGCGGATCATATTCGGGGCTGCTTGCGTTTTGCGGCATCCTGATCGTCAGAATAGTGGCAAGCCCTAAGAGTATCAGGACTGAAGCCAGAAGGAAAGCAGATAGCAGGTTCCATACAGAGATGACTGCGCCCATTAGGAATGGCCCAGCGGTGTAGCCTGCGCTCCAGGCTACGCTGTAGTACCCGACCTGGCGGTCCAGACCCCCTGCCCTGCTCCTGTCCGCTACGAATGCCTCTGCAGACGGCCAAATCGAGGAAAATGCGATCCCCTCAAGGCAGCGCAGCATCCCGAAAACAAGGATATCTGCTGTAGACATATATGCATAAACCACGAAAAAGTACAGGATCAGCCCGCCTGCCAGCAGGGGCTTCCTTCCGACCCTGTCAGATACCCGCCCAAAAAAGATCGAGCCGATGACGTACGGAACCGCCATGACCGCGCCCAATATCCCGAGCTCCCAGTCGTTGGCATAGAGCGACAGCCTCGCGTACAGAGGGACAGCAGGGGACATAATCCCGAATGCAGTCGAGAACACAGCCACTGCTATGTAAAACCTGAGCAGCTGCGTGCTTCCGACCGGGGATGGCATGGGTAGGCTCCTTGGCTCTAAGCCTAGGAGCGAGTAGGCAGGTCCGCTTTTAAAACTTTTTACAGGGGCTCACCTGATGAATGTGAACGAGACGAAGCATATAACCAGGGCTATTGCAGAGTGGTATGTCGCGTAGACGCTCATGTCAACGATCTTCGCGATCAGGAGACCCACAACGAACGCGGTGAGTACGACCACCATCATCCCAGTGTCGGCTATAAGGGCAAGGGTCGCTGCGTTGGGCATAACGGCAATTGGTGTTGAGCCGAATGACATGCTGCCCAGCGAGGGGAAGAGCATGTTTGCCATGAAGACCATGACTGCCGAGAGGAAAGCAGGTGTGGCATAGCCGAGGAAGGAGTAGGTCCTGGTGGTGCTCTTTGCCTTTGACTTCTCCAGCACTACGCTGTTGACGAAGCCAGTCAGGTTCTCGAGTACCTCGGGCGTGCCTCCCCCTGTGTCGACTACCTCGCTGAGGATGAAGAAGGTGTACCTGCAGAGCCAGCTCCTCACGGCCATCGTCTCAGCAACACGCCTAAGGGGCATATTCATCTCGAGGTGCTCCGAGACCCTCTTCAGGAGGCGGTCGAAGACCTTGTTGTACTGGCGCTGCTTTGAGAGGTTGATCAGCGCCTGGCTTATGTCGTACCCAATCTTCATCATCTCGGTGATGTCCCTGAGGAAGTTCGGGAGGGCCTTCTCGACTTTGGACACCTCGCTCTGCTCCCTCAGGTACTCAGCCCCGGTGATCACTGAAAAAACCAGGAGGGTCGCGGCCAGCCAGTAGGACAATGGCTGGATAAGGAAGAAGGTTGCTGCGCCGAAACCAGCCGCTGCTATGATCGCAATTGTGAGGGCCCTGCTCATGTCATAGGAGTCGTAGAACCTGGGCTGGGAGAAGTGTATCCCGAAGATCATGAAGCCGCCCAGAAGCGGAAGAACTAGGTACCCGTACAGCTGCATCATCACGACGCTGTAGTCGCTCGCAAATGCCACGGACATGGCAATGAGCAGGGACGGGAACATGAGGAAGACCGAGAGGGATATCTCGCCCAGCGTGCTTGCTGACTCGGCGTAGCGCCTCCACTTCTCAATCACCGACGCGAGACCGTCCTTGACCTTTGAGTTGAGGTACACGACTAGGTCTCCCCCGCTCCTGAGGACCGAAGTGTAGCCGAGAAAGATCGTCTTGACATTTTCGTCAGGGTGCTGCTTAGCTACGTTCTCGATCGCCGCGAGGGGGTTGTGGGAGAAGAACATGTAGTCCCTTTTCACTACAAGCGCCTCCCGCTTTATCTTCGGGAGTATCCTCCAATCTGCAAGCCTGTCGAGCGCGCTGAACAGGGAGAGCCCCGCTGCCTGTATCGTTGCGGCGTAGACCATAAAGAACGGGAATTCGTTTCCAGTGTCGCTCTTCCTGTTCGAGATCTTCACCTTAACTTCCATTATGGGAAGTAGGACTATCAAGAAGGGGGAGAGGACGAGTAGGAGCGTAAGCGGGTTCCGGAGGACCAAGAATAGGATCACTCCGCAAGGCATCAGTGCCGCGAGCGTTATGAGGAAAAGAGCGCTGTAGAACTTAGAGTACACGGTGGGGTTGAGGAACATCAGTGCTTTGGGTATCTCTTCCTTCACAGAGTTCTCAAGCGTTTTGGCTATGAAGTTTATCAGCGGCTGTTCTCCCATCGTCGAGGAGAGGCGACTCAGGTATTTCCTACTGCCCTCCTTCTTCTGCTTCTCCTTCTCCTTGGTCTCGTCGAACTGCTTGAGCGCGAATGGCTCCCTTGTCCCTAGGTAGAGCCTCCCACGGAGCGCCACTATCATCGTCAAGGATACGGTGATTACCAGCACACCTATTGTGGGGAATATGAAGAGGACGTCCACGTCCAGCAGAAGCTCCGCAGCCAGGGTGCCAAAAGCCACTACGACGGATATCAGCGCAAGTAAGAGGGGCGTGTTCTTGCCCAGGTTGCTCAGCATCCTGCCCGATCACTTCCTCGATGCGTAGTACTTCTTTATCTCCTCTGCAACCTGACCGTACTCGAGGATGTTCCTCGATACGAGGTCCTCGATGAATTTGGTCCTCCTAGTTAGCTCGTTGACAATCTGCCTCTTTGTGAGACCAATCATCGTCGATATCTTCTCGAGCTTCTGGCTGGACTTTACCACGGCGGAGGGCTCGAGGGGGTAGTGCTTGTCGTCCTCGACGTGCCATTCGAAGATCTTGTTGCTCACGACCTCGTTCGGACCCTTCACGCCCGTGATCTCGTCAAGCTCGATGACGCGCCTGATTGGCTTCTTCCCCGGCAGCCTGAGCATCCTCGAGATTGCGACGCAGCTGATGAGGGGCAGGAAGGAGGGGGAGGCGTTGATCGGAGGGGTGGTGAGCCTCATCACCATCGATTCGATCGAGTCCCCGTGGAAGGTGCAGCCGCCGCCGTGACCAGTCGCTAGCGCCTGGATGAATACGTACGCTTCTTCGCCCCTGATCTCCCCCACGATTATGAACTGGGCCCTCTCCCTGAGGGACAGCTTCACCAAGTCGTATAGCCTTATCTCAGTCTTTGACTCGGCGATCGAGTAGGTGTGCCTTGCAACGAGTGGCTTCCAGCCCATGTGCGGTAGCCTGAGCTCGGGCGTGTCTTCTATTGTGACTATCTTCCAGTGCGGCGGCAGGAGCGAGGCCAGCGCGTTGAGCAGGGTGGTCTTCCCGCTCGCCATCTCGCCGACTATGAAGGTAGACCCCCTGTTTTCCAGGAGCATCCACCAGTAGGCCGCCATTAGGGGGGATATGCTCCCGAATTTGACCAGGTGGCAGAGCGTCAATGGGTCAGTCCTGAACTTCCTGATGGTGAGGCTCGACCCGAACGGCGTCACCTCGTTGGCGAAGGTGAGAGCGCACCTGTGGCGCTCAGGGAGCGAGCCCTCGGAGATAGGGTATGCCGTCGAGATGTGCCGCTTTGCCTTGTGGGCAAAGAGCATGACGCTAGATTCGAGCGACTGCTCGTCGTCGAAGGCTATGTTGGAGGTAAGCCAGTCCAAGTACGAGTAGTCTCTATGGAAGACCCAGACCGGCTTGCTTGATCCTGCCAAGGAGATGTCCTCGATCTTTCCATCCTTGATCAGCACATCGAACACACCGTACCCGAGCACGTCCCTTATGATGTAGTATTTTATCTTGTCCAGCTGCTCAGGCGGGAGCTCGAGCTTCATCTCCTCGACCGCGTGCTTGAGCCTCTCCTCGAGTATCCTGATAGGATCCTTCTCTTCGGTCGGCGGCAGGGTGTAGTAGATCGCGTTCATAAGGAGGTTGTAGATGTACATGTCATCCTCGCCCATTGGGGGCTCGGTGACCCAGTAGTACCCGTCGCCGAGGACGTCGTATATCCCGACCTTTGCACCGCCAACCGAATACTCCTCAAGCAGCTCTGCACCCTCCGGGAGAGGCTGCACGAAGTCACCTGCCTTATGCAGCGTAAACTCTCTTGTCAGGTATTTCTTCTCAACCTTCGAATTCAGTTTTTGAATAATACTCTACCCCCTTCAACAACTATGATGAATGCATTGCCCCTTGACGTGATTATCATTATGGTTGCATTAGACGATGCTGTGTTGATCCCTGTTATCGGGTAGTTGTACTCGGTCATACCCGGGTTCAGGACGATCGGGATGGAGGCAATGGGGTTGACCACGAGCGTGTTGCTCGTCTTGTTGTGCACGACGATCTGTGTGATTTTTATCGAGGAGCTGCAGGTGTTCGTGATGTTCAGCTTCAGCGGGTAGCCTGCAGAGTGCTCGAAATGCAGCGACTCCGAAGACCGCTCCCTTTCCAGGTTGCTCAGGTAGTCGGCACTCCGGACATAGGAGCTGTACTCGGCTGCGACGATAGCTATTATCGACGTGAGTGCAACGATGGCCAAGATAAATAGGATTGCGCCCAGAACGTTGGTTATACCTTTCGCGTTCCCTATTCCCTTCCCTTCAACTTTTCTTCTATCCAAGTAGCATTTGGCCGCCAAGCTGATCACACCCTGAATTCTGCAGAGATCACGTTATTCCTCTCGGTAATCAGGGAAATGACATGCGCCACATTTTCGCTCATGGATGTGCTCGCCAGTGGGATGCGTAGTGCGGTGACATCACCGACAGGAACGACTTGTGGAGAGTACGACTGGACAACCGTGTCGATTATCACTTTTTCAATAGTTGCATTCCTGGCGCCATAGTTGCATACGAGCACATAGAGCGCTGCGTCTGAGCCTGTGCCATTCTTGAATGTGTAGATTATCGAAATCCTCTCGTAGTTCTGTTCGCTGCCCGACCTAAATATTCCGGAGAGGAGTCCAGTCTCCCCAGAGTAATAGAGGTTGAACCCTTGGATGTATATCGCCATCGCGGTCAGAGTGATCACGAGCAGGGCAAGTGTAGCAACTACCTCAGATACGCCCCGCTTTGCAGTTTTCAACGAGATCACCTCAGGTTGGTGTACAACGCAAGCATAAGGGAAAGAGAACCCGTCTCATACTCGCTGAATATGTCAGAAGGACCTCCCCAGTAAACGTAGTAGCCAGAGCCGATGCAGAAGCTCGTAGCGGCAGTCTGTACCTCGTTATTTTTCGTGTCTTTTTCGTAGAAGATGAATTTGGTGGGCGGATACCCGGAAGGCGGGATTACCACAGGATAGCCGAACCTCATCGAGTCAGGGAGGTTCCTGAAGTTAGTGACGGTCAGGAAATACCGGAGGCTGTTGCCGTCTGAATCCGTGAGTACGCATTCTTGGAGCTCTTCTGGCGCGTTACTGTGTGCCACGACTACCTGTGATTCATCAAAGAACCACTGAATTCCCTTATCTGAGTTGAGTCTTATGCTATTTTGTCCGTCAGAAACTATGAAAAATGGTTCCCCAGCGACATGCACCCAAGTCCAGCTGTAATTCCCAACAATGTAGCTGAGGTTCCTGAGGAATGCTTCTGGGCTGTTGACCCCCGCCGTGGGGACTGGGGTGACGCTGCCGAACGGGTTTATCACTACGACCCCCTGAGGCGGGTTCGCGAGTATGGAAGTCCACCTAGCCATCGTTGTCACTTTTTCGTATGGTATGCCTAGCCTTATGGCAGTGTCCTCAGCGCCTGCCAGCAAAGCCGAACTGTTGGTTATGCCCGAGTCTTTCAAAGTGCCGCCGAAGTCCTCGATCGCGAGGAGGATCAATTTGTTCCTCGAGAACTCTACGCCTTTGCACTCCGCCAGATAGGAAACACCCAAGTCTCCCGACAC
>JASFYK010000021.1 GCA_030055545.1 Thermoproteota archaeon | reverse complement strand
ATCGGTTCAAGGACTAAGTACAAACCTCCGAAATGCGACGTGCTCAGGTCTTTCGGCCTATGCGTCGGCATGGATGAACACTGCAGAAATGCAAAGCATCCCCTCAATTACTACAGGAGGAGGCTTAAGAGCATGAGCGGATCCGGGGGTCAAACTTATGCACGAGATCGTAAGAAATGAGTTTACCAAGTACTATTCTGGATTGGGGGGGGAGGACCTCAAGGTACCGGATATGCCACAGAGGGAATTTGCGTTTCTCCAGTTCGGTGGCGAGGTAATGATCAGACACATGAAGTTCCTCGACACCCCGTCACTAAAGAGGTACATTGTGGAGAACACGCCTGCACACATCTATCATTCCTCAGCCTATTACAAGACGCCCGAAGCGACGGACATGAATGAGAAAGGATGGCTAGGAGCGGATCTTGTTTTCGACGTTGACTCGGACCATATAAGGACAGAGTGTAAGGAGAGGCATGACAAGTGGCGTTGCATGGCGTGTGGGAAGGAGGGGGCGGGGTTCCCCCCTGAGAGCTGCCCAAATTGCGGGATGAAGAAGATCGACACACGGACTTGGATCTGCGAGGATTGCCTTGAAGCCGCAAAGAAGGAGGTGACAAAGATCATCGACGAGTACCTCGTCCCCGACTTTGGGGTCTCGGATTCCGATTTCGAGGTATTCTTCTCTGGCCACAGGGGGTACCACATACATGTGAGGAGCCAGACGTTTCGCACGCTCTCGGGGGACGGGAGGAGAGAGATTGCTGATTATGTCAGGGGCATTGGACTCGACATAAGGTTGCACGGATTCAGGGAGGCGAAAAATGAGATCCTCGTAGGTCCAGACATGAAGGATGGCGGGTGGAGAGGGAGAGTTGCAAGGGCCGTCTATGAATTCGTCAACAGGGCTTCATTGGAGGATCTGAAACTAGTAGTAGCCCCCACTGTGGCGAAGAGCCTGTTTGAAAATAAGGAGAAGTTCCTGAAGAGCATATCATCCGATCCGCCCTACTGGGGGGGTCTGAAAGGGTACACGCTGGAGAGCCTTGAAAAAATAGCAATAGCTTCAATCAAGAACCTCATCTGCAACATAGACGAGAGGGTCACCATCGACTCGAAGAGGCTGATAAGGTGTCCCAACAGCCTCCACGGGAAATCAGGGCTCAGGACGCTCCGCGTGGATTACAGCGGTATCGATAATTTCGATCCGCTGAAGGAAGCTGTTGCCTTCAGGCATGGCAGTATAAGGATATATGTTAAAGAAGCCCCTCGTGTAAGGATAGGGGACGAAGAGCTGGGGCCCCTAAAGGACAAAACTTTGGAGGTCCCGCTGGCGCTTGGACTGTACCTCATATGCAGGGGAGCGGCCGAGCCGAGGTGACACGCAGTTGTATAGGAGGATACTGGACTTCTGGATCGCAGAGAGGGAGAGCCAGGAGCTGCAGAGGCTCCCGGACGGGTTCATCGACGAGGTGAACAGGTACCTTGAGGACCTCGGCGGGGGGGCGGAGGGCGTGAGGGGGAGTCTCATGCAGGAGGAGCTTAAGAGGGCGAAGACCGCGCTTGCAGAGTTCAGGCTGCTCAGGAAGTCCAAGATATGCAGGGACTTTCTCTCCGGGACCCTCGATCCCGGGAGGCTACTGGAGGACGAGAAGGGATTCTTCAAGGAGAAGGTCTCCGAGCAGGCCCCTGCTGAAGGTACGAAAAAGATATTAGCCAGATTGCTCGGAGATGTTCCACCGTTCGTAGGGGTAGATTTAAAAACATACGGCCCCTATAAGACCGAGGATGTTGCGCTGCTTCCAGCGCAGAACGCAGAGGCCCTCATCAAGAGGGGTATCGCAGCGGAGATCAAGAGGTAATCGAGATGAAGGCGCCAAAAGAGATGAACACGTACTGCCCGAAATGCAAGGCTTACACGGCCCACAGCGTGACCCTTTACAAGAAGGGCAAGGAGAGGGCACTGGCTGAGGGCACAAGGAGGTACGAGAGGAAGAAGCTTGGCTATGGCAGCTCCAGAAAGCCAGTCCAGAAGAGGACAGCCAAGACGACCAAGAAGCTGAGCCTCAAGCTGAAGTGCAAGAAGTGCGGCTACCAGAACCAGAGGAAAGGAATCAGGCTCAAGAAGCTGGAGATAGTCTGAGGTGCATGATATGAAAAGGAAAGAGATGCTCACTCCGGTACCGAGAAGCAAGTTCTACATGGTCCAGTGCCCCGAGTGCGGGAACGAACAGACTGTATTCTCGCACGTCGCTACTGTCGTGAAGTGCAATATTTGCGGAAAGGACTTGGCACTGCCGACCGGCGGGAAGAGCGAAATCCTCTCTGACAAGGTCAGGGAGATCATCTAGAGGACCATCGTTTTTCTCATAACTATTCCTGTGCCACGGTTTTTTGGGATAAACTTATAACTTGTGGCTCAATATGCTTACTTCAAGTCAAAGGTTACGCTTACACGTTAATTGATTAAAGGTGTTTAGTGATGGTTCTCAGAAAGAAGGAATACCCGGAGATCGGGGAGTTCGTAATTGCGACTGCAGTGAGGCTTCAGGAGCACGGTGTTTACGTGAGCCTGGACGAGTACGGCAAGAACGGCTATGTCCCCATAGGCGAGGTCGCCTCGACATGGGTCAAGAACATCAAGGACTTTGTGAAGGAAGGACAAAAACTCGTCCTCAAAGTGATCAGGATCGACGAAAGGAAGGGTCACATCGACCTTTCGCTAAGGAAGGTTACAGAGAGAGAGAAGAAGGAGAAGCTGATCCAGTGGAAGAAGTCGAAGAAGGCCGAAAAGATCCTGGAGATGGCAGCCAAGAAGCTTGGGAAGGGGCTCCAGGACGCGGTCAAACTGGTCGGGATCCCCCTTGAGGACAGGTACGGCGATCTTTACGCCGCGCTCGAACAGCTCGTCCAGAGGGGGCCGAAGGCGGTATTGGAGGCGGGCATAGGCGAGGAGTGGGCAAGCGCGCTCTATGACGCTTCGAAGGATCACATCGAGGCGCCTATGGTGCAGATAACGGGTGAGGTCAAGCTTGCCACGAACAGGCCAGAGGGGGTTGAGGACATCAAGAGGGCGCTCAACGAAGGGATCAAGGCAGTCGATCCGAAACTGGCAAGGGTAGAGATGTACACGCTCGGCGCCCCCAGGTACAGAATAGAAATCTCTGCAAAGGACTACAGGGTCGCCGAGGAGCAGATGAAGTCAGCTGTCGATGCAATAGCAAACAGCTTCAGGAAGTCTGGCGGGACTGCAGAATTCGTCCGGTAGGGGGTGTCCGGCGGATGAAGGGGATGCTCAGGAGGTGCACCTCGTGCGGCACGTATACGCTGAGGCAGGACGCCTGCCCCCGCTGCGGCGGGGGACTCAAGATCCCGCACCCCGCGAAGTTCTCGCCCCATGACAGATACAGCAGGTTCCGACTGGCACTGAAGGAACTTGATGGGAAGGATAAAGCATAGAAGGAAAAAGAAAGGCGCGTGTCGGGGCTATGCCCCTGAGCGGCAAACAAGACAAAAACAATCACGGGTAATTGATCTTGTATACCATCACCCATCCGTTGCTCGGAGAGATGTAGACGAGCTGGTAGTTCTGCGGGGCAGATATCTTGACCCCTAGGGTCTGGTTGTACGCCTCTCTGTAAGGGTAGAAGAGCAGCTGATACAGCGTGGTATTTGCTGCCTTTGGCCCGGCTGGCAGCGGGTAGCTGTAGAGGGTCCCTCCCAAGTTTATCGTGACAGGAGAGATGTATTCGGAGGAGTTGTAGCCTGCCCAGACCATCATGGCGGTGGACTTCTCAAAATCTCCGAGTATGTACCATGGAGGGAGCGCGAGGGGCGGGTTCGTGGATACGAGCGTGAAGGGCTCATAGACCACGACGTATGAGACGTTCATCGCCCTGAAGATCTCGAGCGAAACGGACTCGTTGTTGAGGAAGGCCTTCGCCACCTGGACGATCTGGGTCCCGTTGATGGTGGCGTTGTCGCTTATCACGGATTTGTTTGCCATGATGTTTATCCAATATCCATAGTCCCACCAGCACCCCACAATCGCATCCTGAGGTATGTTGTCCCTCATCCAAGCGAGGGCTTCTATCCAGTCCGGTATCTCCTGGCGCACCCCTGTAGATGCCGAGACTATCATTGCCGGGCGGTCTGCAGCCCTGATCCCAGGTGAGTCGGCTACGACCGGCACCAGTGTGACTGCGATGAGGGCGATCGTGAAGAACCCGTAGTACTTGCCGAGCAGGGAGGCCTTGCTCTTTCGGTCCAGCTCGTGCTTCAGAACCGGGCGGACCGTGGTGAGTAGTGAGGTGAGGGCATATCCCGAGACTATTGCCACGGCGGGGGCGACGAGGATCAGCAGGCGGACGAAGGATCCGGCTCCGTAGAGCGAGGTGATGGCAAGGAGCGTCATGAATACTGCCTCGTCGCTCAGTCGCCTCAATGCATAGAGTACCCCAACTGGCAGCAGGAGCAAAAGGGAGCGGTATGTCGAGAATAGTTGTGACCAGGTGGACGGGAATTGCTCCCCGACCGTCCTGACGCCCTCGTCAATGCGCGAGAACGGGTTCACAATTGCCAAGAACTTCCCGGTTATGTCCCCGAAAACCCCTGAGAGTGTAAGGGCCCCCGCCACGACCAAGACCGAGGCGACAATCCCGAAGGTGAACTTTGCCCTCTTCGCAGGGTCCGGGATCTCGTCGGTGAGTGTCCTGATGATGCATACGAGGAATGCCACATAGGCGCCCATGGTGTAGGGGGAAATTAGGGTTGAGAGCCCGTACGCAGGGGTCGCCGCTACGGCGAAGAGCGTAATAGATGAGACGATTGCGAAGGAGGCGGTCATGCGCCTGTTCCACCTGCCCAGCAGCACCATTATGACTACATAGAGCGCGAGGAAGTTGATCGTGTAAAGGAAGGCCCTCCACGAGATTGCCATCAGAGCGAGCCCGAGACCGGAGACAACGGCATAAGGGACGGTTCTACCGCGGAGTGACTTGACGAAGAAGATAAGGGCTACGAGCATTCCAATCATCCCGACGGACTCCGTGTCGAAGAAGCCGAGGGAGGTCCGTTGGATGGCAGTGGAGTCGATGGCCAGGATCAGCGAGGTCAGCAGCCCCACTCCTCGGTTTACCAGCTCCTTCCCAAGGAAGTAGCCCAGGAGAATGATGACGCCGCCGGCGAAGACCGGGAAGAAGACGACCACATCGAAGAGGGGGACATTTATGCCGAGGGAGTTCAGCAGCAGGTAAACGGCGGCACCTGCGAAGGGGACCCCCGGCAGCCCAGCCGTGGACTGGTCAGTCCCCCAGGGCGCCCACCTCGTGGGGTCGAACCAAGTGTACCATGCGTTAAAGCCGTTCTCGACTATGTACTGCGCCCCCTTGTACTGGATGTATGGGTCGAATTCATCGAGGTAAATCCCCCATTTCAGGGAGAGTAGGCGTATGGCCACGCCAAAGGCCAGTAACGCGATAAGCGAGATGTAGACCAGGAGGTCGTTTACGCCCAACTTAAGGCCCCTCAAAGGGAAGTTTGCCTGACGGCTCATTCTCGATACCACCAAAACAATTGACCTTATCCCGGGAACAATTTAAACCCTATGGTGTTGAACCCAGATCGGACTCCAAGCTAGGATCGGGGCATCAATCAAGGAAAGGGTTAATATCGAAGCGGCTAAAGATTTCAGGTATCTGGGGTAGACGGCATGTCGCGCATAGGCAAGATGCCAAAGGACTACAAATCAAAGGCAGTGGAAGAAGGGGTTTTCGCGTACTGGCAGGACATGGGGATAGAGGAGAAGGCGAGGGGAGCGGGGCAAGGGAAGTTCTACTTCTTGGACGGGCCGCCGTACGTTACCAACCCTATACACGTCGGCACGGCATGGAACAAGATACTCAAAGACGCCTACATCAGATTTTACAGGATGAACGGCTTCAGGGTGAGGGACCAGCCCGGTTTTGACATGCATGGTCTACCCATAGAAGTGATGGTTGAGAAGAAGATTGGCATAAAGAGCAAGAAAGAGATCGAGACGATGGGGATAGAGAACTTCATAAAGGCATGCAAGTCGTTTGCCCTCGAGAACCTCCAGATCGCGACGAGGCAATTCAAGAACCTCGGGGTCTGGATGGACTGGGACTCCCCCTACAGGACGCTCGACGACTACTACATCGAGTCGGTCTGGGCGATGCTGAAGAGGGCAGACGAGAGGGGGCTCCTTGGGAAGGGCAAGAAGGTCGTCCACTGGTGCCCGAGGTGCGAGACGGTGCTTGCAGGGTACGAGGCCACGGACGAGTATAGGGAGCTGGAGGAGGAATCCATATACGTGAAGTTCAAGGTCGAGGGCAAGGACGACGAGTACATACTGATCTGGACCACGACACCATGGACGCTGCCTGCGAACGCCGCTGTGATGGTGCACCCCGATTTCATGTACGTGCGCGCGAGATCAGGGGGGGAGACCTACATTCTTGCAGAGGCCAGGCTCGACCACGTCTTCTCTGGCCTAGGTAGGGAATATGAGATCGTAGAGAGGTTCCCTGGCTCCTACCTGAGGGGGCTCAGTTACAGGGCTCCACTACTAGAAGAAGTGCCCGAGCAGTCAAAGCTCAGCCCCGCGCACTTCGTTGTGCTCAGCGACCAGTTTGTCACGCTGGAGGAGGGCACCGGCTGCGTACACACCGCACCCGGTCACGGGGAGGAGGACCATGCCGTCGGAGAGGAGTACGGGCTGCCGGACTTCTGCCCTGTGGACGAGCGTGGGCTTTTCACCGAGGAGGCTGGGAAGTACGCCGGAAAGAGCGTCAGGGAGACCAACGGCGAGATAATCGAGGATCTCAGGTCGAAGGGCCTTCTCTTCAAAACAGAGAAGACGAGGCACAGGTACCCGCACTGCTGGAGGTGCAAGACGCCCCTGATCCTGAGGACTGCCTCGCAGTGGTTCATCAAAGTCACCGACCTCAAGGAGCGGCTCCTTGAAGAGAACGAGAAGGTCGAATGGATACCTGAGTGGGCAGGCAAGGCAAGGTTCGGCAACTGGATAAAGAACGCAAAGGACTGGGTGATCTCGAGGCAGAGGTACTGGGGAATACCTCTCCCGATCTGGGTCTGCAACTCCTGCGGAAAGCACCGCGTCATTGGATCCATAGACGAGCTCAGGGAGAATGCTCCAGGATTAGGCGACATTGAGCTGCACCGCCCGTGGGTGGACAGGATAAAGCTAAGGTGCGAATGCGGCGGCGATATGCAAAGGGTACAGGACGTGGCTGACGTCTGGATGGATTCCGGATCTGCCTCGTTCGCATGCCTCGGTTACCCGAAGAGCCAGGAGGGCTTTGAGAGGTGGTGGCCCGCAGACCTGATTCTTGAGGGGCAGGACCAGACGAGGGGATGGTTCTACACTCTCATGGTCTGCAGCGTCGTGCTCTTCAACGAAGCCCCATACAGGAGGGTTTTGATGCACGGATTCACGACTGCCCAGGACGGCAGGGCAATGCACAAGTCCCTCGGCAATGTCGTCTTCCCCGAGGAGGTCATAGAGAAGTTCGGCAGGGACACTCTGAGATGGTACGAGCTCGGGTGCACCACATGGGAAGACCTCAGGTTCACGTGGAAGTCGATAGAGGAGACAGCAAGGTTCCTCAACATCCTCTGGAGCACGTATTACTTCGCCAGCCTTTACATGAACCTCGACAATTTCGATCCGGTGAAACACACGATCAATGGCGTGGAAAGGCACCTGAGGCTGGAGGACAGGTGGATAATCTCAAAGCTCGAGGGCCTTATAAGGAGAGTCACCGAGGCGATGGCGGGGTGCAGGGTATTCGAGGCGGTGAGGGACCTCGAGGGTTTCATGAGGGACGATGTCAGCAGGTGGTACATAAAACTGATCAGGAGGAGGACCTGGACGGAGGAAGAGGATCCGGACAAGATAGCCGCATATGCCACCCTCAGCCATGTCCTCTTGAATTACCTCAAACTGATCGCGCCGATAGCGCCGTTCGTGTCGGAGGAGATCTACAGGAACGTCTTCGCAGGGCTCGAGGGGATGCCGGAGAGCGTCCACATGCTCAAGTGGCCCTCCCCGTCGGAAGAGAGGATGGACCCGGAGCTTGAGGAGGAGATGAAGGTGGTAAGAGAGGTGGTTGAGGCGTCATTCAGCGCAAGGCAGGCTGCCAGGATAAAGACTAGGATGCCACTCCTCAGGATGAAGGTCGTGACCGGGAGCGAATCGGTTAAGGTGGCGGTCGAGAGGATGAAGGGGATCATCGAGGACCAAGCGAACGTGAAGGAAATTGAGGTGATAACGCCCGAGGAGGGGTGGAGGATGAAGGAGGTGGCCCTGATCCCCAACAGGTCGATACTCGGCCCAGTCTTCAGAGAGAAGAGCAATTTGGTTGCGCAAGCTATCAGTGCCCTCAACGGGAAGGAGGCGATGGAGGCATTCGAGAAGGGGGAGTCCGTCTGGGTGGAGGTGGAAGGCATGGGCAGGATTGAGGTAAAGAAGGATTACGTGGGCGTCCAAGAGAGGCTCCCTGGAAACTACAAGGGGGAGAAGTGCAGGTACGGGGAGATCTTCATCGACACGACAAAGAGCGATGAGCTACTTGCTGAGGGGTTAGCCAGGGACGTTGTGAGGAGGATTCAGGAGATGAGGAAGAGGGCCGACCTAAACGTGGACGACTACATAAAGGCATTCGTGACGGCCCCGTCAGAGGATGCGAGAAGGGCGCTCGAGAGCAAAGCGACGGAGATTGCGGGGGAGGTTAGGGCAAAGGAGCTCAAGATATCGCTGCAGGATCCGGATTTTGGCGTCCCCGAAGTATGGGAGATCGAGGGAGAGAAGTACACCATAAGTATTGAGAGGATCTAGACGCGGCAAACCTACCCCTTGCGGTCACAGGGGGGCAGAAACACGATGCTTAGTATCAGAAGGGCGGGGCTAATCGTCAACCCGGTGGCAGGCATGGGCGGGGCGGTCGGGCTGAAGGGCACGGACGGCTTGGCTGAGAGGGCCCTCCACCTCGGAGCCGTTGAAGTGTCCATCGGCAGGGCGGCGAGGTTCCTGGAGAAATTGAGGCCGTTGGGATCGGCGATCGATTTCCTTACTTGTCCAGGCCAGATGGGGGAGGAAGCATTCAGGAGGGCGGCTCTGCCGTTCCGGCTGGTACGGGGGATGGACAGGAAGGAGAGGACGACGAACGAAGACACCAAGCTGGCGGCTGCCAAGATGCTCGAGGAGGGGGTCGAGGTGATCGCATTCTGCGGCGGGGACGGGACCGCGAGGGATGTCTTGGACGCGGTTGGGGAGGGGGTTCCAGTCATTGGCATCCCAGCAGGGGTCAAGATGCACAGTGGGGTCTTCGCCGTGAGCCCCGAGGCAGCAGCGTGGATCCTCGTCAGGTTCCTTTGGGGCGAACTCCCTCTGAAGGAGGCGGAGGTTGCAGATGTGGACGAGGAGGCTTTCAGGCAAGGGAGGGTCTCGTCGAAGATATACGGGTACATGAGTGTCCCGTACGACCCAGAGAGGGTGCAGGGGATGAAGCTAGCATCGCAGCCCATAGACGACGTCAGCGAAAACGCGCTGGCTATAGCCGAGTGGATAGTCGAGAGGATGGAGCGGGGCGTGACTTATGTACTCGGACCAGGCAGCACAGTCAAGAAAATAAACCAGGTACTGGGCATCGAGGGGTCGCAGCTCGGCGTCGACATCGTGAAAGACAAGGGGCTTGTTGCAGCAGACGCCTCGGAGGAGATCGTCTTCAGGAATGTAAGAGATGGGAGGGCAAGGATCATCGTTTCCCCGATAGGTAACCAAGGTTTTATCTTCGGCAGGGGGAATCAGCAGATAAGCCCAAGGGTGATCAGGGCGGTCGGGAGAGAGAACGTGGTCGTGATAGCCACAAGGGAGAAGCTGAGGGGAACCAGAGTGCTGAGGGTCGACACAGGGGACCCCGAGCTAGACGCGCTATTGTTGGGTCCTATGAGAGTGGTTGCAGATTACAACTTCACCAAGATGATGATTGTCGCAGGGACGGAGTGAGATGCAGAATAAAGGACTAAAAAAGCTCAGAGCTGCTTCCTCACAAGTTCGGAGTAGTCCTCGGCACCGATCAGGCCCTCCATCCCGCCCGTGACCTTCAATTTGACCAGCCAGCCGTTGCCGTACGGATCCTTGTTGATAAGCTCGGGGTTGCTCTCGAGCTCGGAGTTGACTTCGGTCACAACCCCGTCTACCGGAGAGTAGACCTCTGCGACTGCCTTGATCGACTCGAGCGTGCAGAGGGTCAGGCCCCGCTTGACCGCCTGACCGACCTTTGGGAGATCCGCATATACAACGTCGTGGAGGCTCCTCTGAGCGAAGTCGGAGATCCCTACTTTAGAAGGTGAGGATGAGAGATCGATCCATTCGTGTGTTTTTGCATACTTCAGTCCCTTCTTGATCAAATTCCCCCCAACGTCAATGAAGTCCGACATCATGACACCCTCTATCCGATTTCTGAGTCTTGCTATTTTTATTTATGGGTGGAAAAATGCATATTTCACCGCAAAAAATCCAACTCTCCAGCACGGATTCAGACGTTCTTCTGGAATAGCTTCAGAAGACCCCGCCTGTTTTCGTCCGAAATGGAGATCCTCAGGCTGTTCGAGTCGAAGCTCAAGGGTGTTGAGCACTTCGGGCACCGCCCGTTGTTCTTCTCGAGTATCTCTTTCGGCGATACGAGTTCGGGATCTTCGTACAAGACGGCTTTACATTGATGACATAAGACTCTTATTGGCAATCAGATCACCCAGGTCACCATTCTCAAGGACTCGCTCTATCCGTATCAGACCCTTTCTGGCCATGGACTCGGCCCATATCTCTGCCGCGAACATCAAATACTTCTCGGATACTTTTAAACCATTCCCCCCCTTGATGTCCTGCGATGCGGTGAGGATCCCCTCAATGTATGCAGAGGATTGCATCGGGTCGTCCAGAACGCAGAGGACGGTCCTCTTCGCTCTCAAGATCGCCCAAGATCGCTCGATGTCGAAGGCGATCACCATCCCCCCTTTCCAGGCGCCCACCAAGAATAGCACCAGCCCAAGGAATATGCCAAAGTCGGAATATGGGGACGTGCTGGTCGAGAAGAAGACCCTGTCAATCGAGTAGACGGCAGCTGAGATCCCTATAAGCACAGTCCCCATGACGCCTGCAAGTGTCCGCCGCATTTTTGGGTCGGTCCACACTCGGTCTACGAAAGCAGCGTTGTAGAAGAGCGAGAGCGAGAGGAGGAGGAACCTGGACTTGATCGAAGTGAGGGGCATACCACATTTAATAAGACCATGAAAAGTATTAAGTTTTGGGTCGGGGCGGGTGGCGTGGCTCATCACCTACTTGTATGCGAGAAGCCGAGCGCAGCCAAGAAGATAGCGTATGCGCTCGGCGGCAGGGGTGTCGGCAGGATTGGTCGTGGCTTGCCATTCTACCGGTTCCAGAAGGGCGGCGACACGGTCACGGTGGTATCAGCTCTGGGGCACCTCTACATCCCAGTCCAGCAGTGCAAGGGCTGGAGCTTCCCCGTCTTCAACCTTGTCTGGAAACCCGCAAGTGGAAGGCGGGCGAAGCTATTCCTGGAGGAGATAGCAAGGCTTGCGAGGGAGGCGGACTCGTTCATAAGCGCCTGCGATTACGACACCGAAGGAAGCCTGATCGCTTTCATGATACTTAGGAACGCTTGCGGCGGGGCAGACGCTAAGGCAAGGCGGATGAAGTTCTCATCGCTCACGAGGGACGAGCTCTTAAGGGCATACGAGAGCACCTCTGAGCTCGACATGCCAGTCATAAATGCAGGGATGGCAAGGCACGAGATCGACTGGATCTTTGGCGTGAACGTATCGAGGGCAATGATGGACGCTTACAGCTGCAACACCGGAAATTTCGAGGTGCTCAGTGCAGGCAGGGTCCAGAGCCCCACGCTGGAGGCGCTCTGCAGGAGGGAGAACGAGATAGACCTCCATGTCCCAGATCCGTACTGGACTGCCGGGGCCGAGATCAGGTTCCCATCCAGCGGAGAGACAGCCAAAGCGGAGTACTCGAGGAACCCGATCTTGAACAAAGCAGAGGGCGAGGCACTAAAGATCAGGTGCGCAGGGTCCCCGGGGAAGGTGCGCAGGGTCGAGGAAGCCGAGTTGACAGTCCCTGCGCCGCACCCGTTTGACCTCGGGGAACTCCAGGGTGAGGCGTACAGGGTTTTCGGGCTCCAGCCCTGGAGGACCCAGAAGATAGCAGAGGGGCTGTACCTGGAGGGGCTGATATCCTACCCGAGGACGTCGAGCCAGCAGCTGCCCCCCTCGATAGGGTTTAGGGGCATCCTCACGGAGCTGGGGGCGAATGAGGCGTACAAGGAGAGCGTGAGCTCGATACTCAATTATGCTGATTCCGGGAGGGGGCTCTGGCCTAGGCAAGGCAAGAAGTCAGATCCCGCCCATCCGGCTATCCACCCAACAGGGATCAAGCCGAATAGGCTCGGGGCAGATGCCAGAAAAGTTTATGACCTTATAGTAAAACGGTTCATCTCCACCTTCGGACCGCCTGCCCTGAAATCCTCGAAGACAATAGAGGTCGAGCTGGAACAAGGCGACGTCTTCACGATCAAGGGAGAGGCGGTTTCTGATCCCGGATGGATGGAGCACTACGTGCCTTATGTGAAGATCAGCAGCTCCAGGCTGCCAGAGGCGTGTGAGGGAGACGCGGCGAGGGCGGAAAACGTGCGGGTCGAGGAGACGTTCACCGATCCTCCCCCAAGGTTCAACCAGAGCAGCCTGATCAAATTCATGGAGAGTAACGGGCTGGGGACCAAGTCGACCCGCGCTGAGATAATAAGCACACTTTACAGGCGCGGGTACATCTCGGGAAGCAGCATCCGCGTGACGGGGCTGGGCCGCGGCGTAATTGAGATGCTGAGGAAGCGCTTCCCGGATCTGGTGTCGATCGGGCTGACAAGGGATCTCGAGGAGAGGATGGCGGGGATAGAGGAGGGCAGGGAGGACTACTCAGCCGTACTCATAAGAGGGGCAGAGGCTGTCAGGGATGCTTTCGGTCACATGATCTCCGAGTTCGAGGCTGTCGGCGCAGAGATCGCCACCCTTGTTGGAGAGATTAAAGACCAGAAGAATAAGATAGGCATGTGCCCCTCGTGCAAAAATGGGGAGCTCAAAATTGTCCGTTCAAGGAAGACCGGCAAGAGGTTTGTGGGGTGCTCTAACTACGGCGAAGGGTGCAGTTTCTCGGCACCCCTTCCCCAGAAGGGGACCGTAAAGGCTACAGGAGAAGTGTGCAGGGCTTGCGGCTATCCAACCGTGTTGGTCATGGGGGGGTGGAGCAAGCCCTGGAGGGTATGCCTCAACACGAAGTGCCCATCGAGGGTGAAGGGATGAAGTGCAAGATTTGCGGAAAAATGGGAGAGGAAGTTGAGGAAGGGAAAGAGATGTGCAACAGGCACGCCGAGGCGGAAAGGAGGCTAAGGGAGCATTTCAAAGTCTGGGCTGAGCGGACTGGACTTGGATGGCAAGGGTACCTCGAGGCGATTGTCAAGAACGAAAGGACGGGAACGCTGGTTAAGGAAACGGCTACCTACTTGCTCCAGAACGGATGATAGCCGCAACCTCCTTGCGCATCTCGTCCCGCGCCCTGTCTATCCTGTGCCGGATCGACACTAAGGCTCTTTCCTCGTCTTCCAAGGACCTCGTCCTCTCGCCCATCATCCTCTGTGTTTCAGCATAAGAAGGGCCGCCACGCACGTTCCTCACGTCGACATTCATTACTGGCGAGACCGCACGCTC
>JASFYK010000020.1 GCA_030055545.1 Thermoproteota archaeon | reverse complement strand
GCAATCGCCTTCTTCCCGATGAGAAAACCGGCGAGGTATGCAGCAGGCACATTGCCTGTCCCGCCCTTCCACCCGTACTTCCTCAGCTCAGCCGTGCTTGCTGAGACCAAGATGTGGTCCCCCTCGATCCTTGCTTCCACTAGCTGGAGGTAGGTGTGCTTTAGGCTCCGCCTTATAACCAGTCTCGGAAGCCTGCTCGTTATGAGCCTCTTCCTGAGGCGATAGTCCGTCCTGTCCTCACGCCTTCTCCGGAATGCTACCCTGTAAATCGTTCCCTTAGCCAATTAACATTACCTCCTTGCCAAACCGTGCTCCTCGATATATGTCTTGAGCTGCCTCTTGTCATGGAAAGCGCCGCCCTTTGCCTTGAGGTAGAGCTCCCTGTAAATGGCGGGCGCGATTATCTTTCTCTTCTTAAGGAGCCTGAGGAAGGCACGCATGGAACGTATGCGGTACTCCCACTCCTCGCCCTCGACCTTCCCCTTTCGGCTGCCCGGACCCTTCCGCAGACCCTTCTTCTTCTGGATGTGGGCTACCCTGTACCTGCCCCTGCTGATGCCCCTCGCGGGCCTGGCCCTAATCACGCCCTCTTTGATCAGGTTCCGTATGTCCTCGCGGGTTATTGCTGCCACCACGTCTTCGAACCTCGTCGGGTCTATCCATACCCGCGTCTCCCCGACACCGAGGACTTCTGCCGCTAGGCGCCGCTGGTTGCTTAGGCTCATTCCCTGCCACCCTCCTGATCCTTATCTGAAGCCTCGGAGGCGCCCGTCGCCTCTGACGGCTCTTCCTCGCGCTCTAATTCAGCTTTAGCTTCTTTCGGCTTCTCTTCGGGCCTTAGGTTGACTATATCAACGCCGAATTCCTCAGCCTTCTTGATTATCTCAGCACGTTTCCTCTTCCCAACGCTAGCTGCTATCCTGATCGCCATGATGTAAGGGTCTATGAACTCGACGTCCTCCGGCGTATGGACAAGCACCTCGATCCTTCCCTTGGGATTCAAGCCCCTTGTAAGCCTTGGACCGCGGTACCCGGTCTCGACTATGGGCCACCTGCTCTTCTTCTTCAGCCGCATCTTGGATCGGATTCCCTTGCTGCTCCGCCATTTGTCGCCGAGCCTAGGGAACCTGTTTGACTCCGATCTCCTGAACTTTGGTCGCCTACTGGCGATCTTTTGGCGCTTCTTCAGTAATGACTCGAACTCGTGCGCGCAGTTCTCCTGTGAGCATCCACAACCGGTCATTTCACACCCTCTCCGCCAGATATATTCCGTCTTGGAAGACCCTCGGATCCATCTTCTTCACATGTGTCGCCATGTGAATGTTAGCTGCGGTCTGACCGACCTCTTCCTTGTCAACACCCTCGATCAGAAGCTCTTCGCCCTGGACGGTCACTTTGGCATTCCCGACTATCTTGGCACGCCGCTTGGAACGCTCCCCCATAAAGTTCTCTATAAGCACATCCCTTCCTGCTACTTTGACGGTGATTGGGAAGTGCGCATAGACGACCTTCATCTTGTAAACGTGGCCCTGAGTCACTCCCTTTATCATGTTCCTTATGTGCGATGCCACGGTCCCGACGAGCGCTCTTTGCTTCTTCCCCTTCATTGTGGCAGTGATGTCAACGGCATTACCGTCAACCGAGAGCCTGAGACCCGTGTGGGCGAAGTCCCTAGTCAGCATCCCCTTCGGGCCTGTCACTGTGACGGCGGACGCGTTTAGCTCGACCTGAATCCCTTCAGGGATCTGAACTCTAGCAGAGGCGAAGTCCACCACATGCACCACCTCAGTAGACGTAGGCCAACAGCCTTCCTCCGATCCTGTTGGCGAGGGCCTCTTTGTGAGTCATAATTCCCTTTGGCGTTGTGAGTATGATGAAGCCAATCTCCTTTCCGGGGAGATACTGCTGGGCGACGCGCTCGAGATCTTTGTACGAAACATTGAAGTAGGGCTTGATCACGCCGCACTTATTGATCCTTCCGAGCAGCTGGATCCTTAGTTTGCCCAGTCTTCCGTCATCGATGTACTCGAACTCTCCCACATACCCTGACTTTTGGAGGACTCTGAGGACGTTCGCGATGAGTTTGGGTGCCGGAGTGACTATGCACTCGTTCTTACCCCTCTCTTCGCTGTTCATAATGTTGACAAGTGAATTTGCAAGAGGATCCTGTACCCACATCGACAATCACCATCACAGATACTTCTTGAAGCCGAGCGTCTCAGCCGATTCCCTGAAGCACTGCCTGCAAAGGTTCAAGCCATATCTCCTTATCAGGGTGCTCCCCTTAGAGCCGCACCTCTTGCACCTTCTACTGCCTTTTCCGAATTTCCTCTCTTTTGGCTGACGGTATTTACCCATGTTTAGGCCTCCGTTTCAATATTGATGCCGAACCGGCGCTTCATGTACTCTATCGCTTCGTCCCTGTTGACGCGGTGCCCCATCCCGATCGTGCCGGGCCTCATTTTCCGCCTGGCAACACGATATCCGGGGCGCTCGAGGACGATGCAGACATTCATGCCAAATATGCCGAGCGTCGGGTCATATTTAGTTCCGGGGAGGTTTATGTGCTCCTTGATGCCGAATGATATGTTCCCGTAGTTGTCGAAGCAGCTCTCCTTGATCTTGTTCTTCAAGGATTCGAATGCACGCTTTAGGAAATCGTCTGCCTGGGAGCCCCTTAGGGTCACTACGCAGCCGATGTTTTCGCCCTTCCTGACCCCAAAATCGCGTATGGACTTCTTTGCCTTTCTAGGGCATGGCTTCGCGCCAGTTATCGACTTGAGGACGGTCATGGCCTTCTCTAGCCTCTCTCCGCCCTCCCCCAGTCCCATGTTGACGACGACTTTACCAAGTCTTATCTCACGCATGGGGTTCAATTCGCCGCCTGCGGCGGCGGTAGCACCCTCGGACAACCTATGCCACCTCTCCATTTATGGTAATGATCGGACTCTCCTTCCCTATCGGGAATAGGTACTTAAGCGTAACGGTAGTCTCGTTACCGCCTATTGAGACTTTGGCAAGGGCGTTAGGAGACTTGCTCTCTGGAACTTCGAGAACAGTACCGTACTGTCCTACGTTGCGCCCCCCAGTCACAACCACAAATGATCCCTGCGCAAGGGGAAGATGATCCACCACCTGGTCATCTGAGAGGGATATTTTGAGCACGTCGTTAGTCATATACGGGAGCTGGATGTTGAACGGGTCTTCGACCTCGAATATCTTCGTGCTGCCGTCGTGGAAGGCGAGCTGGAGCTTTCCTTGCTTTAGCAGTCGCTTTCCAGTGATCTTCAGGAGCTTGAACGTAGCCTCTTCAGCTGGGATCTTCATCAAAGCCAATTTCTTGACCTTGTGTGAGATCACCCTGAAGTAAGCTTCCTCGGGCTTGATGTGAATGATGTCCATCAAGCCTACAGGGTAGCGGTAGTCCGTCCTAGCCCTCCCGTCCACAAACACCTTCCTCTCGGAGAGGGCCCTCTTTGCCTCGCCGATTGTCTTTACCTTCCCGAGCACATCCCTGAGCAGTATGCCCAAGGGTATGCACTCTTCGATTGGATGCGGTCCGGCAGACGGCTTCACCGTGAATGCCCTTTCTTTTATGGCGACAGGCCAGTGCCTGGGCGCCGGATAAGTCCTAAGGTGTCCTGCCAATCTTAATCCTCCTTTTAATCACCTTTGAATGAATCCTTCCTGATCTTGTCAGATAGGTCCAGCTTCGTGACCATAACCTTGGAGGGAGAGATCTTGACTGGGATCGTGGTCCCGTCCATCTTCTTAGTGTTGACCCCCTCGACAGTTATGCGCATCTCAGAGGTGTCGACTGAAGCTACCTTACCCTCGTGCCCCTTGTAGTCCCCTCTGGTGACCTGGACTGTGTCCCCTTTCCTCAGTGAGACGGTCCTCTTACCGTACTTTGACCTGAGATCCTTCGAGAGCGGCGCGCGTATCTGCCGCTTCCTGTATGTTGACTCGTCCAGCATCTTCCTTTGTTTCTTTGGCTTTACGCTTGACATTCGGTCTCACCTACACTACTATAGAGGCCAGCCCCGCTACCTTGGGCCACCTCTCGGCAGCCTCCTTTGCGACCGGCCCCCTAATCTCTGTGCCTTTCGTTTCGCCCTCTTCAGTGACTATGACTCCTGCGTTGTCCTCGAACTGGATCCAGGTGCCGTCCATCCTCCTGAAAGGCTTCCTCTGCCTTATTATGACTGCGTGGAATATCTGCCGCCTAACCTCAGGGGTCCCCTCCTTGACGGAGATTATCACCTTGTCGCCAACAGTGGCGCTGGCGACTCGCCTGATCCGGGTCTTTGTCCTAGGCACCCCTATTATCTGGAGGACTTTTGCGCCGCTGTTGTCTGCGCACCTGAGGAGCGACTCATGCTCGAGACCTGCGCTGATCCCAGGCCTGTATGTTATTCCTCCCCCTAAACCCTTACCTCGCTTTGCCATCCTCAGACACCTGCCTTCTTCTCTACCACCACATACGAGACGGTCTTGCTGAGAGGCCTGCACTCAATTATCTTGACTAGGTCACCCTTAGCTGCATGGATGCAGGGCGGGTTGTGTGCATGTATCTTGCTCCTCCTCTTCCCGTACCGGTTGTACTTTGGGAAGTAATGGAGGTAGTCGATCTGGACCACAACGGTCTTGTTCATCTTGTCGCTCACGACCACCCCTGATAGGACGGTCCCGCGGGTGGAAAGCTCCCCGTGGATGGGGCAGTCCTTGTCCCCACATGACTCGGTTTTCAACTCTTTAGCTGACTGGGACATGTCTTAGTGCCTCCTCTGTAACCTCTTTAGCCTCTCTTCCGGGCGCATCGCAATTTCGCGTCCTTCGACGACGACTTCCTCCGGAATGAAGAAAGAGAACCTTGATGCCATCTTAGGGATCATCTTCTTGCAGGCTGATCCTGCGGTCGAGACTACGAGCATATTTGCAGTCTCGTCAACCACAGTGCCAGAAACGCCCGACAGCGAAGGGTCTGTCGATCCAACCACGCTTACCCTCAGACCTATCAGCTCGTTGTAGATTATGTTCTCGGGCATCACATTCATGCCTTCGGCGCCTCCTGTTCGACCTCTGCCTTCCTAATGCCCAGGGCCTCCTCCCGTTCGACGGTGTGGAACCTGGCTATGGTCTTCCTCAGTAGCCTTATCCTTGATGGGTTCTCCAAAGACCCGCCCATAGCCTTTGCAGTCATGAGCTTGGAGAGCTCGACTTTGAGCTCGTTGAGCTTGGTTTTCCTCTCTTCCTTGGGCATCTTCCTGATCTCGTTTATCCTGAAAATAGCCATGCGCACCACTCACTCCGCTGCTACTTGCTTCGGCTCTGTGACGTGGATGTCGTCTATCGTGTTGATCGGGAGGTATATGCTGACCTGTATGCCGAACATCCCAGGCTTTAGCTGGACGTGCGTAACCGCACGGTCTACAGCATACTTTCTGGGCTCCCCTGCCTTCAGGACCGCGCCAGACTTGAACTTTTCATACCTCGCCCTCTCGGTAGAGAGCTTGCCCCTAATCACGATCTCGGCGCCGCGCGCACCTGCCTCCATTATCTGCCTGAGCGCGATGAATGCCGCCCTCCTGAAGTGTATCCCCCTCTCGAGCGCAGACGCAACCCTGCCAGCCATGATCCTTGCGTTGAGCTCAGGGTTCTGGACCGGGATGACCGCGATCTGGGGGCTCTCAAGCTGGTACTTTGACTCGATGACTTGGGCAAGCTCACGGATCGTTGCTCCCTGCCTGCCTATGACCATTCCAGGGCGCTCGGCGTAGATCACGACTCGGTTGCCGAGTGGGGTCTTCTGGAATTCGACCCCGGCGTATCCTGCCCTCTTAAGCTCATTCCTCAGGTAATTGTCTATGATCATGTTCTTAGAGAGTTTACCGATGAAAAACTTCATTACGCTCAAACTCAGGCTTCCTCCTCGACTACAATCTCAACATGGGTGAGCGGGTGGTAGAAGGGTGTGGCCCGGCCGAATGCCCTCGGGATGTAGTTCCTCATGCGCAGTCCCGCCTGCGCGCAGGCATGGACTATCCTGAGGCGCTCGCTGTCCAGACCCTTGTTCTCCGCATTTGCCTTGGCGTTCTTGAGGATCTTGATGATCTCAGAGGACGCCTTTACAGGATACCTGCCTGACGGGACACCCCACCTGGCTGCGATCTCTGGGTGGTGAGGGACGTTCGAGTTGAACCTTCTGTATGGAACGCCTTCCTTCTTCTGAGTCACGCGCTCGAGATAGCTTATCGCATCGTCTAGGCGCATGTTCTTGATGGTAGCACAGATCTCCCTGGCCTCCTTAGGCGAGATCCTGAGATCCCTACCGCTTGCTTTGGCCATCCGGTCAGGGTCAATTTCGACCATTGAATATCCCCATTCAGGCATCGGGAACACTTCCAACCTCTATCATAGTTCAGATTGCACAGTTTACAACTTGGGGGGGCTATAAAAAGTTTTTCACAAAAAATGGAAGGGCAAGTTAATGCCCGACCCGAAAAATGGATGGAAAGAAAAAATTACTTGAGCGGTATGAACATCGAGCTCCTCGTGGCCTTCAGACCAGGAGCGCCGTGCGTTACCTTGGCTGTCGTTACCGCGAACTCTCCGAGATACTTGCCCACCATCTCTGGTAGTATTTCGACCGGGACGAACTCCTTGCCGTTGTGCACTGATATGGTAAGCCCGATCATCTCTGGCAGGATTATCATGTCCCTGCAGTGTGTCCTGATGACCACTTTCTTGCCCTTCGAGGTCTTGGCCTTCCTTATCCGCTCGAAGAGAGCCCTCTGATCAGGGGTGAGCCCCCTCAGAAGGGACCTGCGCTGCCTGCTGGGCAACAGTCTGATGAACTCGTCCATCGGCATGCTCGCGAGCTGGCTTGCAGTGTATCCGCGGTAGGTGAATTCTCTATATGCCATATCTCTCCCTCCTCCATTTCACTCCATATCACTTCTTTGTCCTGCCCGTGCGCCTTGAGGCGATGATCCCAACCTTCTGTCCTGGCGGGGCATTCCTCGCAACCGGCCTGCCTCCCTTTGGGTGCGCTCCGCCTCCGTGCGGATGTGCGTATGGGCTCATTGCCTTGCCCCTGACGCGCGGGTACTTGACCGACCTTGCCCTGTACTTGTGGTAGTTCGATCCGGCCTTCAGAACCGGCTTCTCGATGATTCCACCCGAGGCGACAATACCGACGGTCGCGCGGCACTCCTCCGGGAAGGTCTTTATCCCGCCGGAGGGGAACTGGCACAGCACTCCGTCAGGCGTGTGCGAGACGACGGTCGCATATCCGCCGGCAGACCTGACATATCTCCCTCCGTCGTTAGGTTTTCCCTCTATGTTGCAAACCATCGTGCCCTCAGGTATGCTACTCAACGGCAGCACATTGCCCACGTTGACAGGGGCTTTTGATCCGAAGTAGACCTTCTGCCCGACAAAGCACCCCTCTGGTGCAATCATCAGCACTCTCGTGCCAGACTTTGACTTCACCGCCATCACCGGAGCTGCCCTTCCTGATTCGTGAAGGATCTCCTGAACTGCGAACTCCACGCTGCCGGACTTTTCCTCCTCCGTGATCTGGGAGTAGCCCACCCTGCCGAGCCTCCTCCACGAGGGGGATTTGAACACGGACCCCCCACGACCCCTCCTCTGAAGAACTTGTCTCTTACCCATTTACAACACCTACAGCAGACCCAATTTTGTAGCCAGCTCGGATGCGCTGAATTCTTTCTCAAGTGCCACGACCGCTTTCTTCTCCGAGCTCGTAGTTATCATCGTCCTTACGGACTTGACCTTGACTCCGTATAGCTTCTCAACTGCCCACTTGATGTCCGCCTTGTTTGAGCTCATGGAAACGATAAAGGTCAGCTTGTTCTCGCGCTCCACCCTCTCCAAAGCGGACTCTGATGATACAGGTCCGATAATTACGTCAGCAGGTTCCTTAGACATCTCTTGCACCTCACGGGTAAATCTCACTCAGCCTCTTTATTGCAGACTCAGTCCAGAGCGTCAGCCTCCCTGGGTGGCCGCCCGGGGCCAGGCGCTCGACATTCAGCTCCGTGACCCCCACGCATTCCACCCCGGTGAAGTTCCTTGAAGCTAGCCTAATCGGGGCATCAGGATCGTCGACAACGATCAGCAGAGACTTCGGCTTGATCCATCTCCTGCCGCGGCGCTTGCCCTTCCCAGACCTCTCCCTAACGCCCTCCTTTGCCCTAACCACGTCGTAGATGAGCGAGGTCCTCTCGAGGAAACCGCGCAGATCCGCAGCCTTCTTCAGATCCTTTATCTCATCTGAAACTACGATCGGCAATGAGACGTCAGTCGTGATGACGTGCCCCCTCTCGATCACTGCCTCAGGATCAGAGGTCGCTGCGATTGCGGACATCAGCGCCAGTCTGCGTTCCTTCTCGTTTATACGCTCGTGATATTTCTTCTCAAGGCTCGGAGGGAATGCCAGCCTGCCACCTACCACGTTGGGTACGAATGCTCCTGCCCCTGAGGCGGGGTTGTGTTCGCCTTTTACTCTGGGGACGCGCGCCAAGTCCAGCCCGACTCCGAGGCTCTCAGCGCTGGTGCGCTTGCCCGCATAGTAGTCGGTAGTCCTAGGAACTATCCTAGCTGTTTGACTCGAGATCACTGCGCGACGGATGAGGTCGGGCCTCAGGTCGGTTTCAAAGACCGCTGGCAGCTCAATCTCTCCCTTGATCGATCCGTCAACCCCTATTACCTTTGCTACTCTCTTGGTGGTTACCTCTGATGACATTCATCATACCCCCTGCTTTGAAGCCAAGTCTACTGCGACGACCTTCGGAGGCTCGATCTTCTCGACCTTGGACCTTACAGGATACCTGATCCGCACAAGCCTCTTTGACGGGCCTGGGATCGATCCCGCCACGAGGATGTAGTCAGTGCCAATCATACCGTAGTGCAGGAAGCCTCCTGCGACATTGATCTCGGCTGGGTTTTCCCCGACCTTGAGTATTAGCTTGTTGTACTCCGTCCTCTGGTGGAATCCCATCTTGCCAGGTCTCGGAATCGTGAACATCATGTGCGGCTTAGAAGGGCTTATAGACCCAACGACCCGCTTGCCCTTCCGGTGCTTGTGCCAGTTCGGCTGTATCTTGACGCCGAAGCGCTTCACGGCACCCTGGAAGCCCTTCCCCTTTGTGATTGAGATTACGTCGACGTATTGACCCTCATTGAAGAGGTCCTTTGCCCTGACCTCCTTCCCTAGGAGAGACTTCGCGTACTCTAACACTGCCTTCATGTCGTCCCCATCGACCTTTATCTCCAGAATCTCTGGGGTCTTCTTGCCGAATCCGGCCTTGTCGGGCTGTGTGAGTGCCAATACCCTGATCTCAGCGAGATTGTCAAGGTTAGCCTCTATCGAGGTCTGAACCGGGGACGGGTCATAGTCCTCGGAGACCTTCAGGATCCTCTCTGCGTTTTTGGGGAATGTCTTTGTCATTACCTCCGCAAGAGCCCTCAGCCCCTTACTGGTGCGGACATATGCCCTGTAACCGTAAACATAGATCGGGGGGACTTCGAGCACAGTCACCGCCCGCATGACCTCTTTACCGAAGAGCGGGCTCTTCGGCCTGTTGTCGACCATTATGACGTGAGTTGATCCTACCTTATAACCGGCAAAGCCAAGGAGACGGGGAGCGCCGGCGACCTTGGGCCAAGTCCTTATCCTACCTGAAATGCGTCTGGCGCGCACCCTGGGGTAGTACATCAACGAGCCCCTGCGCGGCGCACTCTTACTTCGATGTCCCATGAACAGACCTCCAGCCTAAACTTGCCTGTTGATAGCAGTAATACTAAAATATATTTCTATCCGTTTTCGGAAGGGCGATAGGTTTTGCAAAGTGCTTGGCATATCCGGGCAATGTGCATTTCATGGTTTTTCGACCTCACCACTGGCGTTCGTGGCTTCCGGTTGATCCGCCTATGAAATCGATCAGGGCGAGGGCGATCATTATTGCCTCCTCAGTCCTTATCGTCGCAGTGCCCTGGCCTGGGGCAATGTTTATCGTCATGTCGACCAAGTCATCCAACTTTGCTCCTTCCCTCCCGAGGATCTCGCGCACTCCCTCCCTAGGGGACCCGAAGATCAGCGCGATGCTGCGGCGTTCGTGAAAAGCACGGGATATGCGCTCCGCCATTTGCGCTACGGGCCTCCCCAGCCTCGAGGTTGCTATGAGCACTCCGGGGGGGCGTTCCGCAAGTATATCGCGCAGCGGCCTCTCATCGACATGCACGGTATAACCCCAGTATAGCGGCACCGAATCCCTTGGGACCGGCACCCAAGCGCCTCCCTCATGGCGCATGGTGACTCTCGAATTCTTGGGCATGGGGATCCTGCACCTGACTGGATCCTTGAGACCGATGTCGATCAGGGATCCCCTCGCTCCTGATTCGAGTACGAAACCCTCCCGGTATTCGACTTCAGATGTCCCGAGGGGGTGATGGGGGGTCCTTAGAGGAGGGATCAGCCCGGCGAAGCGGAGTTGTGGCGAGATCGGGAATATGGCCCTCCTGAGGTACTGCGGCGTCTCGGCATAAGAAAGCAGGGAATGCATCAACCTGGCATCCCTCCTCCAGTTCGATCCATCCGGGTAGATTACAAGTTTCTCGACCCTGAAAATGGAGGCGGCCCGGGCGATCTGCCCAACCTTGAAGGTCTTCTCTGACAGACTGGGGACATCAGAGAGGATCGATGAAGGGAAAAATACCGTGATGGGGGCGCTCCTTCGCTCCATAAGCATTCCTCGGATGGAATTTTAGACAGGCAACTCGGGAGAGGGCTGAAAATGTGCTCTATTGCTGCTTCTTCTCCTTGCTCCTCTCTTCCTTTACCTGGCCCAAGATCGTGGTCCTCTGTCTTCCTCCCATAATGACACCTCAAGGAAAGACTAAACGCCGGCAGACACTATAAAGTTTATCTCTATGCGAGAATAGAATATCACGGCCAATGATGATTTTGCCGAGTTCGCAGAGCGAAAGCGATGCAGAAAATAAGACAGCAGAGGCCAAAATGCGGGTGGGTTTGATGGATATAAGCGAGAAGGAACTTGAGGGGCTCATCAAATACGCCAAAGCGCAGTGCGAGTCAAAATGCCCGCAGGAGAGGGATGCTGAGACCTGCGTGAGGCTGATCGAGCTCTGCGCTGAGATGGACCTTGAGCCGCCGATCTGCTACGAGGAGACTGAGGGGTTCTCAAGGAAGTTCTTTTCTGCAAAGATAAGGGAGATAGAGAAGAGGCGGTGCAAGCCGATCGAGGAGTTGCTTTCGGAGATTAGGAGCAGCGGTCCAAAAACCCTGGAGGACGAGATAGACAGGATAGACGGGGAGTTTGCGATCGATGCCCTGAGGGTCATAGACGCTCGTGAGAAGCCAAAGAAGCGCCCTTGAAATTCCACTCCTCCTGCATAATTTTTTAGGGAAGGCAGGGGAGATAAAGTATCATTTGTAAATCCGGAGGGACTCTATTGTCGTCTGCTAATGACGGTACCAGTAAGATGGAGAAGGTCTATTCTCCGCGGTCTGTGGAGGAAAAGTGGCAGAAGGCCTGGATGACCGAGGAGTTTTATCAGGCTTACAAGTTCAAGAACGACGGAAGGCCTGTGTTCACGATAGACACGCCGCCCCCGTTCACATCAGGCGAGCTCCACATGGGCCACGCGTACTGGAACGTGATAAACGATACAGTTGCGAGGTACAAGAGGATGACCGGCCATGACGTGATACTCCCCCAAGGTTGGGACTGCCAGGGGCTGCCCACGGAGCTCAAGGTACAGTACAGGTGGAAGATCTCGAGGGAGGACAGGGTACAGTTCCGGAAGAAGTGCGAGGAATGGACCGCAAACATGATAGACAGCATGAAGCGGACGATGGTCAGGCTCGGATACCGACCTGACTGGGAGCAGTTTGAGTACAGGACCATGGACAAGAGTTACTGGAGGGCGGTGCAGGAGTCCCTGATCCAGATGCACGAGAAGGGGCTGATATACAGGAAAGAGTTTCCGGTCCACTGGTGCAGCAAGTGCGGGACAGCGCTTGCGCAGGCAGAATTGGGGTACATCCAGAAGAAGGGGAAGCTCTACCACCTGAGGTTCAGGTTGGGCGACCGGGATCTTGAGGTTGCGACCACGAGGCCCGAGCTGCTGAACGCATGCCAGGCCCTCGCGGTTAACCCCGACGATAGCCGCTACTCGTGGGCCGTCGGGAAGGAGGCGACAGTCCCGATATTCGGACAGAGGGTAAGGGTACTCGCCGACAGTTCGGTGGACATGGAATTCGGGACGGGGGTGGTAATGATCTGCACGTATGGTGACGAGCAGGACATCAAGTGGCAGCAGATCTACAAGCTTCCGGTCATCCGATCCGTCGACGAATACGGCAGGATGGTCAATGCCGGGAAGTACAACGGGATGAAGGTCGCGGATGCGAGGGAAGAGGTAGCCAAGGACCTCGAGGCAGAGGGGAGCCTGATCAGGACAGAGGAGTTCGTGCACAATGTCCTAGCACATACAGAGAGGGCGGACTGCATGACGCCGATCGAGTTCTTGACGAAGGACCAGTGGTTCATAAGGTCCATGGAGTTCAAGGAAACGGTCCTCGGGGAAGCGGAGAAGATGGATTGGATCCCTGAGTTCGTCCACGGCAGGCTGGTCGACTGGGTGAACAGCATAGAGTGGGACTGGCTCATCTCGAGGCAGAGGGTCTTCGGCACCCCCATACCTTTCTGGTTCTGTGCGGACTGCAACCAAATCATAGCGCCGAGGAGGGAGGACCTGCCAGTAGACACGAGCTCCACACCGCCGCCAGTGGAGAGGTGCCCCAACTGTGGAGGCAGCAGGATCACAGGGACGTCGGACGTCTGCGACTGCTGGGTCGACTCAAGCATCACCCCGCTGATCGTCACAGGTTACTTCAGGGACAGAGGGCTGTTCGAGAGGGCCTACCCCGCAGACCTGAGGCAGCAAGGGCACGACATCGTCAGGACTTGGATGTACTACACGATCCTACGCTGCTCGATTCTGACCGGCACCGGACCATTCAAGGGGGCGCTCGTTAACGGGCACATACTCGGTCCAGACGGGACCAGGATGTCGAAGTCGAAGGGCAATGTCATAATACCCGAGCAGGGGATAAACCAGTACGGGGCTGACGCGATCAGACAGGCTCTCTTCTCGCTGACGATAGGTTCTGACTTCCCGTTCAAGTGGGAGCCGGTAAAGTACGGCAAGTCATTCCTGCAAAAGCTCTGGTCGTCCGCCAGGTTCGCAGAGGGCTTCTTCGGTGGCAGGGCGACCAAGATCAACCCTAGGGCGATGGACGAGACGGACAAGTGGATCATCTCAAGGCTGAGGGAGGCGATCTCCAAATCGCGGGACGCGATGGAGAAGTACCAGTTCCACATGGCAGTCGACGTGCTCCAGAAGTTCTACTGGCACGACTTCTGCGACCAGTACATAGAGGCGGTCAAGCCTAGGCTATACAGCCCAAGGAACGCGGAGGACAGGGCTGCCGCGATCTCGGTGCTCTACACGGTGATCTGGAACTTCATCAGGCTCCTTGCCCCGATCTGTCCGCATATCACCGAGGAGATCTATCAGAAGCTTTTCCGCGAGGAGATGGGATTCGTTTCGGTCCACGCGTCGCCGTATCCGAGATCAGAGGAGCTGCCGGAGGTGGACGGCACGAGGGGTGAGAAGGTGATATCAATGATCGCACTGCTGAGGACCAGGAAGGTGGAGGGCAAGCTGGCCCTGTCCGCCGAGGTGAGGGGAGCAGTAATCCAAGGCAACTCGGAGGAGCTCAAGGTCTACAAAGAGAACGAGTGGCTGATAAGGCAGGTCCTGCACATAAACGGCCTCGAGTACAGGATTGGGGAAAAAGACGCAGAGCTGATCATGTAGATGTGGAGGAGGCTCGCTTCGCTGCCCCTCAGGGGGACCGGTGAGAAGCTCAGGGAGCACCAAGAGCTCGTACTCCAGTCGGTGGAGCTTCTTGCAGACCTCGTATCCGCTTGCAGAGGAGGGGACTGGACCGCGGTCAGATCCGTGTCAGAGAGGATCGCCGCGCTCGAGAGGGAGGCCGACGAGGTGAAGAGGGGGATCGAAATGAACCTCTACCGGGGCACGCTATTCGTTGGGCTGAAGGAGGACTTCCTGAGGCTCTCTGAGGCGCTCGATACGATATCAGATAGGGCAAAGGAAGCGTCCAGGGTCATCTCGTCCAGGGAGCCGCGCCAGGGGGAGATGCAGGCGTTTTTCCAGAACTGCCCCAACGTGGAGAGGCTGATCACAGGCACGATCGAGATCGTCAAGGAACTCGAGGGCGCGGTGAGGCTTTTGGACAAGGACTCCAGGGAGGCGATCGCCGCGGCACATAAGGTGGAGAAGGCGGAGGAGAGGCTGGACGAGATAAAATTGGACATCCTGATGCAGCTGACGAGGCACGAGGGCGATTTCTCGACGCTCACCTACCTCCAGCTGAGGGACTTCATAATGATGGTGGACGCGATAGCCGACTCGGCGGAGAACGGGTCGGACGTGCTGAC
>JASFYK010000001.1 GCA_030055545.1 Thermoproteota archaeon | reverse complement strand
TTGAGCAGTGACTTTGCCAGCTCCTTGGTCTCGAGTACCGGTTTAATCGAAAGGATCCTGTCCCCCATCTTGAGCAGCCCGACTAGGTGTCTGCCATAGACCACCCTCCCCAGGACAGCGCATCCCTTGGGCGGGTAATAGGAAGCAGAATGCGGTCGCTTCGAGAAGACAAGGAGAGTGTTCTCTTTGCTGAGCCCGGACAGGCTAAGCGTCACCTCATATCTCCCGAGACTGACCGGTTCCATTGAGGGCTGGGCGTCGAATATGGTGGATCCAAAAACTACAGCATCCTTCGTGGTCCACCTCACACCTGCTCCTTCGTAGCCGTGGCAGGACTCCCTCCATCTCTCGAGGAGTTCGTCGCACTCTATTCTCAGTATCATTCGGCCCCTAGTTGTTTCAATTTCAAATAGATTTGTTTCGACACTCTCCTCTCTGACCTTCTTCTTGACCGCGATTATGCACCCCTCTTTGCCCCTTATGCCCAGCTTTACAAGCATCGCGCCCAGGCGTTCTCCCTCTACTGCCTCATACTCATTCCCGTCAACAACGATTTTCAATGGGGCCTCACTCCAGCGGTAGCACTACATTATTAAATCCCTGATTAATTTATAGGTTAGTGATCCGGGATGTCTCAGCAAGCTCAATTCAGGGAAATCGAGGTCATGCCAAGGCGATTGATGAGCGACAAGAAGGCAAAAGATTTAGCCGCGATAATTCGCGATACCGAGGGGGTCGAGGAGGTTCTGACCCACGGTCCTAGGTTTTCCGGAGGAGGGCGACTCACGGGCAGGTTCATAATTGTAGTGAAAACTGGCTTCGCGCCTGAAGATGTCATTGCAAAGCTGAAGCCTGTCTGCGACCAGACCATGCCCTATGGCTACGATGTGAGAGTAGGGCAGTTCACCAAGCCGAGGCCGACCGTCAAGGACTACCTCCGCGGGTTGGAAAGGTGAACCGATTGCAGGATTCGATTGGCAGGGATGTGCAGATTGTCGACTGCAGGGAGTCGATGGGCATCGGAGAGGGCGGCGGTCTGGCCCAGCGGGGGACAATTTCAGAATCCGAGAGCTTCGAGGTAGTCGCAATTGCGATGTCACCTTCGAAGCGACACATAACCAAGCCGATCTGCGAGATCACATATGGCCTCAGGGAGCAGGGGATACGGACGAGCGTACTTGTTCTCGAGTCCGGGGCCGGCGTCCCTCCCGACTCGCCGTATGGCGGCGCGCCTGGCGGATCGATGGCTGGCATGAACGAAAAAGAGGTATTCCAGATAAGGCGTTTCAAGCTTGCACTCATACACTTGGGCGGGATCAGCGGTCATGTGGTTCACAAAGCAAAGTCGTTCCTGAGGTATGTCGACATACCTGCGATAATTGTCTGCGAGGCCCCTGTGGACTATGAGGACTTTGCGAAGGTCGGGATAATCACTAGGCTGGTTCGGCCGCCTCCTGGCAAGGTCGAATGCGCCGGGGTGATAGTGGACCTAGTCACAGGCGTCGTCCGGGGAGTCAGCTGCCCAAGGGACAAGCTGAATGAGATAGTGATAAAAGTGAAGTTCTGGTTGAGCAAGATAGACCGCAGAGAAGTGATACTCGGGAGGAATAATATTGGCTAAAGTGTTCATATTTCCGCCCAACAGTCTAATCCTGTACGACCTCGTCACGCGTGAGGGGCATACGCCGCTCGGTCTCGGCGAGGAGGTCGCGAAGAACCTCTCGAAGCCGGAGATAGACTCTCCGCCGATGAACATCACCCCAGAGTTCCCCAGGAGGGGGTTGAAGTACGCTGCGATAGAGGTCCCGTCCGGTGTGAGGGGCCGCCTGGCACTGATCGGCCCGCTCATAGAAGAGGCAGACGCAGCAATCGTGGTAGAGGATCCAGAGGCCCTTTTCGGGTGCGCCAGCTGTGGCAGAACTAACGAATTCATCCGATACATACTAAAGCGTAGGGAAATTCCGGTTGTAGTGGTCCCTTACCCGCGCACAGAGGACGATGCTAGGATAATGGTCTCAAAGATAAGGTCATTCCTCAAGTCTCTTGGTGATAACAATGGCATGCCTAGTGGTTCCTGACGAAAAACTTGCAGAGGTCTGCAGCGCCCTACTTGATGACAAGTCGCGTGAAGCCCTCCTGTCCCTTCAGAAGGGTCCGCTGACGATGGATCGGATGTCGGAGGTACTCCTGATCAGCAAGAAGGATGCATCAGACCGGCTGGATAAATTGGTAAACGCAAGATTGGTCAGGCGGATCCCAGGAAAAGGGAAAGGGCCTGACCTTTATGCGCTCGAGTTCTCGATCGGGATCGGTGAGGGAAGCGACTCCGAGTTGGAAGAAGACCTATACCAGGTCGTGGCAGAGTCCTTTTACTCATTCTTGGACAGGAATTCCGAGAAGGTATCGGATCTCTGCGACGAGCTCGGGGCCTCGCTCGGTAGAGCAGTAGAGCAGATCTTCCTGAGCGCAATCGCGAAGATCGTGAAAGACCTCCAGAGCGAGATGCTAGAAGAGGACAAGCGTATGAGCGCTCACCTAGGCGGCGAAGCGCCTACCTAAACCTCTCCAGCATCTCCGTCATTTTTCTAACAATGAATTCGTGGGCTTTCTCAAGGCTCTCTCTGCTTCCGACTAGCACCCATGTGAGTGGTGCTGTCTCGTTCTCCCCTATCCCAGGAACGATCACTTCTTTTTCCGTCAGCTCGACCCCAAACCTGTTGACGGCTTCTGCAATAACAGAGTATGGCGTCCCCGCTGGGATCGGCATGTAGTATTGCTTCTCTTCCCCGTTTCCAGGCGCTTTCTCCTGCTGTCCTTCTCCATCTTTTGCCATGGTTATCAAACACCCAGATCGATTTATCTGCCTTTCGACCCAAGGATCGCCTTCAAAAGAAGGCTGAGATCCTCCTCTCGTATTTCCTCGATCATGCCCTGCGCCTCCTCTTTGCAGGATTCGATTATATCTCCGACTGGGAAGCCCCTCTTGAGATATGCCTCAGCCTGCCAGAGCGTGGCCAGAAGATCTGCGATTTTGACTACCTTGGCCTCGGTCGTCTCCCTCTCCAAGTACTCTAGGAAGAGCTCAGCTAGACTGCCGTCGTCGGGGTCGTCAAAGATACCCTTGATTATTTCGGTCTCGATCCCCTCCTTGAGCTTCTTCCCTAGCCTCTCGGTGAGCCCTCTGGGGATATCGCCTGAGACGGCCTCCCCAATGTCGTGTATTATCCCCATGAGGATCATCCTCTCCCGGTTTAGGTGCGGTTCCCTGGAGCTGGTCGATATGTAGCCTAGGATCGCCGTAACCATGAATGTGTGCTCCGCAACTGTTTCGGCCTCTCCCCTAGGCACTCCCCTCTGGATCCAGCCCGTCCTGGGCACGTTCTTGAGAACTGCGGCTGCCTTGGCAAGCTTCTCGAAACCCAATCCAACCACGACGAATACTGAACGTCAATTCTATATAACTAATCCGCCCCTCTCTTTGTTGGTGCACAGTTTGGCAAAAGTACCGCGGGTCGACAGGGATCTCTGCATCGGATGCGGCAACTGTACTGTTGTTTGTCCTGAGGTCTTTGAACTCGACCATGAGGGCAAGTCTCAAGTCGTCAACGAGATGGGGAAATGCGATCTTGAGTATGCCGTGTCTTCATGCCCAGTGGGTGCGATTTCACTGCTCTGAGCAGCTCCCCCTCAAACCCTCCAATATTTCCTTTGCCCTCGAAACCCTGATATTGCCTTCAGCGACCATCGTGCTGGCAACCCTCTCGATCTCCGCTCCCACCGCTCCTGCCATGATCGCAACATTCCTCGAATGGAGCCGCATGTGCCCCCTCTGGATGCCCTCGCTCACTAGCGCCCTCAGGGCAGCGAAATTTTGGGCGAGCCCTACCGAGCATATCACTTCAGCTAGTTCATTCGCGCTCTTAGCGCCTATTATCTTAAGTACGGTCTGAGCCACGGGGTGGATCTTTGTAGCGCCTCCGACAATGCCTAGTGCCAGCGGAAGCTCAAGCTCTCCCACTAGGTTCCCTTTCCCGTCCTTCCACCACTTGGATAACGGGAGATACCTCCCGGAGAGCGCAGCGTAGGCATGCGCCCCTGCCTCTACCGCCCTAGAGTCATTTCCGGTGGCTATGGTGACCGCTGATATCCCATTCATAATCCCCTTGTTGTGCGTTGCTGCACGGTACGGATCGGCATAAGCAAAGTCATAAGCAGCGATTATCCCATCTACGACCTCATCCCCAATAACGTCCCGCCTGAAAACCACGCTGGATCGGGACACCCTTTCGGTAGCGAGGTTTGACAGGATCCTGAGAAGGCATCTCCCCCCGGTGAGATCCTCTAGCCTTGGAGCGATCCCCTCTACAACAGTGTTCACCGCGTTTGCGCCCATCGCGTCCCTGCAGTCAACATAAAATTCTGCGATGAGCATCCTCCTCGGCTCTTCAAATGCCTTGACCTTGAGATCAATCACCCCCCCACCCATCTTGGGTAACGATCCTGCGAACCTGTTCGCCTCCTCAATCAGTTCTTCCTTGGCTGACATTATTCTCTGGGCGGGTGACGCAAGATCACTAAGCCCGATTATCTGGACCTGTCCACGGACCACTGGCCTTGTGCTGGTCGCCCTGAACCCCTCCGGAAGGGCAAGCTTGGCTGCGTGGCTCGCAGCCGCTATTACAGACGCCTCCTCAGTTGCCATGGGTACGAGGTAATCTTTGCCGTTAACCCTGAGGTTCGTGGCGATTCCTAGCGGAAGCTGGAACGTCCCCACTACGTTCTCGACCATGATGTTGGCAAGCTCGATTGGCAGTCCATCTTTGAGCCTCTTGAGATCCTCTTCCCCGAGACCCGCACTCTTCCTCAGTATTTCTATCCTCTCATCGACACTCTTCTTGTAGAAACCGCTGAAAGCACTCCTATCATTCAAAGAAAATCGCCACCTCAACCCCCGAATTTGAGGAGTCTATTATAAAGTCCTATATGATCTTCAGCCCCTCGCCTTGAGGAAAAGTATCTCTCAAAGATCGCCTTGCCGTTCCTTCCCATTTCCTCAGCCAATTCGCCGTTCTTCAGGATGTGGCGAATCGCATCTGCGAGTGACCTAGGATCGTTGGGTTTGACCAAGTATCCATTCACTCCTGGCCAGATCTGCGACGGTATCCCGCCGACAGCAGTTCCAATCACAGGCTTCCCAAATGCCATCCCCTCTGTGATTGCTAGACCGAAGCCTTCGTGCACAGACGGCAATACGACGAGGTCACATTCATTATAGGCAGCCATGAGCAGGTCTCTGTCGACTGCGCCTGCGAAGATCACCCTGCCCGAGTAAACATTGTTTTTTGCCTTCTCCTTTAGTTCTTTGCCGTAGCTTTCCTTGTCCTTGACCTTGAGGATGTCTTTGCTGAAGGAGCCATTCCCGATGAAAACGAGCCTGTAATCGAGATCAAGCGTAGCTGCAGCGTCTAGGAGGGTGCTTTGTCCCTTGAATCTGTCCATCCTTGCCACGCAGATTATCAGCTTTTCGTCATTCCTTATGCCGAATCTCTCCCTGAACTTTGCTTTGGGCTGCTCCACATCAATGAATGGAGGTATGACGCTAACCTTATTGAACGGAATTCCGGACTTTATGGCTGCGCTCGCATACCCCTTTGTCGAAAATATCGACGCCGAGCCTTCTTTCATGTACTCCACCATTGCCTCCCTCCAGGCAGGGTGCACCTCTTCTGTGAATGGTATATGCCAAGTGAAGACAAGGGGCCAAGTATTTTTTTTGAGGCCGGTCAGGCAGGGGAGTAGTTGGAAGTCATGCACATGGACTATGTCCGGATGCTCCCGATCTGCGGCTTCTGAAATAGCCCTCTGGAACGATTCATTGACCTTCAGGTATTCGTTGTAACCGTAGAGGTGTTTATTATAGAGCATATCAACCGGAACCTCCCTGTTGTGGAAGACCCTTAGAATGAGCTCTTTGAACTTCGAGTAGCCACGCAGGGTGTCTTGGTCAAACTCCCCCTCGGCGGGAACCCTGAACACTTTGAACCCGGATATCTCTTCCTTGGCTTTTCCTTTAGGAGGCTTCATATTAACGAATACAACTTCGTGTTTGGCTTCCTTCAACTTTCTCCCGAGCCACATGAGATAATATGAAACCCCGCCAGTGCTAGGTAGGAAAGACTGGCTTGCATATAGGATCCTCATTTCGTCTCAACCGCCCTGATGTAGGAGAGCTGGAAGTCATTTATGACCCGCATAGACCTGAGTGACTCTGCAGCCGAGATTATCCTCCTCCGGTTCTGGAGGGATAGGAGGTTGAAGCTGTCTTTCGCTTTGAAGAGCAGCAGCGACAGCGCATCCCAGTTCCCCTGCAAGTGTTCGAGACCCCCGCTCACCAAGCAGGTGCCTCCCGACTTCGCTATCTTCCCTCCCTCTTCAATGAGAATCTGGGGCTCAAGGATCCTGAAATCACCCTCGATTGAGTAAACATAAAACGGTATGTACAAAATCTCCAGTTCCCACCTCGCCTCCCCCTCATCTTGTAGCATGATTGATTCCACTGCCTGGAAGTCATTTTTTGACTTGGCGAGCAAGAACTGCAGCCTTCGGAGTTCGTTGTTGTGTTTTGCTCTTTCCTGCCTCTCTCTGGTCTTTATTTCTGTCAGTCTTCTTTCCTTCTCTTCAGTCAACTCCATCAGTTCTTTCACGAGATTTTCGCGCCTTCCTGCAAAACACAAGCGGACTTTGTTTACCTCCTCCTCCTCTTTTGACGGCAGTAATCTCTCCTTTTCTTTGAGAGTCTCCAACTGCTTGTCAAGCCCGTTCAAACTTTCAGTCAGCGTACTGATTTCGCCAGAGATCTGGTTGAATTTTGAGACGCAGCTTTCGAGCTCTCTCTGGAGATTGTCGATTTCCCTTCTGATCTTCTCCGAATTGATAAGGTTCTCGCTGATCATCTTAGGGTCGTTCCCTTGCGAATTCAGTCTCTGCTTCTCGTCACGGAGCCTCTCAAGCCTGAGGCTCAAAGAAGCTATTTTGCTGGAAAGTGAATTCTTCAGCGAGAGCAGCTTTGCCTTCTCACCTTCCAGCTCCGATATCCTCTCTGCAGTCTTGTGCCTAGTCTGCTCGACCTCAGCCTTCTGTTTTTTTATCGATTCGAGCTTCTTGCTGAAGTTTGTCTTAAGCTCCCTGATCATCTTCATCTCGCTGTAAGTTTCAAGCCCCTCTATCTCAGTGCTCTTCAACGAAATTTTTTTGTCGAAGTTCTCAAGGAGCGCCTTCTGTTCCTCGACCAGCCCGAGTAGGGCTTTATTGTATTCTTCGTTCAGCTCAGAAATTTTGTCTTCGATCTTCTTGACCGTCTCCAAGTTGAAATCATGGATCCTTATTAACTCGGTTGCTGCCTTCTTGGCACCTTCCTTTGAAATCGTGGGAGGGAGCGCGAAACCGTTCCTTATTTCTTCGGCTTCTGATGCCATCTCATGCCATTCCCCGAGCCAATTGCACAAATCGGTTCCGAAAACTGGCTCGAAGACTGTTTTTGAGCTCAGTATCATTCCGTCTGCAAGGCTATCTTCGTTGAAGTGGCTCTCCTGAACCCCCAGCCCATCGACCGCTACAATTCTGCCCTCAAGCCTGACGAGATAAACTGGGTAATAAATCCTGAAAATGAAGTCTATCCTCTTCTTTTCCTCCCTGAAGAGCTTGAGCACACTCCTCCACTTCTTCCTCAGGGAGTCTGATGCTTCGAGTATAGCTATAACATCGTACTGATCTGGAGATAGTGCTCTACTCATGCCGTCCTTGAACCTCACGTATGCGAAATTCATCGTTAGGATCATCATCACCCCTGGCGGTATTGACCTATTTGGCTTCATCTTTTTTATTTTTAACCCGGTGCCTTCAGGATGGTAAGCCTCTGCAAGTATGGAAGCTCCCGCTCACTTGCCTCTTGCCTTCCCCCTTCAAGTAGATGCCGCTTATTATGTGACAAACTACCAGATCTACATTCTGAAACGTTTTTTCGGTTTGATGGCTTAACTTTACGCAATACTTTTAAACATGTAGCATTCTCTATTGCCTAGGTATCTGGATATGGCAACCTATCTCTGTGAAAAATGCGGAAAGACGATTGACAGCAACGAACTCATGGGTCTGCCAGGGATCAGGTGCCCCGTGTGCGGTCACAGGATCCTCTACAAGTCTAGATCTCCAATCATAATGGAGATAAAGGCGCGCTGATTCAGTGACGCGCCTGTTTTATCATCGCACAGATCTCGAAGATCATCTTGGACGCTAGTATGGCCGTCCTTCCGTTGTCATAATGTGGCGCGACTTCGACCAGATCAAAGCCAACGACCCTGTCATCTATGGTCTCAGCCAAGATATCGAGCAGCAGACTAGGGGCAATCCCTTCAGGCTCGGGGTTTCCAACCCCCGGCGCATAAGCCGGGTCAATCACATCCATGTCGATGCTGATGTAAATTTTTTCAGCGTTCTTGAGCTGCTCCTTCAGCCATAAAGACGAGGAATTCGCCCCTTCCCTCAACAAGTCCCTTGAAGTCATGTACCTTATTCCGTTCTCCTTGACCCATCTTACCTCTTCTCCGAAGGTTGCCCTTACCCCGCAGAGGAGGATCCTTTCCTTACCTTCCTCTTCCATGATGCGCCTCATCACACATGCATGTGATAGCTTGTTTGACAGGTATTCGTCCCTGAGATCGAAGTGCGCGTCAAAGGAGATGAATGTGCAATCCTTTATGGCCTTCGCAGAGCCAAGGGTCACAAGGTGCTCCCCTCCCAACATCACGGGGACTTTCCTTGTCGAGTTTATGTCCTCGACCGTGTCTGCGACCCTCCTGATGGTCTCAGCAGCGTCACCGTGCACAACTGCAACGTTGCCCAAGTCATGGACCTTCATGTCCTCAAAATCAATGCCTGTCCTCCAAGACCAAGTTTCGATGTTGGCAGACGCCTCCCTTATCGCGTCAGGACCGAACCTGGAACCCGGCCTGTAGCTTGACGTGCAGTCGAAGGGGACTCCAAAAAGCGCAAAATCGGCATCCGCGTATTCCCGCTTGAAGCCCCCAAAATATACTGGCTGAGAGTCAAGGTAGAATGGGGTATTGGGCATTCTCAACCGACCTCTGATTTTCGTCCAAAGCAACTACCCTATGCCTTACTGGGGTCTTATATATACCCAACTGAGTAAGGGCGGTTTTCTCATCCTTCCAGGGATAGGCACGAATATGCATATATCCCTGTAGATAATCAATCTGGACTGACTCGCGAGGGCATACCAATGGACAAATACGATAAAATAGTGGAGCTTGGGAGGAGAAGGGGTTTCTTCTGGCCTTCTTCAGAGATCTACGGCGGGGTCGCAGGTTTTCTGGACTTCGGCCCCATGGGTGCGATGCTCAAACGGAATATTGAGAGGCGATGGAGGGAGGTTTTCATACACCGGCACCATGGGCTGGTCTATGAGATTGAGACCCCAGTGATAATGCCCGCCAAAGTGTTCGAGGCATCGGGCCATGTGGAGAATTTTACTGACGTAATTGTGGAGTGTATGCAGTGCCACAAACGGTTCAGGGCGGATCACCTGATACTGGAGCAGATCGGCGACGTCCAGGGCATAGAAGGGATGACGACTGAGGAACTCGATGCCCTGATCTTGGAAAGGGGCGTGAGGTGCTCTGAATGCCAAGGTCAGCTGAGCAAGATTTCGAAGTTTAACCTCCTGTTCAGGACAAACATCGGCCCCTACTCGGAGAATGTCGCCTATCTGAGGCCCGAGGCTGCCCAAGGCATGTTTGTCAATTTTAAGGGGATATTCAACTCGATGAGGGAGCGTCTCCCCATGGGATTGGCCCAGATAGGAAAGGTTGCAAGGAATGAGATCTCGCCTAGGCAGGGTCCAATCAGGCTAAGGGAGTTTACAATAATGGAGGTCGAGTTCTTCTTTGACCCAAGATCCCCTGAATGTACGATAATTGATGATGTGGCGGATGTGAAGCTGAGGCTCCTAACCGAGGAAATGGTAAAGTCCAAGGCGTTGGAACCCGTACAGGTGTCCGTGTCCGAGGCACTGAAGGAGGGCTACATTAAGACCGAGTGGCTCGCCTATTTCATGGCACTCTCAACGAAGTTCATTTCCGAACTTGGAGCCCCTGTCGAGTCGCAGATGTTCATCGGGAAGCCTCCTGAAGAGAGAGCCCACTACTCTGCCCAGACCTTCGACCAGCTGGTTAAACTTGAGCGATGGGGCTGGGTGGAGGTATCAGGCCATGCTTATCGCACTGACTACGACCTCTCGCGCCATATGCAATACAGCGGCCAGGACATGTCTGTATTCAGGAAGTTCGATGCTCCTAGGAAAGTGAAGGTGTTTGCTGCCAAGCCAAAGGTAGACGCAATAAGTGCGGATCACGGTAAGAATACGGGGAAGGTGCTTTCGGTGATCAAGGGCGCTGATGTTTCAATGCTTCGGTCGAAACTCTCCTCTGGCCCTGTTGAGATCGAAGGCGTGCTGATTAAGCCTGAGTATGTGGAGTTCTACGAGAAGGAAGAGGCACAGACTGGTGAGCGTTTCATTCCGCACGTCGCAGAGCCTTCCTTCGGTGCCGACAGGCTCACTTACCTAGCCCTCGAGTGCGCATACTCCGAGCGCGAGGACAGGGTCGTGCTTAGGCTCCCCCCATCTATTGCGCCGGTCTCCGTTTCGGTCTTCCCGCTCGTTAACCGTGACGGAATAAGGGAGAAGGCCTATTGCATATACCGCGACCTAAAAGACGCAGGTCTTATTGCCGAATTCGACGACTCAGGCTCGATCGGGAGGAGGTATGCTAGGGCAGACGAGATAGGTTGCCCACTCGCGATCACTGTCGATTACGAGAGCCTGCAAAACGACACCGTCACAATCAGACACCGTGATACTTGGGAGCAACAAAGGGTTCCTATCGGTGAGCTTAAGGGATTCCTCAAAGGATTCTTCTCAATGCGTTAGCCTTAAAATGGCATTGAACCATATCCTTCAATGGTGGTGACATGCATGTCAAAGCCTCCTGAAAAGCGCCTCCGTCTGAGGAGAAAAGAAGACACAGACAAGGGGATAGGAAAGCTGAACCCGTCGACCATGAAATACCTCCAGATAAATGAGAAATTCGAGGTAGTTGTTGCCGGGAAAAAGAAGATGGAGCTCAGGGCTCTTCCCTTGCCTGACATCCCTGAAAATGAGGTCTGGGCTAATGCTGAGGAGATGAGGATACAGGGTTTAGCTGACAACTCGATAGCAACAATAAGGAAGATCTAGCCGGTTTTTAGACCCTTCATTTTTGCATAAGCTGAAGCCTTGATCCCAGCCATCGCACCCTGTCCTGCTGCCAGTACCACTTGGTGGCTCTTGCCCGTGCAATCGCCCGCGGCAAAAACGCCGGCTATGTTGGTTTCCATTTCGCCTCCGGTTTTTATGAATCCCTTTTCGTCTACTTCAACCCCTGCCCTCCTCAGGATCTCAACCGTGGGGACCGATCCCACAGCTATGAATGCTCCGTCCACCTCCAGCTTTTCCTGAGCGCCCCCTTTCTCAATCACGATGCCCTCCAACCTCTCCTTGCCCTGCAATTCCACAACCCTAACTCCAGTTAGCGGCTCAATCCCGATCTCACTGATCTTTGCCAAATAGCTGTCGTCCGCGGTGATCCCCTCCTCCCCTACTAGCCAAACTATCTTCCCAGCAAGCGACGAGAGGTACAGGAGATCGCTTGCAGCCTCGTTACCGCCCCCGATCACCGCCACCTTCTTTTTCCTGAAGAAGAAACCGTCACAGGTGGCGCAGTATGAGACCCCTCTGCCAAGCAGCTTTTCCTCCCCTGGTATCTGCAACTTCTTCTGCCTGAGCCCTGTTGCAATCACCAGCGCCTTGGAGATGTAGCGCTCGTTGGCGGTAATGACTTCCTTAGCCTCTCCCAAGACCTTGATTTCCTTAGCCCCCTCCCCTGGTTTTATTATCGAGCCGAATTTCTCCGCCTGCTTTGCAAACCTTGATATCAGTTCTGCCCCAGAGATCCCTTCTGGGAATCCCGGATAATTGTCGATCATATGGGCATAAGTGGCCCTGCCGCCTATAACTGCCTCCTCCAAAACGACCGTCCTGAGACCCTGCCTTGAGGAATAGATCGCAGCTGCAAGACCCGCAGGACCTGCGCCGATTATAAGCACGTCGCACTCCATATTTTTACACCTTTCCAGAAGTCTGGATCTCAAACTATAGATTGTGCCTTTAGCCTAAAATCTCTTCCCGATTCAAGTTCCCGTTTCACGAATGTGACGCCCCGTTTCATTGGGTCAGATAGTCGCAACATTATTTTTTTGTGCTGTTCTCGTATTTTTATTTAAATAGGTGCTTTTATAGCTAAAACTTTATTAAAGCCTTTAGCTTCTTTTAGCGCGTCCTTCAGGGGATGTCTGGTTTGACCTATCAGAAAGAGCTGAGCGATCTTGAAAACAAAGCCTACCGAAAGTCGCTTGATCTCCTCACTGACCACGCGAGGAAAGTTCAGGATGTCATGAGATCTTTGGTACTGATGATTGACGATTATGCTTCATCAAGGGGCAACATGGAGGAGTACTACGAGGAAGTTACAAAACTAGAGGAGGAAGCAGACGAGATAAAGATAGAGTTGATCGATACGCTGACAAAGTCGGCTCCTGGTCTTCTGTACAGGGAGGACTTCCTCAGGCTTATGTTCAATGTTGAGAAGATCGCCGAGATCGCCCAGACTATTTCAAGGCTCATACTCAAGCTTTCCAAGAGCAACCTGGGGGTTGACCCGAAGATAGCCGAGGGTCTGATCTCGCTTGCAAGCGAATCCTTGTCTGCGTACGAAAAGCTCAGGAGTTGCATTATGGCATTGGCGATGAACCCGATGTATGCTCTGAAGCTAGTAAGCGACGTCCACTCCGCAGAAAACAAGGTTGACCTCATGCAGCAGGATCTCGACCTCCGGATCATAATGGACGTAAAGGATCAGGGCTGTGTTCTGATCTGCAGGGACTTGGTGGCAAACCTCGAGCTCATGGTAGACACCATGCGGGACGCCTCGGACGATGTAAGAGTGCTCGCGCTGCACCGCGTGCTCTGAGCTCAATCCGATCTCCAATCCCTTTCTTGAAGCGAGTTACTCGCGCAGATTAATGAGGTTAAATGAGCGCTGAGCAGATCTACACCATTGAAATCTTCGCGCTCCTCATAATGGAGCCTATTGTTTTAGTGACTCAAAATAGGAGGTATAGGTAGGCCATGAAGACCATATCTCCAACTTTTATCATGAGCTTGGCGAAGGGCGGTCTCTTGAAGTTGATCCCTTAACTGGCAAACTTTATAATTGGTAGTCCGATATACTCTAAAAAGCTATTCTCCGTTTCCTGGTGCGTGGCGATGGCATCCTCCCTGCCGGTGGCAACAATCATCGGATCCCGGATCATCATCCTGTCAAAAGCTCAGGGGGCAAAGCTCTACAAAGAGGGCTTTTTCGGCAAGCCTGTAAATGTCCACAAGCCAAAGGACACAGAGGTCGACACTCCACTCGAGCTGTCCTTGTTCGAAGCGAACTACCTCCTCGAGAAAGGGCGAATATCAGTCGAATCGGGCGGTCGTACGATTACATTGGAGGAACTTTCCCAGTTCTCAAGGGAAAACTTCAGGCTCTTTGACGAGCTCTATGCCGTATACAAAGACCTGCGGGAGAAGGGGTATGTAGTTAGGCCTGGCATGAAATTCGGATCTGATTTTGCAGTCTACGAGTACGGTCCAGGCATTGATCATGCCCCATTTGTCATACATGTGCTCCCGAGCTCGGCAGAGGTCGACCCCATTGAGATAGTCAGGGCAGGTCGCCTTTCACACACCGTGAGGAAGAAGTTCATACTTGCCACTCTTGACAGGTCCAGAAACAAGGTGCTTTACTTCATGTTCATGTGGTGGAAGGCCTAGCGACCCCTCTTCAAAAAAGCGAACGCAGGGGTCACTCTGTGCCTTCGCTCCATCCCTTTACGTAAGCCTCCTGTTCTCTGGTCATCGTGTCGATTCTCACTCCCATTGTATCCAGCTTCAGCTTTGCTACGGTTCTGTCGATTTCATTGGGCACGTCATATACGTCCGGCTTCAGACGTTTTCCTTCTTTGATTATGTATTCAACAGACAGTGCCTGGTTTGCAAAACTCATGTCCATAACCTCGCTCGGGTGACCCTCTGCAGCGGCTAGGTTGACGAGCCTCCCCTCTGCCAGAAGGTAGATCTTCCTCCCGTCCTTCATCAGATACTCATCGACATTCTGCCTGAGGCGCCTTTTCTCCAAGGCCTCTTCCCCAAGCGCACTTATGTCAATCTCCACGTTGAAGTGACCTGTGTTTGCCAAAATCGCCCCGCCCTTCATTAGCCTGAAGTGTTCTCTCCTGATTACGCTTTTATTGCCTGTGGCAGTGACGAATATATCCCCTATTTTGGAGGCTTCCTCCATGGGCATCACGGCAAATCCGTCCATCGTTGCCTTAAGCGCCTTCATCGGGTCGATCTCAGTGACGATCACCTTAGCCCCCATGCCCCTCGCCCTGTTGGCCAGCCCTCTGCCGCAGTGGCCGTATCCTGCGACCACAAAATTCTTGCCAGCCAGCAGCACGTTGGTGGCCCTCATTATCCCATCTAGGGTGCTCTGGCCTGTCCCATAGACGTTATCAAAGTCCCACTTTGTCTCGGCATTGTTGACCGCTATTACTGGGTACTTCAGAACCCCATGCTCCGCCATAGCCTTGAGCCTGACCACCCCGGTGGTAGTCTCTTCAGTCCCCCCGGCCACCTTCGAGATATTGCCTTCTCCGGAGTGGAGGATCGTGATAAGATCTGCCCCGTCGTCCATAGTTATCTGGGGCTCCTTGCTGAGCACCTCCCTCAAGCAACTGTAGTACTCTTCTTTGGTCTGCCCCCTCCAGGCGAAGACGCTGATCCCCTCCTCTGCCAGTGCTGCAGCCACCTCGTCCTGAGTGGAGAGCGGGTTGGATCCAGCGAGCGCAACCTTGGCGCCCCCCTCGACGAGAGTCCTGATGAGGACTCCGGTTTCCTTCGTGACGTGCAGGCAAGCCGCGATTGTTATACCTCTGAGAGGTTTTTCTTCGGAGAACCTCCTCCTTATGCTCATCAGGACCGGCATATGGTCCTCTGCCCACCTTAGGAGGCTCTTGCCGCTTTCCGCAAGGCCACGATCCTTAACCTTAGACTCCAAGATCTACACCAACCAAACGAGGGCAATATGCCTCAAGACATATAAAAATCATGAGCCCAGCTCAGGGCGCCAGCCTTTGCAGAACCTTCATGTCAAGCCTGACTCTCTGAATCTCTTCTATTGGGATCTTCAACTTGGCTTCCTCTGCGGTCGTGTATTTCACAGGCAAGCCCTTCTCGATCCACTTCTCCCTTATCGCCGCCTCAAGATCTGGGTCATCTATATTTGGGTTGAATATTTTCTTCACGAGCTCGACCAATTCTGCGTTTCGGATCCATTCGCCAGGGGGGACCGTGTGGGTTTCGTCATATGCTTGGTGGACCTCGATCGAGTCCAGCCTCTCGCCTGCCAAGTCCATGTAGTTACCCTTGGAAAGGACTTTTGTGATGTAAATGTAATGCAAGAACTCGTGGACCGCGCATGCCCTCAGCACGTCCTCGCTTGATAGTATTACGAAGGGTACAGAGAACACAACGCAAGGCTGGAGCTCACCCTTGTACTCCATCAGTTTGCATGAAGCATATATGACGGCACCAGAGAAAGTCGATGAAGGGTACCTGATTATCGTGAGGGCAGGTTCGAAGAGTACAGGCGGATACTGCAACCCCGACGCTTCTTCAGTTTCCCGTAGTGCCTTCTCAAGCAAAGGCATTCTCTCGAAGAAGGAGGTGAACTCCTCTTTGCCTATTATCCCCTTCTCCCCGTATTCGTAAACCTTGTCGAAGTTTATCCTCCTTTCGAGAGACATCTTGCACACTAGAAAGGTGTTTTGCTTTCCATTGCTTTGACGAGGAGTTCGACACAGTTCTCAAGGTCTTTCTTTGATATTACCTCGCTGAAGCTGTGGACATACCTCGAGGGGATCGATATGCATGCAGATGGGATGCCTGACTGTGACATCTGGATTGCTGCTGCGTCTGTTGTCCCCCCTTCCAGAACTTCGAGCTGGTACGGTATCCCGCTGGAATCTGCTAGTTCCATGAGCCAACCCCTGACAATTGGGTTCGCGATCATACCTCCACCGAGCGAATCTTTCCTCCCATCTGCGACCACTATCGTTGGCCCTTTACCCAGCTTCACAGGCGCATCCTGCTCAGAGAGCTCGGGGTGATCCCCTGCAATAGTGGTGTCAATCGCGATGCCAACGTCCGGCTTTACTGCGTACGCACTCATTGTAGCGCCCCTAAGCCCCACCTCTTCTTGGACTGTGAAGACTGCAACAACCTTGTTCTTTGGATTCGCCTTTTTCAGGGCCTCGATAAGTACATAACAGCCTGCCCTGTCATCCATGGCTTTCCCAACAACAAGATCGTTCTCAAGCTCAGTCAGCCCCCTTATCAAGGTAATGGGTGTTCCGACCCTTATGCCGTATCCTTCAAGCTGCTCCTTGGTCGCACCTGTGTCTATGAACATCTTGTCATATGTCAGGAGCTGCTTCCTCTCCTCATCCTTCATCACATGGATTGCCTTGCAGCCTATCACTCCATGCACCTTCTTCTTCATGCCATGGATCAGCACCCTCTGGGCAGGCAAGATCTGGTCGGCTATCCCCCCGAGCTTGGCGAACCTGATGAACCCCTTCTCATCGATATGCTTCACGATCAGCCCAATCTCGTCGGTGTGCGCCGCTACCATCAGCGTCCGTTCGCCACTGCCCTTCTCGGCGAAGAGGTTCCCGAATTTATCCTCGTAAGTTCTGACCCCAGACCCGCGGAGCTCTTCCCTGATCACGGAAGCTACCCCGTACTCCGAACCTGTAACCCCGTGAGTTTCACTCAACCTGCGCAACAATTCTAGATCCAATCCTGTCCCCTTCCCTTGACTTAACTCCTGATCCTGCCCTGCGTTTTTAACTTTGTCGGCAGGAGCACCTTGCCATAGGGAGAGGCATTCCATACGCTCCTATCTGCATTCAATGAGTCATGCCCCTTCCTGTCCTTCAATTTTGACCTCGATCTCTTCCTCTCCGATCTTTATCCTGAACCACTTGACCTCTTTCCTCTTTGCTTGGTCATTAGAACTGAAGGACTTCAGCTCTCCCCTGAAGAATGCGATTGCAAGCTGCGGGAAGAGCAAGTATGTCAGCAGGTCTTCCTCTTTCTTTGCTAGGCGCTTGACATCCTCGGGGATGTCCTTCAAGGTAGGCAGCTTGGGGGGGTTAACTTTTTTCACCGACTCCACAAGTTGCCTGCTTATCTCCCCAGGGGGCCTGCCGTACAAGCCCCTGACATAGTCCTCCAGCTCCTTTATCACCGGCTCGTACCTCTTGCCGGTTATTACATTCATCACTGCCTGGGTGCCAACGATCTGGCTCATCGGGGTCACGAGCGGCGGGTAGCCGAGGTCCCTCCTGACCACTGGCACCTCGCTCAGGACAGCGTCCATCTTTGAGAGCGCGTTGTACTCTTTGAGCTGGTAGACCAGGTTCGAAATCATCCCTCCTGGGATCTGGTGCCTGAGCGCCCTCGGGTCGATCCTCTCGGTCATCTCCGAGCAATAACCCTTGTAGTTCTCTCTAATCTTTTCGAAGTAGTCCGCACAGTCGTTTATGAGCTCTATGTTGAGATGTGATAGCATGTTCGTGCCGCGGAAGACCTCGTATATGGTTTCGATTGCCGGCTGCGAGGCGCCGAAAGCGAACGGGAATAGCGCAGTGTCAATGTATTCCGCTCCAGCCTCGATCCCCTTGAGGTACGCAAGCGAGGCGAGTCCGCAAGTATAATGGCAGTGGAGGGCGACAGGAAGCCCCGTCTCCTTCCTTATCCCCTTGACTATGTCGTATGCCGGTCTCGGGGCAAGCAGCCCTGCCATGTCCTTTATCCTGATTGCGTCGACGCCAAGCTCACTTATCTGCTTCGCCACATCAATGAAGTAATCCACGGTGTGTATTGGGCTTGTCGTGTATACGACATCTCCGTGGACCGTAGCCCCTATCTGCTTGGCTACCCTCACGGCTACCCTTAGGTTCTCCACGTCGTTCAGGGCGTCAAATATCCTGAACACGTCTACCCCATTCTCGTATGCCTTCTTCACAAATGCCTCAATGACATCCTCCGAGTAGTGCCTGTACCCCACGAGGTTCTTGCCCCTGAGTAGCATCACCACGTTGGTCTTCTTCAGACCCCTCTTGATCCTGCGGAGCCTCTCCCAAGGGTCCTCGTTTAGGTACCTTATACAGGAGTCGAAAGTTGCTCCGCCCCACGCCTCCAGGCCGTAAAAGCCTATATCATCCATCTTCTCCACCACCGGAATCACGTCTTCAATCCTGAGCCGGGTGGCGAAGAGCGACTGTTGCGCGTCGCGGAGGGTAGTGTCGATCACGTTGAGCAATACCAACACCTAAAACTACAATTAAGGCACATATTTCCATTTAAAAAGGTATTGTTTAATTTTGTAAAGTTATTAAAATAAAAAACCTTTAGGGGATTTATCGCCCTTTTCTGGATATACATCGAGTATTAATCAGTATATAGCCCTTTTTTAGAAGTGAGTTAAATCTTATATATCCCTGCACTCATTCTTTAAGCAGTTTTCGAAGGTGGAAAAATGGCTAGAGGAAACAACGAAATACTTGCAAATCTGGAACAGATAGTTGGTCCAGAGTATGTGAGCAATGAAGAAGCCGACCTGCAGCCATACACTTGGGACATGACTTGGGCCGAACCAAGGATGCCTGACTACGTCGTCATGCCGAAGACAGTGACAGAAATCCAGCGCGTTGTGAGACTCGCGAACCATCGCAAGATACCCGTAATTCCCTACTGCAACGGCACAAACATCGGCGGCCTCTGCGTACCAGAGGAAGGCGGAATCATAATGGATCTCAAGAAGATGGACAGGATCCTGAAGATCGACCCTGAGACATGTTACGCTGTGATCGAGCCCGGTGTCAGCCACGCTGCATTCTCGGCTGCCCTAAAGGCTACAAACCCGCAGTGGAAAGGAGAGGAATTCAGCAAGGGATTCGAGTTCGGGTGGGGCGTTCACCCACCGTCGGCATCTGTACTCGCAATGGCAATTAACCACGGAATCGGGCACCTCAACGGCAGGATTGGAATAAACAGCCAACTGATGAGCAGCATGGAGGTAGTCCTCCCGACTGGAGAGGTGGCAAAGATCGGGTCCTGCGCTTACTCTGACTCATGGCACTCGTTCCTGCCGCTGCCCCGCATGGACGGTCTCTTCACCGGATGGCTCGGGACAACCGGCATCGTGACAAAGCTGGGTGTCTGGATCTTCCCGATCCGCCCGTACAAGGATGTCCTTACGATCGCTGCCGCAAGCGCAGAGGACATCACCAAGTACATGGTGAGGTGGCGCCACTATTCGCTCTGCGACGAAGTGACCGCTGTGAGCTGGTGGCTCGCTCAGATACCGATCGTCTTCCCGTACAGCCCGAAGCCTGCTGATGCGCCGGAGTTCTTCAGCTACACCGTGATATCCGGTTGGAGCGAGGAGGAACTTGCATACAAGAGGAAGATGTGGAAGGAAGTGGTCGAGAAGGAGAGGGCTAAGGGAACGAAGCTATATGACTTCGAGTACCCGCCAGAGGCGAAGAAGGGAAGGACCGAGCTCCCGAGCAGGATCGTAGGTTCGACCAAGAACTACTCCAAGTCCTGCGGTGGAGGCATCGCATGGCCTGGCACCTTCGCCCCGTGCAAGAGCTGGCCCATCCTCTACGAGAAATGGAAGGAGATCTACATCAGGCACGGACTGTCCCCTGCGACAAGATTCACTGACTATCAGGGTGCGCACTACGGAATGCTCAGGTGCATGACGCCATTCAACAAGCGCGACCCGGCCTCAGTCCAGGCTGCGAGGGACGCAATGGTCGAGTGCGTCAGGGCAGGGCTCCCGGAGGGCATGCTCCCGTACAAGCCGCCAGTTGAGTACCAGAACGAGCTCAACGCAGTCGCGGACGCTGGCTACCTGTACCTGATGGCCAAGATCAAGGATATGCTTGATCCAAACAACATAATGAACCCGGGTAAGCTGGGTATCCGTTAAGGAGGCGAAAGAGATGTCCCACCTACTAAAGAACAAGAACCTTAAAGAACTTGCGAAGATATACGACTGGGTCTCGATGTGCACGCACTGCGGCAACTGCAAGTACGGCTACGAGTACGGTCCGACAGCAAACTTCGCCGCGATGCTGTGCGTCCAGGGAGACAAATTCAACTTCGACTCCTACAGGGGCAGCAGGGGCAAGGTCTCGCTTGCTAGGTCGCTGCTTCACAACCGCATCGGCTGGTCAGACAAGGTCGCACACGTGCTCTTCACCTGCACATCGTGCGGCGCTTGCCAGCAGATGTGCGAGACCGACATCAAGCCGTGGATCCTGAGGATGTTCGAGACCCTCAGGTACGAGGCTTGGAAGCAGAACGTAGCAATCCCTGAGAACATCAAGGCCTGGAGCTCAACGATCGGAACGCTCTACAACCCGTACAAGGAGCCGCACGAGAAGAGGCTAGACTGGCTGCCAAGCGACCTTAGGTACTCGATGCCGAGCAAGGCGGAGTACATCTACTTCGCAGGGTGCACAGCCTCCTACAGGAGGAAGCAGCTTGCGAGGGCCACTGTTAGCCTGCTGCAGAAGCTCAAGGTTGACTTCACTGTCGTCGAGGACGAGTGGTGCTGTGCATCGCCTCTGCTCAGGACCGGTCAGTACGACTTGGCTGCCAAGTTCGTCGAGCACAACAAGGCACTACCGGAGAAGTACGGCGCATCCGCATTCATCACCACCTGTTCGGGCTGCTACAGGACGCTCGGCAGGGACTACACGATGGACGCCCCAGAAGGCTACGCTGACAAGTACGGCAAGATGACCGGCGTCAAGGTCCTGCACACCACACACCTGCTCGAAGAGATGCTGAAGAAGGGCGAGATCGAGTTCACGGGCAGCTTCAACAAGAAGGTGACCTACCACGACCCGTGCCACCTCGGAAGGCACGCTGAGGTCTACGAGACCCCGAGGAATGTGCTGAAGGCGGTGCCGGGTCTGCAGCTCGTTGAGATGTACCGGAACCGGAAGTTCTCGTTCTGCTGCGGTGCAGGCGGCGGCGTCAGGGGCGGATTCGCTGACTACTCGCTAGAGACTGCAGGCAAGCGTGTCAAGGAAGCCGAGGCTACTGGCGCAGAGCTCGTGACCAGCGCATGCCCGTTCTGCTACACCAACCTTGCGGACGCGATAGAACTGAACAAGTCCCCATTGAAGATGGAGGACATCGTCGAAATCATCGAGCCAATAGTGAGAAGGAAGTAGGCTCAACCCTCTTCCTTTTCCGTTTTTTATTTTTATTACCTGTTTTCAATCAATTATCTTAAATTTTCTTGAGATCTAGACTTCGTTGCCTAAGAGCCAAAATTCACCGATAGAGAAAAAAAGCTCCACTTGCCTTTTTCGTGGTATGGATATGTTCTTCATCAGAGGCCCTTTAGACCCTGATGAGCGGGAATCGAGCGTCCTCAGAAAGATCGAGATGCTGGAGAAGGGCTACGAGGGCATCCCATTCAAAGACCCTTACGACGGTGTTGCCAGGGAGCTCGTAAAGATACCGGGTCAGGAGTCAAAGATAGATGTCGAGCCTTGGCTACTGCCAGCGCCCCCAAAGTCGATGTCCTTCATGCTGACCGTGGAGAACTTTGTAGCTTTCATTGACTCGAATGGCTGCCTCGAGTATGCTAGGAAGCTGGGCGGACTAGTCGAAGGAGGGCTGCCTGCCGTCCCAGTGATGTTTGGCGTCGATCACTCGCTCACAGGCGGCGCAGTCGAGGTCCTTTCTAAGGAGCTGGGGGGCGAGTCGATTCGGCTGATCGTCTTTGACAGTCACTTCGACTTCATAATCCCCAGCATCAGGTGCGGGCTGATACAGTACGACTTGGAGACGAACCCAGAGACAAAGTTCTCGCCTAACGACCCTTTCATATTCAACAGGCCTAACAGCTACAACGCAGACTCGTTCCTCTACTACATCCTTGATAAAATCCCAAGAGAGAACATATTCGTTGTTGGTGTCTCAGACTACCCTCCGCAGGCCGCTCATGAAATAGAGGATGACCGGGTAAAGAGATACGTCGAATTTTACAAGGATCTTGAAGAATCGGGTGTGCACGTGATTACAAAGGAGAGGGTCCAGCGAAGCATGGGGGAGGTCAGGGAGGTGCTCTCAAGCACTGCCATGCCGTATACCTACGTTTCTGTTGATGTGGATGTATGCTCGAACACCTCGATCAAAGGCGCACGATTCTTGGACTACTACGGCATAGATCATTCCGACCTCTACGGGCTCGTCGCCTCCGTAAAGAAGTCGCTCAAAACCTCGAAGCTCGTGGGATTGGATTTTATGGAATTCGACATATACAATGCAGGGAGCGAACGGTCCGGAAAGGTAGACAGGACTTACCAGATAGTCGCGGAGGCTATGAGGCGCCTCATTTGGCAGCAGCCCTGATCGAACCCATAGTTATGCTAATATCCGAGATTCCCCCTAATATTAAGGGGGTATATTTTTGAATTTAGCGTTGCAGATAGGCGGAATATTTGAGTCAATAAATACGCTGATCGTTGCTTTCGTAGTGCTGGTGATAATCGTCTGGATACTCTCATCATCGATCAAAATCGTAAAGGAGTACGAGCGGGCAGTTATATTCAGGTTGGGGAGGCTCTTGGGGGCGAAGGGACCAGGGCTCTTTCTGATCATCCCGTTCGTCGATGCGTTTAGGAAGGTCGATCTCAGGGTGCTGACATTCGACGTACCCAAGCAAGTCGTTATCACAAGGGACAACATTACGATAAGCGTGGATGCCGTTGTTTACTACAGGGTCTTCGATCCGAACAAGGCGATAACCCAGGTGGAGAACTACGTCCTATCGACAAACCTATTGGCCCAGACCATGCTGAGGGACGTTCTTGGGCAGGTCGAGCTTGATGAGATATTGGCTAGGCGTGAAGAATTGAACAAGAGGCTACAGCAATCGCTGGACCTGGCTACAGACCCATGGGGAATAAAAGTCACCGCTGTCGTGATAAAGGACGTCACAATCCCGGAGAGCCTCCAGCGGGCAATCGCTAAGCAGGCAGAGGCGGAGCGCGAGAGGCGGTCGAGGATAATCATAGCTGAGGGCGAGCAGCAGGCTGCGCAGAAGATGTTCGAGGCAGCGGAGTTCTACAACAAGGCTCCAATAGCAATGAAGCTCAGGGAGTTCCAAATGATAACCGAGGTCGCAAGGGAGAAGAACCTGATAGTCATCTCAAGCTCTGCATCGAGCGACATAGGCAGCATAGCTGGGATCGCCAAGGCAGTCCAGGAGAGGAAATGAGCCTTAGTGGGTGGTTCAAATAAGCCGTCTTCGAACTCGAACCCTGACATTTTTCCTTTTTCTGTTCATTCTTGGTGCTTTGTCCGGTAGCGCAGTCTCTGCTGCGCCGAAGGTCCTCCAGGTGCCGATAACGGGGACAATCACCATAGCGCATGCTGACGCCTTTGCAGACGCGCTCGAGATAGCATCTAGGGAGAGATACAGCGCAGTGCTGGTTGTGCTATCGACCCCTGGGGGGAGCGTTGACGCTATGCTAAGGATAATTGAGCGCATAGACAACTCGCCAATACCAGTTGTCGCCTACGTTTATCCTGCTGGGACGACCGCCTGGTCAGCAGGGACCTACATTCTTATGGCTTCCCATGTTGCAGCAATGGCCCCGAACACGGTAATCGGATCTTGCCAGCCGATATCTTATTCGCCTCTGGGCAGCACCCCTGTCGAGGATGACAAAATCATAAACGCCTTGGTAGCGGTGATGTCGACCCACGCTGAGTCTAGAGACAGGAACCTGACCCTTGCCCGGGATTTCGTCATAAAAAACACCAACGTTAACGACCTTGAGGCTTACGAGTACGGTGTAATCGAGTACCGTGCGGACAGCATAGCCAGACTGCTCGAGGTGATTGATGGAAGGTCCGTCCTTTTGGCATCAGGCGTGGTTACCTTGGACACTCGCGGCGCAGCAGTAGACGTTTATTCGATGAGGCCTAGGGAAGCAATACTCAATGCAATATCAGATCCTACTGTCTCGAGCATCCTCTTCCTTGTGGGGCTTTTCGCCCTGATATACGGCTTCTCTGCCCCCGGTCATGGAGGGGAAATACTCGGAGGAATAGCGATCCTCCTTGCCCTCATAGGGATGGGATTTGACATCAATGTTGTATCCGCTGTAATGATGGTAGTTGGGGCGATACTGCTGATATACGAGCTCGCAACCCCGGGATTCGGTGTCCTGGGAATCAGCGGCGTGATAATACTGACATTCGGGGCACTATTCCTTGTTCCCTTCAGCCCAGAGAAATGGGCGGTCTCCGGTGACTGGTACTCCACGTTCACCTACATGATCGTCGCCGTAGGGGTCTGCGTCGCCGCGCTCTTCCTCTTTGCAGCGATAAAGGTATTGCAAGTCAGGCGCAGGCCACCAATCGTGGGGACGATGATAGGCGATATTGTCATACCAACGGAGAACGCGAAGCCAGGTGAGGTTATCTTCGTGATGTACAGGGGAGAATACTGGCAGGCGAAATCTGCCGAAGGGATAGTCGCGGGCAAGAAGTACAGAATATCCGGCAAGGAAGGGGCCGTGCTAGTCCTTGAGGAGCCCCGCCCCTGACAACCTTCCTCCTATTCAACCACCATCTTTCCCGCCTCTCCTGCCCAAAGCTTCCGACAGGGTTAAAAAATCGGATTGGGCTAATAGATTAGGGATGCTTTTTGAAGCCAAATGAAGTTTCAATATACGAGCTTGAGAAGATCGATGGGGAGCATTCCGCCCTCTTATGCGGTCTTCCAGATGTCGGGCTTGTCGGAATCATATCCGTGTCACACATAATCAAGGAACTTGGCATGAAAGAGGTGGGATACATAGATTCTGAGCTCTTTCCTCCACTTGTTGTCTTCCACCAGGGGGAACCGACTTACCCGATCAGGATATTCAGGAAGGATAACCTGTTAGCAGTATTCTCGGAGACCGCCCTCCCACCAGAATCGCTCTACCCTCTTACCCGCCTCATTGTGAATTGGTCGAAGGAGAAGAAGCTTCCAATGGTAATTTCGCTTGGAGGGATAGGGGTTCCAAACCGCATAGACATCGAAGAGCCAAAGGTTTACGGCGCCTCTTCCTCCCAGAAGCTGAGGGACATGATCCTGCAGAACGGAATCAGCTTGATGGAGGAGGGCTTCTTGGTGGGGCCTTACGGGCTGATAGCCAAGCACTCCAAGTCCCTAGATGTCCCCAACTTGATACTCCTTGCAGAATCCTTCCCGAACTACCCTGACCCCGGTGCAGCTGCTAGTGCTTTAGAGGCACTGAAAAAATTCGTGCCGATCTCCGTAGACATAAAGTCGCTCAAAGACCGATCCGACGAGATAAGGATGAATGCGAGGGAGCTGATGCGCAAGACTGCAGAGAATATGCAGAGGATGGGAAAGTCACAGGAGTATGAGCTGCCGCTCATGTATGTGTAGGAGGTGCGTCAAGACGTTCCCTGCAGATTATTTTGACATCCAGGCGAGGCTTCGTGGATACATGGACGGCTGTCTTGAACCCCTGACCGAGATACAGGAAACCGATAACGAGCTTATAGTAAGGGTCGATATGCCATGCGTCAGGAGCAAAGACGAGATCACAGTGAACGTGACTGAGGACACTGTAAGCATTGAGGCAAAGATGGAGAAGGCTGTGCAGTACGAGCGTTGGGGGACATTCCAGAGGGGCATGCGGTTCTTCAAATACTCAAAGACCTTCACGCTGCCGACAAAAATTGACCCTGAGCGAGCCAAGGCCAGGTTCGTCAAGAATGTCCTAGAGCTCCGCCTCCCGAAGAAGGGGAAGGTCTTCAAAATAGAGATACAGTAAATCCTCAGAAGAGACTGTCAAGGCGCTTCATCGCACTCTTTATGATCTCGATGCTGTGGTAGAACTCCTCGATGGAGACGTTCTCCATCGGCGTGTGATCCAGCTTGGAGTTGCCGGGCCCATACACAACGGAGTGAGTGCCCGATGCCCTGACGAAGTCATTGACATCGCTTGTGCCGCTCTTCCTGAGGAGCTTGCCCTCTCTGCCGCTGACCTCCCTTATCGCCTCGAGGAAAGCATTCACAAGCGGCGATTCCGGATCCTCCTCGAAGGGCTCATTCTCGTCCTTGAATTCCACAGAGATCTCTGCCTTATCTCTCCCCTTCTTGAACTCATCAACGAGCAGCCGGATCTTGTCTTTTAGCAGCTTTGACGACATGCCTGGCGGGACCCTGACGTCGGCCGTGACCTCACAGATGCCTGGGACGGTGTTATCCTGTGCCCCCCCGCGAAATAGCGTGACGCACAGCGAAGGTGACTTGAAAAGGTCCTCCCCTGACCCCTCCCATTCTTCATCAAGGCTCCTTAACATGCTCACGAGATCTGTGCCTATGTAAACCGCGTTTTCAAAGAACCTGGGGGCGCTGGCGTGTCCGGGGGAGGTTCGGATCGTGACGGTGAAGACGAGCCTTCCTTTGTATCCAACTGTTACCCCATAAGCGCTGCTTGGCTCCCCAAAAACCGCAAAATCGAATTCTTCATTAAGGTTGGAGAGGAAATGCCTCATCCCCCTGCTCTTTCCCTCCTCGTCCACGACTGCGAGTGCAACCACCTCGCCCTTTCCGCCATCTTCGACATAACGCTTTCCTGCGCAGATTAGGGCTGCCAAGGGTGATTTTGCGTCGACTGCCCCCCTGCCAAATACGACCTTGCCCCTTCTCTTGACCTCCAAGAAACCTTCCACAGTGTCCATGTGCCCGCAAAGGAGGAACTTTGGTCTCCCTGACCCGACTCTGCCCTCAACATTGCCGACGCTGTCAGTCGTCACCTTGTAACCTAGACTTTCCATCTCTTCTGCCAAGAAGCTGCCGATCTCCCTTTCATGACCGCTCGGGCTGTATATCTCCAGCATCCGCAGCAGGAGCCTCTCCGGGTACCCTTCTTCCATCTTATGCACCTTTTCTCCTCTTCTCTTCCTCCAGCACAGCATTGGAAACCGTTTCAACCACTGTCTTGGCGTCTTCTTTGCTCAAGACTAGCGGAGGTAAAAGCCTCAGGACAGTCTTTCCAGCCTCGAGGACGATGACCCCTCCTTCAAGGCAGCGAAGTATCATTCCCATGGTCTCGAACCGCATATCCACCCCGATCATGAGCCCGAGCCCGCGGACCTCCCTGACCAAGCTGCTCCCGATGCTGGAGAGCCCCCTCTTCAGTTCCTCCCCCACTTCCCTTGCGTTCTCGACGAGCCCCTCCCCAATGAGCGCGTCAACGGCTGCCGTGCAGGCTGCGCAGGCAAGCGGATTGCCCCCGAACGTGTTTGAATGCTCGCCCCTCTTAATCGATCCCATTATGTCTTCCCTTGCGAACGTCGCGGCTATCGGCACGCCGCCCCCCAGGGCCTTGCTTGAGCAGAGGATGTCTGGCTTGACCCCAAAGTGCTGGTGCGCCCAGATCTTACCTGTCCTACCGAAGCCGCTCTGGACCTCGTCGAGCACAAGAAGAACGCCCTTCTCATCGCAAATCTCCCTAAGCTCCCTGAGGTACTCTTGGGGAGGAACATTTATGCCGCCCTCGCCTTGGACTGGCTCGACGAAGACGGCTGCGGTATCCTGATCTATGAGACTCCTAACCTTCTCGGCTTTCCCATAAGGCGCAAACTTAACCCCGTCCAATAGCGGCATGAACGGCTCCCTGTACTTTGATGCCCAGGTAAGCGACAGTGCGCCCATCGTCTTCCCGTGGTAGGCATTGACAGCGGCTATGAACCCCTTCTTCTTGGTGAATCTCCTCGATAGCTTAATCGCTGCCTCAACCGCCTCAGCCCCTGTGCTAGAGAGGAAAACCCTTTCCGTCCCCTCCGGCCTGATCTTGTGGAGCCTCGAGAGGCACTCCTCCCTGGCATCATTGTAAAATGATCCGTGGCAAGTCAGGAGCCGGGATGCCTGCCTGCTGATCGCCTCGACGACCTTGGGGTGGCAGTGCCCGAGCAGGGCAACGCCGTATCCGCAGCTGCAGTCTATGTACTCCTTACCATTGCTGTCCCAGACTCTGGAGCCCCTCCCCCTCACGAGCGTGATGGGTCTCTTCCAGAAAGTGTCTGCAAGGAATGTGTCTTCGAAGGTCATAGCGAGATCACTGTGCCCGTGTTGCCCTCCAAGGCCGAGGAAATCGGTCTCTCGACAAACCCTGATGTTATTACTGCTTTCTTGACCCCGCCCTTTACCGCTTCCACCGCCGCATGGATCTTGGTGCTCATCCCGGGACCTATCTTCTCAAGCAGCCCCTCCACCTCGAGGGCTGCAATCTTCCTGATCACTTTGTCGCCGTCCATTACCCCCTCAACGTCGGTGAGATATACCACTGCATCGGCTTGTATAGCCTTCGCAACACTCGCCGTGGTCCTGTCTCCGTCAACATTCAGTGGCTCGAATTCAAGACCCATGGCGAGAGGCGATATCACCGGTACGTAGCCGCTGGAGAGGAGCGTCTCTATCAGCGCGCTGTTGACCGATGAGATCTTTCCAGTATAGCCTCCCTCTATAGCCCTCTTCCTGCCCTGGTCGTCGACTATCACGAGCCTCTTCTTCCTCTCGGCCCTAAGGAGCCCGCCGTCGAACCCGGATAGCCCGACAGCGTTTATTCCGAACTGCTGCAAGACGCCTACAATTTTCGTGTTTATCATGCCTGCCATAACCATTGCGTAGATCTCTGCCGTCTCCTTGTCGGTGTACCTGCTCTTGAAGCCCTCTGGCGAGACGACGAAGACCTGCTCCTTGCCAAGCCTCTTAGCGAAATCTGTCACTATGTCGCCCCCACCGTGGACTACTACTAGCCCGCCCTGCTTGGATAGTGTGCAGAGATCTTCGAGGAGGGGTCTGTTCAGCTCCTCGCCCTTGATGAGGTCCCCTCCGATCTTCACGGTGATCGTGCCAGGGCTCATATCGGCCTCACCCCGGCATGGTCGATGCCTGTCCGCTCGTCCACGCCTATCATGATGTTGAAGTTCTGGATCGCCTGGCCTGCCGCCCCCTTGATCAGGTTGTCGATAGCGCCGAATGTTATCATCCTGTTGACATGGGGATCGAGCTCGAAACCAACATCACAGAAGTTCGATCCCACCACGTTCTTAGGGTCTGGAAGCATGTGCAGCCCGCGCTGGTCCTTGACTATCCTCACGAACGGCTCGCTCTGGTACATCTCCCTGTATATCTTCCAGAGCTCCTGGTTCGTCACCTGCCTGGTGAGGAAAGAGTGCCCTGTCGCCATGATGCCCCTGACCATGTCCACAGCATGCGGAGTGAGCGCTACCTTCACCTCGCCGCCTGCCAGGGGAGCCAACTCCTGCTCGATCTCTGCTGTATGCCTGTGCATCGATGGCTTGTAGGGCCTCACCAATCCCGAGTGCTCCGGATGGTGGCTTGCGATGCTCACGGATGTACCCGCTCCTGAGGAGCCTATCTTGGCGTCCACGACCACCCTGTTCTTCTCAACCGCCCCGGTCTTTATCGCCGGCGCGACGCTCAGTATGCTGGCTGTCGCTATACACCCCGGGTTGGCGACCAGCTTAGCCTCCTTGATCTCCTCCCTGTGGAATTCCGGAAGACCGTAGACTGCAAGATCGAGGAGATCAGGGAACGGGTGCTCCCAACCGTACCACTTTGGATAGTCGTCCTTCTTGAGCCTGAAGTCCGCGCTGAGGTCAATTACCCTCACTCCTGACTCGAGCAGCCTCTTTGCCGCCGGAGCCGAGGAGCCGTGTGGCAATGCCAGGAACACGAATTCGCACTCAGCTGCGACTTTTTCCAGATCCGGCTCCACGAATTTTAGGTCCGTCTTCTTCCTGAGCTGAGGGTGCACCCTGAAGACAGGCTCACCCGCATTCTCCCTTGATGTCGCGATCTTAATTTCGACCTCCGGATGGTCAACGAGCAGCCTTAGCAGCTCCCCTCCGGTGTAGCCTGAAGCCCCAACTATTCCTACAGTTCTCATCTCTTAGCCTCCCTGAGCGCGTAATCCACAATCATTCCTGGTATGTCGATACCTGTAGCTGGGACAGTGTTCTTAAACTCGACGGTGCTGTTTATCTCATGCACGACTAGCCTACCGTCGTCTTCCATCATATCCACGCCGAACACCCCTCCTCCAACCGCGGCTGCTGCCTTGAGTGCCAGCTCCCTTATCTCTGGCGTTATGGGGCAGTTCTCTACCTTCCCACCCCGGGCGGTGTTGGTCCTCCAGTCGTCTGTGTTGTTCACCCTGTATATTGCTACTGGGACATCTTCGCCTATCACGAAGACCCTGAGGTCCCTCGGGGGTCTTTTCACCATTTCTTGTGCATAATAGATCTGGTACAGCGGGAACATCATCTCCCGGTGCTCCAGCGCCACGGTAGCTGCCGTCTTGTCCTTCAGAAGGGAGACAAGCCTCCCCCAACTCCCGATGACCGGCTTGAGTATTGCGGGGTAGCCTAGCCTATCTAGTGCATCAATGGTGGCCTCTGGTGTGAATGCCAGGTACGTCCTTGGCGTAGGTATCCCTGCCTTCTTGAAAGTGATGGTGTTCAGCACCTTGTTACCGCAGAGCTCGGAGGTCTGGTACCTGTTTATCACCCTGACGCCGAAGCTCTCGAGAGCTGCTGTCGCGTGGAGCCCGCGGAAGTGGCTGACGCACCTCTGGAGGACGACATCACCCAGCCAGGATGGCCTGTCCTTGGAGGTGAGTTCGAAGTAGACTTTCTCAGCGCTGACCAAGCTGAAGTCCACTCCCTTCTTCACGCACGCTTCATGGAGCGCCTTCTCTTCCCAGCGCATGTGGTCAAATAGTATGTTGAGCTTAGTCATCTCTCGTAACCTCAGACGAGTAGATTCGAAAGGCGAAGTTATTTAAGCATTTCGATAATTGTTTTCGGTGGAAAAATTTCGTTTTTAGCACTTAGTGCTTCGAAAATCAAACCCAAGAGCGGAGGACTATCATCGAGTTTGTCTTTGTCAGCCCCTCTATCTTCCTTACCTCATCAATGTTCTTGTTGACCTCCTGCATTGACGCCCCAGATATGAGGGCGACTATGTCGACCTCGCCTGCAACCTCGAGGACGAGGTCTACCCCTTCGATCTTCTTTATCTGCTGCGCGACGAGGGGATTGGGTCTCGACGGCTGGACCGATACTAGTATTATTGCCTTGACCTTCTCCCCGGTCTCGACATCTATCGTGAACCTCTTTATCACTCCTTCTTGCTGGAGCCTCTCCACCCTCTTCCTGACGGCTGCCTCGGAGAGCCCTACCTCCTCAGCGATCTTTGTGAAGGCAAGCCTGGAATTCTCCTTTAGGAGGGCAAGGATCTTCCTGTCTACCTCGTCCATCTGGTACATCATTTCCCCTTCCTTTTGCGCGCCCATAATGACCTTCATTTCTTGGGTCTGAGCTGTCTTCAATATGTTCGCCACCAAATATGTTCTTTTTGATTATTGATCCAGAAATAATTGCAGTCATAAAAAAAGACGGCAAAAAACAAATATGCTTACGTTGATAGATTCATCGGGCAAAGCTACCTGATTTTGTCTGGAGATGGATCTTTTGGAATACCCTAACGCGAGCAGTACCGCCGCCCACACTTGGGCACGGACCTCCACAATCGAAATCAAAATTGATCCCGCCCAATTCGAGCCCGTGGTCGCATACGTGATGAGCGTGCTCGAACGCAACCCGTACCTGAGCCAGCTGACAAAGTCACCAGAGCCAAACGGTGTGCTCCTTCAGTACAGGCTCGTTGCAACCGACGGGAGCATCCTTGACATTGCTGCCAGGTTCACCGCTGAAAGGATCTACTTGTTCTATGCCCCATACCCGCTCGACTCAGTCACTGAAAAGGACTTGCTGGGCCTAGACATGGAGTTCGAAACAATAGTGCGCACCTACTTCCAAGAACAAAGTAGCTCTTCACTCTACTTGGTCTTCTCCCCGAAGATGAACATAGTCCCTGGCGCAAAGGAAAAGGGGATCAAGAAAATACTCGCATCCGTCGTCTTCGGAAACATGCTCTACCTTTTCATGATAATTCTGCTGTTCGGCATCGTGCTCTACCAGTTCTTCTTGGAATATACCCCCCTTCTGCTGGTGGCAATGCAGTTCATAATAGTGTTCTTTGCAAACAGCCTGATCGCCGCCAGGGGGGAGTTCGAGATCACACCTGAGAACCACTCGATCCACATTGCAGAGCTCCGAATGAAGCGGACCGAATTTGACCAGGTGATGAGGATTTGCCTCCCAAGGATCTCTGAAATAAAGAAGAAGATATATGATTCCACATTGGCCGTAGGCATGCCTCTCGACGAAAATGTCGTGGTCAAGGCGCTCAACGAATACGGCACCGTCTGTACCCCCCAGCTTGTGAGGATAAAGACCGTCAACATCTACGATATAGTCAGGGATCTTGCACGCCGATTTGGGTTCAACGAGCCGCGCACCACCCTGCTGAACGTGCTCCCTCCGAATGCTGCTGCCACTGGCGTCTCGCCTAGGCGTGCTACCGTGCTCATAACAACCGGACTAATAGCCACTATGGAGGAGCCTGAGATCAGGGCTGTGCTGGCGCATGAATTCAGCCATATCAAGGCAAGGGATCCTCTAGTACTCCTCACTCTCGCGACGACTGAGTACTTGACCCGGGTCTATCTTATGTGGCCACTTCTGCTCCAATTCGGCCTAATTATTGACTTGGCATACCTCTTCCTTTCATTCACATTGCTGTTCTTCGTGGCAAAGTTCTTGGAGGCTAGGGCCGATCTCGATGCTGCTGTTATCACCGGTAACCCGCGCCTCCTCGCCTCCTCTCTGAGGAAGCTCGGTCTCTGGAAGTACCAGTCGAGGGTTTTCGAGATTGTGAATGTCGGGGAATGGTTAAAATGGGACCCTCACCCGCCTTTATACTACCGTATAAGGACCCTTGAGTCGTTGGATCCTACAAGAGTTCGTCATACCTTCATCGAGGCAATTAAAGGGTGCGTCAAAGGATTCGTGAATTCACTGAGGGGTAAGTGACAAGAAGCGGTAAGGAAGTCTCACCTTCCGCTACCCTCCTAAGACTCGGAGTTTCCTTTTCAAAGAGATGTATGCCGTGGCGGACACGATGAGGCCTATGGAAACTACCAAGATCGGACCGAGGAAAGGCGCAGCAGGAGAGTCAGGGATCGCCTCGCATATTCTGTCGTTGTAATCTATTGCGTAATTCTCGGTACCATTGACCTCATGCTCGCCCTTCGGCTGCGACGTCTGGAAATCCAAAGAACCGTTTTGAGTCTGGCTCCAGGTCCCTGTCATCCCGAAAGCAAAAAGCGGCGCATACGTTACTGCAAACCCAAGCAGAACTGCAATCAGCAAAATCGAAGTTATCCTCAACCCAAACACTATCATTAAATTCGCACCCCTGCGATTTAATTCTATTTTTTAGAACAAGAGTAGCATATTTAGAACGGTCTCCTCCTCATAACCCTCAGCGTCTCAGCCCAGAATATCATGGAGGCAGCGAGGCCAAACACCAGTGCAACAACAGTCTGCGGATCGGGCCTCAATGGGTATACGATCAAGAATGTAATGAGCATCGTCGTGAAAAAGACCGAGTAGAAGAAGAACCTCGGGAGCATCATACCGAGCACCCTCACAAAATCCGAGACCACCTCGACGTCTACGTCCTTCTTAGGGACGTATGCGCCCTCCCCTGTCTTCTCAACAATGCCCAGGTTCCTCAATTTCTCTATATGGTAGGCAGCGACGCTTGGGCTGCTTAGCCCGAGCTCCCTCGCGATGTCCCTCGGGCCTGCTCCTTTCTCCCCATGCTTAAGGAGTATCCAGTAGACCCGAAGGGTAGTGCCCTTCAGTTCGGATCTGGCTCTCTCCTTGTCATCCATGCCTGAAAATAGTGAAACCGATTTAATATGGGTTGTGCATGATGCTTTTTTGTGCTGCTTTGTAAAATTATCTAGTGAAAAGTACTATAAAATCACTTTTTCACCGTAAAAATTTAAATAATAAAAAAGTACTATAAAATCACGCGTGGAAAAAATGATTGGTAACGCCTTATGGGCAACCCGAGCCAAAAAAAGTGATCTTAAAATAATCCACGAAAGAGGCGAGCCCTTGGCGAAACCCCATTCCGGGTCGACTGCCCCCTCTGACACAACGCCCCGCAAATTAGAGATAACTTTAGCGGCAATGACCTGCTTAATTGTGGGGTTCGTTGGCATTGCCTCCTCAGCGGCTGTAGTTATCCTCTATCTCAATGGATCCCTTGGTGCGTTGCCTGTACTGACTCGCATTGTTGAAGAATTTGCCGGCAAAGCCACTCTGTTTGGTGTAGGGATCATAGGCATGAGCTTCATACTCATCATAGCAGGGTACATGCTATTGAGGCGTTCTAGGACTGGTGGGGCACTTGCCCTGTTTGCCTCGACCTTACTCGTAGTAATGCCTGCAGTGTCTTTGTTGGTTCCAGCCCCAATAGAACCTTTCGTGGCAGGCGTGATTGTAGGTGTTATCTTAATATGCCTAACTACTTCGGGTTGGGAAAGTCTTTCCTAGTCCATTGGGATATCTTTAAATCATGCCCTGTTCATCGGATAGCAGTCTCGACGCCATTCCAATAGTAAAATAAGCAACTTCAGTGAGATCGTTTTTGATATGCCTAGAACAGGTACTGCCCAACTACCCCTCCACGGCGGCTGGGCCCCGCCTTGGTTAGTGAAGCGAATGAAATCCCTCGCACGCAGCATTGCGCTTATTATGATAGACGAGTTCGGAAAAGATGAGCTGCTAAGGAGGCTTTCTGATCCATTCTGGTTCCAGTCATTTGGGTGCGTGCTCGGCTTTGATTGGCACTCCTCTGGGGTCACAACGGTAACCACGTCAGTTCTAAAGTCCGCGGTCGATCCTGAAGAGACTGGCATAGCGATTTGCGGCGGGAAAGGCAGGCACTCGAGGCAGACCCTCGATGAGATATGTTTGTTCGGAGACAAGCTTGGCCTCTCCACCGCCAAGATAGACGGTCTGAGATATGCAAGCAGGATGGGAGCCAAGGTTGACACCGCTGCCATACAGGCTGGTTACGTGCTCTACCACCACTGCTTCATCTTCACCGAAGATGGAAAGTGGATCATCGTCCAGCAGGGTCTTAATGCAGAGAAGAAAACGGCAAGGCGGTTCCACTGGGCATCAGAATCCGTCAGCAGTTTTGTTCTCGAACCCCATAAGGCAATAGTCGGAGTGGACGAGGGAGAAGTTCTTAATATGACCGCTATGGAATCGGAGGGTTGCAGGGTTACATCGGTAGACCTGGTAAGGGAGCCCCCTACTAAGCTGAGGAACAGCATTGTTTCATTGAAAGACCCGCTGCAGCAGACGCTCGGAGAGTGGACTGGGGAGCGGATGCTTGTGATGCCTTGGAACGTAAACTGGAAGGCACTGGAGCTTGCTTACAACTCCCAGCCAAAAAACTATGAGGAACTGCTCGGTCTTGAGGGCGTCGGTCCCTCAACAGTAAAGGGGCTGGCTCTCATATCTGAGCTCGTATACGGCGAGGCACCGAGCTGGAAGGACCCTGTGAAGTACTCCTTTGCATTCGGAGGCAAGGACGGAGTCCCATTCCCGGTCAGGCGCAAGGAGATGGATGAAGCGATCGAAATACTGCGGCTCGCAATTGAGGCTGCAAGGATAGGTGAACGCGATCGGCAGGGTGCACTGAGGCGCCTCTCAGAGCTCGAAAGGAGCAATTCGCGCCCTAATCCAGCCTTTTAATTTTTTGTAATTCTTGCTACGAAGGCTTTAGGCGATTGTTGACAATATTTAAATAGAACTTTCACGAATTTTTCTCTACGTCTGGAGGAGGAAAGGGTGCTTAATTTCCGGAGGGCTTGCGTTTATTGAGGTTCTGCTAGCGCACCCCCTATCTGCCAGGCATACTGTGATTTCGGAGGTAGTTTGCAGATGAAAGTGGGAAGAAGGGATAGCCTTTACATCCTCTGATGGTTTTTTCCAGCCAGAGATCGAGAGGATGGAAAGGGAAGAGATTGAGAGACTGCAGAAAAAGAAACTTAAGGCCGCTGTGAAAAGGGCCGAAAAGATACCATTCCTTAGGGAAAGGCTTAGGGAAAAGCGCATTGAGGTCTCAGAGCTCAGCGACGCGGCAAAGCTACCCTTTACCATAAAGAAGGATCTGGTGAATGCTTTCCCCTACGGGGCCCTTGCTGTGCCGCTCCAACGCGTCGTCAGGATACACACGTCTTCCGGCAGCACGAACAAGCCTGTAACGACGTTCTATACAAAGAAGGACCTTGAAATTTGGTCAGAGCTGATGGCAAGGGGACTTGCATGTGCTGGAGCTCGGCGAGGGGATGTGTTCCAGAACACCACATCACAAGGCTTCTTCACCGGGGGTCTCGGGCTCATCCAAGGGGCCGAGAAGCTAGGGCTGACAGTGGTCCCGCTGGGTTCGGCAAACCCTGAAAAGCAGCTTGAGGTAATGGCTGACTTCGGGGTCACCGTATTCCATGCGATACCTTCATTCGCCCTGAGGATGATCGAGATGCTTGAGGCGTCCAACGGTTTCAGGGATTCCCTGAAGATCCGCATCGGCATCCTTGGCGCAGAGCCTTGGACAAAGGAGATGCGGACCAAGATCGAGGGAGCGCTCGGCATTGGGGCCTTTAACAACTACGGGCTCGCCGAGGTCGGCGGACCGGGCGTAGCAATCGAATGCCCGTTTAAGTCTGGACTCCACGTCTGGGAGGACCGGTTCCTTATCGAGGTGGTGGACCCCAACACGGGTGAGCCGCTTGAGGAAGAGGAAGAGGGTGAGCTCGTGATCACCCCGCTGGACAGGGAAGCCATGCCAATCCTCAGGTACAGGACGGGCGACCTCACTCGCATAATAGACGGAAAGTGCGAATGCGGGAGGACACACCGTAGAATAGAGTGGATGCGGGGAAGGATAGACGACATGGTGAAGATCAGGGGCATAGGTGTTTACCCGTCTACAGTTGAAAAGATAATAGCCTCCCACCCGGAGTCCAACGGGAACTTCCAGATCTTGCTGAGCGGTGTCGATGACATAACTGTAAAATTGGAGGTAAACAGCTCCGTCATTTCGAACCAGGCTGCAGTGGAAAGGTTGAGGACATCGATCTTCGAGGAGATAAAGGACGCAACCCTTCTGCGTTCGAACGTAGAGATCTGCCCGCCCGGGTCCATACCTAGGAGCGAAGGCAAGGCGAAGAGGGTAGTCGATCTAAGGAGGCTCTGAAATGCTCGAGATTTTGGGATCGATTGCACAGACTTCCAACCTTAGCCCGATAGGGATAGACTGGTGGATAATTCTTGGCGGATGGGTTCCTGGCTTCCTCGGGCTTGCGCTGGCGTTCGTGATATGGGCGAGATCAAGGGGGGATGGCGATGAGTGACCTTATGGACAGCGCTCTATACATCGTGGTGATTGCATTCTACATGGCTATCTTGGCTGTTGTTGGCTGGCTTGGCAAGAAAAAGGTTCGCAGTATAAGTGACTGGTATGTTGGAGGCTTCAAGATAGGCGGCATAGTCATGGGCGTTGCCTTCTTCGCCACCTACTTCAGCGCCGTCCTGATGATAGGATTCGCAGGTTCGGCTAGCAAGTGGGGCATGAGCGCGACCGTGATAGGCATGTGGCACGCCGTCTCAGCGGTGATCGCCTTCGCAGTGCTCGCCCCGCGGCTTTCCAAGGCATTCAAAGAGCTCAATGCTATGACATTCTCAGAGTTCCTTTCGCTCAGATACGGTAGCAAGATACTTGGTTACACCTCAGCACTCATCATTGCAATTTTCATAATTCCCTATACCGTGTCTGCATTCATAGCTATGGGCTCTGCCATCTCGACGATTGTTGGCACTCCCTTCTGGGTGGGTGTGCTGGTGGCTGGCGCGATCATAGCAGTCTACGTTTTCAGCGGAGGGCTCTTCTCAGCCACCCTTGCTGAATTTATCCAAGGCATTGTGATGACCATAGCTGTTGTGGCTGTGTGGATCTTCTCATACATGCTGCTTGGTGGATTCGTTCAGGCACATGAGGCGATGGCGGCGATAGACATTCGAAGCGTCACTTTCCCTGCTTTTGGCACTACCACATGGAGCGTCATTATTGGACTCACTGCCGTTATGGGTTTCGGAATGCTCGTCCAGCCGCAGATGGTGCTCAGGTACGCGACAATATCCAGCAGGATGAACATTAAGCGTGCCCTTCTGATAGCAACATTCGGATCACTGCTTTTCCCCCTCGCCGCCTACTCGTACGGTGCCCTCTCCAGGCCCATCCTCGCCTCATTCGGAATCGATGTGATGACACTTAAGGACGATCTGATTGTGCCCCTTTTTGTGAAGAGTGCATTCCCTGCTTGGCTCTCCGTGCTTTTCTTGGCAGGGATAATGTGTGCGGCGACCTCTACGATCGATGCGCTGATCCACATGACCGCAGGGACGCTCACTAGGGACTTGGTCAGACCTGCCTCGAAGAACATATCTGACAAGACCCAGCTAAGGATGACAAAGATCATTTCGCTTATCCTCAGTCTGGGGTGCTGCATCATCGCAATCTACCCGCCTGGACTAATTTACCAGCTCACCGCTTACACATGGCAGGTTCTCGCGAGCTCGTTCATGGGTCCGCTGGTCATGGCGCTATTCTACAAAGGGGCGAACAAATACGGTGCGTTGGCTGGAATGGTTGCCGGTTTCGCTTCTGCGCAACTCTGGTACTTCTTCCTTGCTCCTCCTATAACACCCATCTACCCGTTCTTCCCAGGAGTCGCCTCTTCTTTGATAGTTTCCTACCTAGTCAGCAGGGTCTTGGTCTTGGGTCAAAAACAAGCCTAACTATCATCATCTTTTTTTTATAAAATGGAAAAAACTAAAATGATGTATGGATCACTAAGCAAAATAATGGAACTAATCCGAACCTGTTTGCCTGAATGTAGGCGGCGGGAGCACCCTGAACTTGACGCTCGTCTTCGTGCCTTTTATGAGGTCCTCAACGTCTGATGCAAACGCGATGAGGTTAATGTTGATCAGAACAAACCTCCCGTCCTTGGAGCGCCTCAGCCTTATCTCCCCCTCCCTGATGGGGCTGCTGCGTTGGGTTGGCGTTCCCGGCTCTGCCTTCATCCCAATTCCTGACCCGGTCTTCCCCGGTTCGAACCTCGACTCATACTCGATGTACCCCATCTTGCCTGCCTGTTGCCTTGCTTGTGCCTCGGGCTGGGGAGCGATGCTTTTTGGCGCAGCTTGCTCTTGCTGCACCTTGATCTCCACACCGAGCTCCTTTGCCTTGGCTCCCAGCTCGTCCAAGATCTCCGGAGGGACCTCCCAAACCTTCTCTTCCCTGTTCCATGTGCTCCCTGAGCCTGAGCTCTTGATCCACTGCACGAGTTCTGGCTTGTACCTGAATGAAACCTTGACCATGTTTGGCAACTCCAACAGGATCTCTGTTCTGATGAAGTATATATTGCATCCCCTTCAATAATATACGCGCAAGCGTTCAATTGAAGGAAAGGTGTCGGAGCTGATTAACCTCTACATCGTCGGTCCAGCGGGCTCTGGAAAGAGCACCTTGGTGCAATCCTTGGGTAGCTGGATGCAGTCACAAGGGTACACTGTTTCAAGGATCAACTTGGATCCAGGTGCAGAGTTGGTGTGTTATCCAGTCGACTTTGACATCAGGGAATATGTGACTGTAGCAGAGCTGATGCGGAGGGAGCAGCTTGGTCCGAATGGTGCACTCATTAGGGCTGCAGAGGTTGTTGAGGCTAAACTGGAGGCGATATCCGAAAGAATAGGATCGTGCAGTGCCGACTTCAGGATATTGGACACGCCGGGGCAGATGGAGATATTCCTATTCAGGAGCTTCGGTCCCTCGTTGGTCTCAAAGATCACAGGGAGATCCGTGTGCATTTTCACAATCGACCCTTACTTGGCATCAACTAGGCTTGACGTCCCCGTGATAAAGCTGCTGGCACTCATAATCGAGCTCAGGCTGGGGATACCGACGCTCGAAGTCATAACTAAATCAGACCTCAATAGATCCGTCCCGTCATGGCCTTCTTTTGAAGGGGTGTCTATTGCGCAGGTGGAGGGTCTCTCCGGTGAGCTTGCCTCGAGCTTGGCTTCCATCGTGGGAGAGCTCGAGAAGAAAAGGAGGCTGATCCCGGTTTCTTCTAAGACCGGGGAGGGGATGGAAGATCTGTACAAGGCGATCGGCGAGCTGTTCTGCTCATGCGGCGACCTCACCTAGATCCTAAAAGCTCGTAGGCACGTCCATCTTCCTTCCCGCAAATGCCCTGAATATGTCCGTCCCGCTCAGGACCCCTACGATCTGCCCGTTGCCGTCTTTCACAGGCAGCCTCCAGACGCCCCACTGACGCATTATCGCCGCTGCCTTCGCAATGTCCTCCTCTGCATCAACCGTGACCAGCGGGGTGGACATTATGCTGCTGAGTGAGACGTCCTTGCCAAGGCTGCCTATAGAGATTACCTTGTAGAGTATATCGCGCAGGGTTACGATCCCGATCGGCATCTCCCCGTCGGTTACGATCAGGCTGCCCACGTTAGCCTCTTTCATGTACTTCCCTGCCTCGTAGGCTGAAGTTCTCCTGTCGATGCTCTTCACAGACTTCTCCATCAGGTCTTTGACCTTGACCTTCGCAAGCATCCTGTTTAATGCTTTGCCGCTAGCAGTCCTAGGTATCGCCTCAACGAATTCGAAGATCCTCGGGACCTTGAATGCTGCCAAGTTCTTCCTGCAGTGCTCCTCGATCTCCTCGACGGATGCGTTTTCCCCTTCCTTGATCACTACGAATGCCTTGACATTCTCGCCTCTCACTGGGTCGGGTATACCAACGACAGCAACCTCCTTTACTTTCGGGTGCTGGTGTATGACCTCCTCGACCTCCCTCGGGAAGATCTTAAAACCTCCAGAGATTATCATCTCCTTCTTCCTGCCCACGATCGTCAGGTAACCGTCCCCATCTAATTTGCCGAGATCCCCTGTGTGGAACCACCCCCCAGAGAAGACCTCCTCGGTTTCCACTGGGCGGTTCCAGTATCCCCTCATCACATTAGGACCCCTGACCGCGATCTCCCCGACTTCGCCAGGCGGCAGTGCCTTCCCGTCGTCGTCTAGTATCGCAATCTCCACGCCTGGAATGGGGGGCCCGACTGACCCGGGCTTCCTGCGCCCCCTGTAGGGGTTTGAGGTTATTACAGGAGCAGTCTCGGTCATGCCATATCGCTCGAGTATCTCGACACCAAACTTCTCCCTGAACTTGTTGAAAGCCTCAACCGGCATCGGTGCAGAACCAACCGTCCACAGCCTGACCGAGGAAACATCATGAGATGTGCTTTTTTCCTCAAGGAGCTTGATGTACATCGTCGGGACTCCCATGAAGACCGTACACCTCTCCCGCCTGATCTCTTCCAGCACCTTGGCTGCGTCGAACCTCTCGTGTAGGACAACGGTGTAGCCGCAGTATGCCATCCCGTGTACGACTATCCCTAGCCCGTGTATGTGGAACATTGGAAGAGCCATCAGCACCTTGTCATTTTCGTTGAGCTCCCAGATCTCTGCAAGCGTGCCTATGTTTGACAGGAAATTCCTATGAGTGAGCATTGCCCCCTTAGACAGCCCGGTCGTCCCGGAAGTGTAGCAGATCACCGCAAGGTCTTCCTGCCCGTTCACGCTGGGGAGCGGGGTGTCGTCAAAGTCCTCCACCATCCTGTAAAAAGACCTGACGCCTTCAGGGACCATCTCGGATGCAACGATGACCGCTCTTACCGACTTCAGATCCTTCATCACCTCCTGCACGAACTGCAGGTTTGCCCCCGAGGTCACAACTGCGGCCGCTCCGGAGTCATTTATCATGTGCCTGAGCTCATGCGTCCTGTACATTACGTTAAGAGGGACCGTGACCCCGCCGCATTTTAGTATCCCAAAGTGGGCGATCGCGAACTCCGGGGAATTCTGCATGAATATGCATACCCTGTCCCCCTTCCCAACACCCAAGGCAGAAAGTGCCTTGGCGAACCTGGTGGAGAGCGAGTCCAGCTCCCCAAAGGTATAATCCTTGCCTTTCCATTTCAGTGCGACCTTATCGTGGAACTTCTTAGCGGTCGAAGAGAACATCGAGTCAATGCTCACCCAATGTCACCTCCATAACCAACCTTTCCCAATTTTATAAGGTTTGATGATTATAATTATTTATAATAATGGAGCCCCAACTGGATCCCCGGTTCATATTGAACGAAAATTATAATTATAATTATATATAATATTCAATAGAGGAGTACTGATGTCTCTTTCTGCTCCGCAAAAAGAAATCGTAGTCGCACTTCTCGAGCTTTATGACAAGAAGCGGTCACTTGTTAAGAGCAAGGAGATCGCAGCGAGGACAGGCAGGGACGAAGGCACCGTCAGGAACATCATGCCAGTCCTGAGGGCCATAGGACTGGTCGAGGCCATTCCGGGGCCAAAGGGGGGATATCTGCCTACAAGCAAGGCATACGAGAGCTTCAACGTCCCCAGGGGACCAAGATCACTCTCTGTTCCGATCTACACAAAGAAAGGGGAGAAAACCGAGGTCACGGTGACTGACATCCTCTTCAAGAGCGTCTTCAGTCCCGACTTCTGCCAAGCCATACTGAAGGTTATTGGAAATCTCTCAAGGTTCAATATAGGCGAGGAGATCGTGATCGGTCCTACGCCATCCGGAAGAATGGTGATTGAGGGGAAGATCGCAGGCAGGGACGACCTCCATGGGGAGATCCTTCTGGACGTGATAACCCTGATCAGCATCCCGCGTGTCACCGTCAGCGAGGTGATGTCGAAGAGGATAGTGTCCGTCCCCGCAGGTGCTCCCCTAAGGACAGCCGCAGAGACGCTCTACAAAGAGATGATAAGGGCGGCCCCCATAGTTGAGGGTGGCAAACTGGTTGGGATGATCACTAGTTCCGATATCTCGAGATGTGTAACCGAGGGTAAGATGCACCTGACAGTTCGCGAGGCAGCCACCCGTAAACCCGTGCTTATAGGTTTGGAGGAGGACATTCTCCAAGCAATGGAGAAAATGCAGCGGTCTAGCATCGGTAGGCTCGTCGTCGTCGACGCAGAGGAGAGGCCGGTCGGAATAATCACCCGGACCGACATCCTGCTCAGGATCCTGAAGCCCTTCGAAATGACCGAGGCAAGGAAACCTGAAAATCGAACCATCTAGTGCATTCCTTGGACTGGGAGGGGCGGTGCCTGCTCTGGTCTGATCATCTCTGATACTGCCTTCAGGTCTGGCGGTATCTCGATAGGCTTGCCGCAGACGCTGATGACCTCCTCAGGATCCTTGAGCAGGTGCCCTGTGCACACGCACACGACCTCAGCGTCCCTAGGCATCGACCCGGACAGCACTGCCTTCCTGACTCCTGCAACGGAAGCGGCGCTCGCGGGCTCGACCCCTATGCCCTCGAGGCAGGCTATCATCTTCTGAGTCTCAATGATCTCATCATCTGTTACCGAGTCGTAGAGCCCATTTGAGCTCTTGATGGCATTCACGGCCTTCGGCCAGTTAACCGGATTTCCTATCCTTATCGCAGTGGCAACTGTTTCAGGTAACTTCACCGGGCTGAGCCTATTGAGGTTCTTCTTGAGCATCTCCACAACCGGGGCCGCCCCAGCGGCCTGCACGCCGAACATCCTCGGTTTCTCCTTGATCAGCCCCGCACCTTCAAGCTCGACGAAACCTTTCCATATCGCCGAGATGTTCCCGCAGTTACCCATGGGAACCGCAACAAACTCAGGGACTTGACCAAGCTGGTCTACGAGCTCGAATGCGAGGGTCTTCTGCCCCTCTAGCCTCCATGGGTTTATGCTGTTGAGGAGGTATATTCCCATGCTCCTCGATATGTCCATAACCAGCTTGAGTGCCTGATCGAAGTTCCCTTTGACTGAGATCACCTTCGCACCATGCATGAGCGCCTGTGCGAGCTTGCCCATCGCCACCTTGCCGGAGGGCAGTATCACATAGCAGGTGAGCCCGGATCTGGCGGCATACGCTGCCAGCGAAGCTGAAGTATTGCCCGTCGACGCGCATGCCACGGCCTTTGATCCTAAGCTCTTTGCCTTGGTGACGCCAACGGTCATTCCCCTGTCCTTGAAGCTACCGGTGGGGTTTCTCCCCTCATATTTTATGAAAAGGCTCCTGACGCCCGCCCATTTCGCGAGCCTGTCGCACCTGTAGAGGGGCGTTCCCCCCTCGTCCAGCGTTACTATTTCAGCCCCTTCCTCTATGGGAATGAACTCCCTGTAGCGCCATACCCCGAATGCCCTTTTAGATAAGTCATCAAAAGTCACCTTCGGGGGATGCATGCACACCTCGAGCAGCCCCCCGCATTCCCTGCAACTGTATATTATCTCCTCGGGACCAAAGTTCGCATTGCATTCTATGCACCTGAGTATGACGTCAGACAACCTTTGCACCCTCTTCGCTTATCCTGTGGAGCGAAAATTTTGATTTTACACCAGCTGCGCTGAATTGGTCTACCATCCTTTCCCCAACCTTTATCCCCCTGCCCTGCGGAACAATCGCGAAGACTGAGGGGCCTGCGCCGCTTATGCTGCAGCCGTATGCTCCCGCCTTCAAAGCCGCCTTCTTAACCTCAAAGAAGCCAGGGATGAGTTTTGCCCTCGCGGGCTCAACTATTTGATCGCCTGAGATCCCCTCCCCTGCAATTTTCGGATCATTCTTCATAATCCCCAACAGAAGGAGGGCGAAGGAACTCATCTGTGAGACAACCGTTGCCAGCGTCACCGATGGTGGAAGGACTTCCCTCGCGAGTTTCGTCTTCTCCTGAGCGATCTCCAATTCCGGTGTCGTCTCCACCACTTCTACTCCCCCCAGCGGGCGGAGTTTCATTACCCTGATGGGATCGTAACAAAGGATCGCGGTGATCCCGCCTAGAAGGGACGGTGCTACATTGTCCGCGTGCGCCGAACCGCAGGCAGCCCTCTCTCCCTCCATTGCGCATTCGAGGACCTCGGTCTCGCCCAGGGGATTATCAAGAAGGATATTTGCGGCGAAAGCGCCAGCAGCTGACGAGGCTCCTGAGCTGCCCATTCCCATTCTTGGGGGGACTCCCTTCTTGAGGAGCATCCTGAGGCCATAACCAGTCACGCCTGCCCTCCTCAAGACCGCCCTTGCCGCCACCATGGAGGAGTTCTGATCAGGTCCTGCTGATATCGTTTCACCACCTATCCCTTCGACCTCTATCTCGTCAGTGCCAGACTTTACTAGGCTGACTCGAAGAAAATCCCTCGGAGTGTCCAAGGCCATCCCTATGAGATCGTAACCAGGCCCAAGATTTGCTATTGTGGCAGGTGCAGATACCTCCACGGTTCTCACAGCCAAAACCTCCTTTCCAGATTAGATTTTACTGGTAATTAAGGGTTAGCCATTCTTATCCGAAGTAAATCAATTGTTTTTTGACAGCATTAGGATCATAAGGTGAGGATTCCTTAAATTATTTTTATCCTTCACGTAAATAATATTAGGACCTGCTAAAGATAATTTGTAGGTGAAATTTTTGCCAGAAGTAAAGGTCGCCAAGGTCTCTGAAATCCCTCCTGGAACAAAAAAGAGCATAAGGGCCTCCAAGACCAGAGTGCTAGTATCGAATGTTGATGGCAAGTTTTACGCTACGCAGTCTGTTTGCAGCCACCTGAACAACCCACTCTTCACTGGGCGCCTCCAGGGAAATACGATCTGGTGCGACATGCACTGGGCCGCCTTCAATGTGACAACTGGAGAGGTTGTGAAGCTCCCTGATGGGTACTCCTTGGATAAGATTCCGCCCTTGAAGACCTACCCTGTGCGTGTTGAGGGAGACGACATAATTGTGGAAGTGCCTGAGTGAGTCTTTTTCTTACTTTCTTTTTAATGCCACTCTAATCAACCTCATGCGACCCAATACATAGATTTAAATCCAAGCCTTCTTCGTTTTTATCGAAGGTGCCTTGGTTGGAGACAAATTTCAAGTTCTTTAGCAAGAAACAGGAAGAGATCCGCCTGACTCCTGAGGTTGTTGCCGAAAGGAAAGCACTCCTCAGCCAGCCCATCGAGCCCGTGGATTTGGATAAGGCAGTCACGATAAAGGATCTCGTCGAGTCTTGGAAGGATTGCGGGATCCAGTCTAGGAGCATTGCCGAATGCGCCATGGTCTACGAGAATATGCTGACGGATCCGGACCGTCCGACCGTCATGATCGGGCTGTCTGGAGCACTCATAGCAGGGGGTCTCCGCAAAGTCCTCAGTACAATGATAAAGAAGGGCATTGTCGATGTGATTGTCTCCACTGGCGCCATCCTCTACCAGGACTACTATACCGCAATGGGCTACAGGCACTACAAGGGTACCCCGAACGCTGACGACTCTGTGCTGCATGACCTGTACATCGACCGGATATATGATGCCTATGTCGATGAGATAGGTTTCGTTAAGTGCGATGATGCTATATCCGAGTTCTGCACCACGCTCGAGCCAAGGCGCTACTCAACAAGGGAATTCCTCCAGGCCTTGGGATCAACCATAAAGGATGAGGACTCTATACTTTACAATGCCTACAAGTACGGCCTCCCCGTCTTCTGCCCTGCAATAGCGGACAGCTCGATAGGCATCGGATTGGCTGGCTACTACAGGTGGGCTAAGGAAAACGGTGTCCCGACATTCGTTATAGACGTAATGCGGGACAACTTTGAGATCGCCCAGATCGTGCTGAAGTCAAAGAAGACTGGCTCCATCTACGTTGGGGGAGGCGTCCCGAAGAACTACATCAACGACGCCGCGGTGATGCTCGATTACACGCGCGGCCACTCCTATGCCTTCCAGATCACAGCCGATGCCCCCCACTGGGGAGGCCTCACTGGAAGTACGCTCGATGAGGCGAAGTCTTGGGGAAAAGTTTCTGCCAAGGCAACGCGCGCTACAGTATACACGGAGTCCACAATCGGCCTGCCTCTCATAGTCGGGTACATCCTGCAGAAGGGAATCCATTCAGGGAGGAAAAGGCTAAGGTTCGGCTGGAAAGAGACCAGTCTTGATATCGATCAATATTAGCCTGTATTTGATTCCCCATCCCCATGCTTATCGTGTTCCTTTCAGCACCTTTGCGTCAGACGCTGCTGTTTTCGAAGTAGTCCATGCTCCCCTGTCTGTAGCCTTCCAGGTCAAGGCTGACGCTCCTGAATCCTATTATCTTGAACTCCTCCACGATCTCCTTCCTGAGTTCTCGATCTAGCACCTTATCGATCTCCGCAGGATCGACCTCGATCTTGGCTGATAGGTCGGTGACCCTGACCCTTACCGTTCTGAAGCCCCTGCTCCTGAGGAACTGCTCGCCCTTCTCTACCATCCTGCCTTCTTCTCTCTTAAACCGGTGCCCGAAGGGAAACCTAGTCGCAAGGCATGAGTTGGAGCCTTTTTCTACGCTCAATCCAATCATGACCGAGATTTCGTAAACATCCTTTTTGCTCAACCCAACTTCGGCGAGCGGGCTCCTTATCCCCATCTCTCTGAGAGCCCTAATCCCCGGACGACCTGCCTTGACGTCGTCGGAATTCGTACCGTCGATGACCAGCCCAATCCCAAGACTTTCCGCCTCATATCTCAGCCCTTTCATCATCGCGACCTTGCACAGGTAGCATCTTTCCTGCGGGTTCGTCAAGACTTGCTCAGGCAGCTTGAGCTCGATTATCTCGTGCCTTACGCCCGCCTCTTTGGCGCTTCTCTTAGCCCTCTCAATGTCCCCCTCACCCGTGAACTCGGTATTCACCGTAACTGCGATCGCCCTGTCGCCAAGAGTCTTAGCAGCTACAGCTGCAACCAAGGTGCTGTCCACCCCGCCTGAAAAAGCGACCACTGCGCCATTCTTGTCGGAGAACCACCGCTCAAGTTCCCTCAGCTTACCACCAAAAAAGTCATATCTACAGCTCAATGAGGTTTCACCTGCATATCGAGCACCACTTGGTAGCTCTTCCTGCCTATGCTCCTAACGGCCTTCCCTTCACATTTGATGACCTCAGCGAACTGCCCCGCTGACTTGAGCATCCTGGCCTTTGCCCTTTCCACGACGTCAAACTCGTTGCCGCCCTTCTCATGGGCGTAGACATGGATCCACCCCTCGCCCCTGAGCATTCTTACCGCATCCCCAAGGTAGGCTTCAGCAAGCTCCGGCAAGGGCATCAGTATCCTCTCCGCACTGCCCTCCAGCTCTGCAACAGTCTCTCTGGCGTCTGCAAGTATAGGTATGACCTTACCGTTCAGCCTGTTCTGTGCCACGTTCTCAATCATCAGTTCGAATGCATTCGGGTTATTGTCAATCGAGAAGACCTTTGCACCCTTGGATTTTGCTATGATTATCGAGAAAGTGCCTACCCCCGCGAACATGTTTACGACGGTCTCTCCATGCGCCACGAGGTCTGCAATCCTCCTCCTCTCATTCGAGAGCCTAGGTGAGAAGTATACTTTCTCAATATCCACAAAAAATTTGCAACCGTGCTCTGAATAAACCGTCACTGTAGACCTCTTTCCCGCCAACCACTCCACCCCTCTCACCCTGTCGCCATGCCTGGCTGGCGCGGTCTGCATATATACTGAGTCTACTCCGAGCTTGGCGAGGATCCTCTCCCCAACCTGGTGCCTGATCCCCTGCCACTCCCTTGGTATCTTGATCACTGCAATCCTGCCTATGATGTCTACTCCCTTGAGGGCCTTGCGCAGATCCTCGCCCCCGACGAGCCCCTCGACCGCCTCAAGGACAGCACTCTTCCTCAAGGGCGTATCCCCTCAGT
>JASFYK010000019.1 GCA_030055545.1 Thermoproteota archaeon | reverse complement strand
AAGGAAGTGCACAATGCCGTCAAGAAGATAATAAAGAATCTGAAGGACAGGAACATCGTGATAATAGGCACGCCCGAGATAATGATTCAGAACATCGTTGCCTCGGCCAACCTTAATGCGGAGGTGAACCTGGAGAAGGCGGCATTCCTGCTCGAGAACGTGATGTACGAACCCGAGCAGTTCCCGGGGCTGATCTACCGAATGGACTCCCCGAAGGTCGTTCTACTGATCTTCTCGTCGGGGAAGATGGTGTGCACAGGGGCGAAGCAGGAAGACGAGGTCAGGGTGGCGGCGGACAAGATATACCAGAAGCTTAAGGATCTGGGCGTGCTTTACGAGTAGACCGTTCGAGAAAGCAAAAGAAAAGTAAAGTAGAATAAAGATTACTTCGTTCCGCAGCCCATCTTCTCGAAGGACTTGTCCTTGAGCATCTGGAGGGCGTCCTTGCAAGCAGTTATCGCGGGTGCTCCTCCGGCGACGGCTACTACGCGGATAGCCTCGATGATCTCAGCATCGGTAGCCCCCTTGTTGTGCGCTCCCCTCATGGCTGAGACGACGCACTCCTTGCAGTGGCGCTGAGCGCCCATCGCCATGATGAGCAGCATCTTGAACTTGGATGGGAGGGCCCCGTCCTCCTGTACCGCCGAGTCGCAGAAATTGTAGAACTCTGCCATTTTCGGGTCTATCTCGGCAGCGATGTGCATTATCGCAGGTGTGAAGCCCATCTTCTTGTCGAATTTCTCCTTAAGACTCTTGGTCATTTTTTCACCATCTACAACATACATATGCCACCTATGATCTTAAATCTTTCTTTGCCCAAGAGCCGAAGGCATCACGGGATTTGAATGGATTGTGAAATAGTTATGCTGGGACTCCTCACCGATGTGAACGGACTCTTCGATTGATTTTAGAATAGCTTTCCGCCGACCGTGTTAAATAAGAGGGAGCGGATCTTATCTCTTCTATGGTGTGGAGTATGGAAGGGGTCTTCGTCAGCAACTTCATCGAGCCTGTTAGGGCAAGATCAAATCTCCCGGAGAGGGTTCATGTCCTTGACACCACGCTCAGGGACGGCGAACAGACGCCGGGGGTCTGCTTCACCCTCGAGGAAAAGATAGAGATCGCGAGGAAGCTGGACGAGCTCGGGGTGGACGTGATCGAGGCAGGTTTTCCGGTCAACTCAGAGGAGGAGTGCAACACCGTAAGGACGATCAAGAAGGAGGGGTTGAAGGCCAAAATATGCGGCCTTGCAAGATGCGTGACAAAGGACGTTGACGCCTGCATCAGCAGTGAGGTGGACCGTGTCCATATCTTCATCGCTACTTCTGACGTCCACCTCAAGTACAAGCTTAGGATGGATGAGAACAAAGCGCTTGAGCAGGCGCTTGCCGCAACGGACTACGTCAAGGCCCATGGGCTCGAGTGCGAATTCTCATGCGAGGATGCTACTAGGACCCCTGTCGAGAGGCTCTTGCGGTTCTATACATCGGTCGAGGAGCACGGGGCTGACTTTCACAACGTCCCTGACACGGTCGGCGTGATGGAGCCAGAGGCGATGTTTGACCTCATAAGCAGGCTCAAGGGGGTGCTTAAGAAGCCAGTATCGATGCACTGCCACAACGACTTCGGCCTGGCAGTAGCCAACACCCTCGCAGGGGTCAAGGCAGGAGCCTCCCAGGTGCATGTTACTGTCAACGGGCTTGGGGAGAGGGCCGGGAATGCGAGCCTCGAGCAGACGGTCACCGCCCTCCATGCAATGTACGGGGTCAAGACTGGCATAAGGCTCAACCTCCTGAAAGAAGTGTCGAAGCTCGTTGAGAGGGCGAGCATGATCTCCCTGCCGCCGAATTTCCCCATAGTAGGAAACAACGCCTTCGCACACGAGGCAGGGATCCACGTCCACGGGGTGCTCGCGAAGGCAGAGAGCTACGAGCCGCTCACACCAGAGATGGTGGGCCAGAAGAGACGTATAGTCATGGGTAAGCACACGGGCAAGCACGGCGTGGCCAACTTCGTCAGGGAAAAGTACAACCTCACCGATGAGCAGATTGCAGCGGTCGTAGAGAAGGTCAGGACGCTCGCAATCCACAAGAAGAAGATAATCGAGGAGGACGTAAACGCGGTTGTTAACGAAGTCCTCGGGAGCGTCCCAGACACCGAGAGGATCGTAAGGCTCGACGAGATACTCGTCGTCACGGGGAACAAGATAACGCCGACGGCATCGGTTCAGCTCACACAAAACAACCAGAAGCGCGTCGCCGCTGGCATAGGGACCGGCCCAGTCGATGCGCTTGCCAAGGCCATCCAGTCAGCGCTCGGTGAGGAGATCAGGCTCCTGAACTACAAGCTCGAGGCAATCTCTGGAGGGACGGACTCGCTCTGCACGGTCGAGGTAATTACGGAGGACAAGGACGGAAGGACTGCGATGGGGCTTGCGGTAGGGGGCGACATCGTAATGGCATCGGTGAGTGCGATAATGGAGAGCCTCAACAGGATCTACTCAAAGCGGATGAGAGACCATTAATTTTCAGACGCCAGTCGAGACGGGAGCGGTTACAAAGTAAGTATGGAAGGGGAAAAAAGAAAGGAGGGGGATGTCCGCCTTAGACAAACATCTTCCCCAGCATCTTTTTCGAGTCGTCGTACCTGAGCAGATCCTCCTTCGACACGCTTGGATGTATGGCTTTGAGGGCGGAGTCGAAGTGCTTCATCTGGATCTTCTTCGGCTTCATGTCCTCCCTGAGCGCGCTCAGCGCGGCCTCGCGGCATACGGCAGCAATGTCTGCACCGGTGTAGCCTTCGGTCCTCTCAGCCAGCATCTTCAGGTCGACCCCCTCGTCCAGAGGCATCTTCTTTGTGTGGACCTTGAAGATCTCTTCCCTGGCAGCCCTGTCAGGTATCGGTATGTAGACAGACTTGTCGAAACGACCTGGCCTGAGGAGTGCCGGGTCGATTAGCTCCGGCCTGTTAGTCGCGCCGATGACCACGACATTCTTGAGGGACACCAGGCCGTCCATCTCCGAGAGGATCTGGTTGACCATCCTTTCGGTGACACCCGAGTCGGTGTGACCGCCCCTCCTTGGGGCTATGGAGTCCAGCTCGTCGAAGAAGACTATGCACGGTGCTGCCTGCCTTGCCTTCTTGAATATCTCCCTGATCGCCTTCTCGGACTCTCCTACCCACTTGCTGAGAACCTCGGGTCCCTTGACGCTGATGAAGTTTGCCTGACTCTCGGTTGCTGCAGCTTTGGCCAATAGCGTCTTACCCGTGCCCGGCGGTCCGTAAAGCAGTATGCCCCTCGGCGGCTCGATGCCCATCTGCTCGAAGAGCTCGGGGTGCTTCAGGGGCCACTCGACCATCTCCTGAAGCTGCCTCTTCACGTCTGCGAGACCGCCAACGTCCTCCCAGTGGATCTCCGGAACCTCAACGTAGACCTCTCTTAGGGCTGAGGGGGTTATGTCTTTCATCGCCTCAAGGAAGTCGGCTTTGGAGACCTTAAGTGAATTCAGGATCGAGGCGGGTATCGTCTGCTTCTGGAGATCCAGCTTAGGCAGGAACCTCCTCAGCGCCCGCATCGCGGCCTCCCTAGTGAGCGCGGCTAGGTCCGCCCCGCTGTAGCCGTGCGTCATTCCAGCAATCTCATCTATCTTCACGTCCTCGCTTAGAGGCATCCCCCTCACGTGGACTTGGAGGATCTCCTGCCTCCCCTTCTTGTCAGGCATCGAGATGGCGAGCTCGCGGTCGAACCTGCCCGGTCTCCTCAGGGCGGGGTCTATCGCGTCAGGACGGTTGGTCGCGGCTATCACAACGACCTGACCCCTGCTCTTGAGCCCGTCCATGAGCGCTAACAGTTGGGCGACGACGCGCCGCTCAACCTCGCCCGAAACCTCTTCCCTCTTGGGTGCGATCGAGTCGATCTCGTCTATGAATATGATGCTAGGGGCGTTCTTTTCGGCCTCCTCGAATATCTCCCTGAGCTTCCCCTCGGACTCGCCGTAGAATTTGCTCATGATCTCAGGGCCGTTGATCGTGACGAAGTTGGCACCTGACTCGTTGGCCACCGCCTTCGCCAAGAGCGTCTTGCCGCATCCCGGCGGTCCGTACATAAGCACTCCCTTGGGCGGCTCTATGCCAAGGTGCTTGAAGAGCTCAGGATGGCGCATCGGGAGCTCTATCATCTCCCTTATCTTTTCCTTTGCGTCCTCGAGCCCCCCGATGTCCTCGTAGGATACCTTCGGCCTAGAGGTGTCGATCTCCTTCACCGGCTCCTCCTTCACGATAACCTCCGACTCTTCTGTTACGTAACCGGATTGTTCTGGCTGGATCGAGGCGACTACGAGCCTCAGTGCCTCGCCAAGGATCGGCACCATCACCGTGTCTCCTTTGCTCAAAGGCTTATCCTCGAGTATCTGCCTCACATAAATGCCAAAGTCCGAGCTGAACCTTATCGGTTCAGTCGGGGCAAGCACTATCTTTGAAGCCGGCTTTAGCTCGACCCTCGAGACCTTCACCGTGTCGCCTATCGAGGTCCCTGTGTTGTGCCGTATTATCCCGTCTATCCGGATTATTTCGTGATCCTCGTCCTCAGCGTATGCGGGCCAAGCTATGGCTACGGTCCGCCGCTTCCCCTCCACTTCGATAAAGTCGCCAGGCCTCAAGCCGAGCCTGCTCATCGTCTCGCGGTTAAGCCTGGCCAAGGCCCGACCCACATCCCTTGTACGGGCCTCTGCAACCTCTAGCTCTACTGATTTTCTCTCGGTCATCTTGATACACCTGCCTTACTCATATACTACAGAAAGATATATATTTTACTGCAATATATTCTAATTCCAGAGGTGGTTGATGATGTCCTACGGGATCGACATATTCGATGATTTCCGGAGGATGGTGCGGGAGATGGAAAGGCTCATGGGGAGCATGACCGAAGAGATGCAGAAGAGGCTCCCAGTCGCAAGGGAGTCAGGGTTCAGGGAGCCGCTGGTCGACATTAACGAGACCGCAGACGAGGTCATAGTCACTGCGGAGCTGCCAGGCGTTCCCAAGGAGAACATCGAACTCAACTTGGTCGACAACACGCTGGAGATCAAGACATCCCAGAAGGAGGAGGTCGCCGTTGAGAAGGAGGGCTTCAGGAGAAGGGAGAGGCGGACGATGAACTTCTACAGGATGATAGAGCTGCCATGCCAGGTCGACAGCTCTAAGGTGAAGGCATCTTTCAACAACGGCGTCCTAGAGGTAAGGATGCCCAAGCTCGAGAAAGCCAAGAAACACTCTATCAGGATCGAGTGAGCTCCCGAGCAACCTCTTTTTTTCCTTTTATCGCCATGATCTTTTTAGCCATAGTGCCCCAATTTACTAAATTGTCTATCTTTTACCATTTAGCCTTATTCTTCATTTTCTGTAATACCTCTAAAGGCTGGGCGTTAATGAAAAAACCGAATTGCCTTTGCAGCGTTCCATACCTGAACTTAAAATGTCCGTATAAGCATTTTTATTACATCCAATGGTATATTATGCGTAAAAGGGAGGGAGGGACAATGGAGTCCATAAAGACCGTTTCGAAGGAGAGGACCGAGAGGCTGGCTTGGCTCTCAAGGATAGAACTGACGCCAGAGGAGGTCGAGAAATTCACGGACCAGCTGAACAGGATACTCGAGTTTGCAGGGGCGCTCGACAGCCCGGAGGTCAATGCTGCCGAGCCGACCTTCCATGTACTTGACCTCGTGAACACATTCAGGGAGGACGTGGAGGAGGGAGGGCTGAAGAGGGAGGAGGCACTGGCGACTGCTCCCAAGGTCAAGGACGGGTTCATTGTCGCTCCCAAGATAGTATGATCCAGGCGAGTGCAGGAAATGCAAAAGCTTGAGGATATGACGCTCTTCGACGCGGTGGCTTCAGTAAAGAAGGGAGAGATCGAAAGAGAAGCGCTCTTCGAGGCATATATTGAGAGGATCAGAAGGCTGAACCCTGAATACGGTGCTTACATAACTGTCAACGAAACTCTCTCAGGCAAAAACAAAGGAAGTGGCGGTGCTCTTGAAGGGGCCCCTATCGCGATCAAGGATTGCATATGCACGAAGGGGTTGAGGACAACCTGCGCCTCGAAGATCCTTAGTAGCTACGTGCCTCCGTACGACGCGACGGTCGTCTCAAGGATAAAGTCCGAGGGAGGGGTAATCACCGGGAAGACAAACATGGACGAGTTCGCGATGGGCTCCTCCACCGAGAACTCCGGGTTCTTTGTATGCCGCAACCCCTGGGACAAGACAAGGGTGCCCGGGGGATCGTCCGGCGGGTCTGCGGTAGCGGTCTCGGCGAGGCTCGCCCTGGCTGCGCTGGGGTCGGACACCGGCGGCTCCGTGAGGTGCCCGGCTAGCTTCTGCGGGATAGTTGCGATGAAGGCCACATACGGGCTCGTCAGTAGGTATGGTCTGGTCGCCTATGCGAACAGCCTTGAGCAGATAGGCCCGATGGCAAGGGATGTGAAGGACTGTGCGCTCCTACTCAACGTGATAAGTGGTCACGACCCGAGGGACTGCACCACGATCCCAGGAAAGAAGGAGGATTACTTAGCGTATTTAGAAAAGGACGTGAAGGGGCTCAGGATCGGTGTTCCGAAGGAGTTCTTCGGGGAAGGGACTGACAGCATGGTGGAGAAGGAAGTCTGGAATGGGATCCACGCCCTGGAGGCTCTCGGTGCAACCTGGGAGGAGGCAACGTTGCCCTCCCTAAAATATGCCCTCCCCGCTTACTACATAATCGCGATGTCGGAAGCGAGCTCAAATCTCGCCCGGTTCGACGGCATCAGGTACGGCACGAGGGAGGAAGACGAGGGAATGAACTGGGAAGATTCGTTCTCTAGGACGAGGGGGGTGAACTTCGGCAGCGAAGTCAAGAGAAGGATAATCCTAGGTACATTCGCCCTCTCCTCGGGGTACTACGAGGAGTACTATCTGAAGGCGCTGAAAGCCAGGACGCTGATAAGGAAGGACTTTGAGCGGCTCTTCAAGGAGTTCGACTTGCTTGTTGGACCGACAATGCCCACCCCCGCGTTTAGGATCGGAGAGAAGGTTGAGGATCCGCTCGAGATGTACATGAGCGACATAGACACGGTGTCGGTCAACCTCGCGGGTATTCCCGCGATCTCCGTCCCGTGCGGCTTCGCCGGCGGGCTCCCGGTCGGGATCCAGATAATGGGTCCGCCGTTGGGGGAGGGGAGTTTAATAACCGCTGCGAGGAGGCTGGAGGAGGAGCTGGGGCTGAGCCTCAAGCCCCCTGTGTGAGGAGCGGTGTTACAGTTAGGTTGGTGTATCGTGATGATTGCTGAGACGCCTGAACAGAAAGACGGGGTCGTTATTGGGATTGAGGTCCACTGCCAGCTCAACAGGCTTAGGACCAAGCTCTTCTGCGGGTGCAGCACTGACTATAGGGGCAAGGAGCCTAACACGAACGTCTGCGAGGTCTGCCTTGGGCACCCGGGATCGCTGCCGAGGCCCAACGCGAAGGCGGTCGAGCTTGCGGTCATGGCAGGGCTGGCCCTGAACAGCAGGATAAGCGAGAGGACTTCGTTCTACAGGAAGAACTACTACTACGTGGACATGGGTAAGAACTTCCAGATCTCGATGTACGAGACGAAGGGGTCGAAGACTATCTGCGAGGGGGGCTTCATAGACATCAACGTGGGGAGCTCGAGGAAAAGGGTCAGGATCACGAGGATACAGCTCGAGGAGGATCCCGCCAAGCTCGTGCACATCGGACCGATCGACCTCTCGCCCTACACACTTGTTGACTACAACAGGGCCGGGATGTCGCTCCTGGAGATAGTCACGGAGCCGGACATGTCATCACCGAGGGAGGCTAGGCTCTTCCTGCAGAAGCTCAGGTCGATCCTGGAGCACATCGGGGCATTCGACGGGGACCTCGAGGGGGCGATGAGGTGCGACGCCAACATCTCTATAAGGGGCGGCACGAGGGTCGAGATAAAGAACATATCGTCGTTCAAGGAGGTCGAGAGGGCGCTCAACTTCGAGATCTCGAGGCAGAGGAGCCTGCTCGAGAAGGGCGAGAGGGTCAGGCGCGAGACGAGGCACTGGGACGAGGTGAGGAAAGTTACCATATCGCTAAGGGAGAAGGAGGAGGAACACGACTACAGGTACTTCCCTGAGCCAGACATCCCCCCGATACGCCTGGAGGAGGCATATGTGGAGGCGATCAGGGCGAAGATGCCCGAACTCCCGGACGCAAGGGCGGATAGGTTCGTGAGAGAGTACGGGCTCCCGCAGTACGACGCGCAGGTCCTGACCGCTGAGAAGAGGCTCGCGGACTTCTTTGAGGAGACTGCCCGGCTCTTCGGGGAGGCGAAGACGGTGAGCAACTGGATCATGGGTGACCTCCTCGGCGTGCTCCACGACAAGGGCCTTGGGATAGATGAGGCCAAGATTACCCCCACTTTGTTTGCTGGGATGCTCAAGATGATCAGGGACGGGACGATAAGCGGGAAGATCGGGAAGATCATTCTCCCAACGCTCGTGACGAGCGGGAAGAGCGCAGAGGAGATTGTAAGGGAGAACGACATGGCCAGGATCGCGGACAGGGAGGCGATCGAAAAGGTGGTGGACGAGGTCTTCGCGGAGAATCCCAAGGCGGTCTCAGACGCGCTCTCGGACGAGAAGGCTGCGCACTTCCTAGTGGGACAGGTGATGCGCAAGACCAGGGGGAAGGGGGACCCCGAGCTCGTAAATGCTGCAATAAGGGAGAGGTTGGAGAAGATCAGGGGAGCGGGCTAGAGAATTGAAAGACCATTGTGGAGCGGGAATGCTGTCCTTCAACCCATCCTTCCCACGCTTCGATTCTTTTAGACTGACTTGCCTCTAGTTTTCACCAGATGCCTTAGCATAAGGAGAGAGGCAATCAAAGCGGCGAAAGCGGCTACCCAGATCGACAGGTTGCCAATCAGAAAAAGACCCCTTTGGTCAACCATATCGTCGAAGTTCGGGACCGTAACAGAGATTGACAATACTGCATATGGAATCAGTGTTTCTAATGTCGTCGCGTAGCGTCCGTTTCCCTTCTCTTCTGCAGGGCATCCATTGACAAGAACCTTGGCACCATTCACAGGGCTTTTATCGTACTTGTAATTCAATTCAACCGTGACAAGGCATTTTCCAATAGTGCCCGTCTCAAAGTAGCTTCTTACAGCAATCTCATCAAAAGTGACGGCAAGGACGGATCCAGTGTTTTCGAAAGCGGTTAGGTTATAGGGGTCGTCAGCGACTCCGATGATGGAATACCAGTAGGTACCCACGGCATCCTTGCACAGGCTATCGTTGAAGAGAGCCCTGCCGGACCATGCTCCGGAACCGTACTCGTAATGCCCTGAAACGTGGAGGCTGGCACACCTGCCTGCTTCCACTCTTGTGTCATTTGGACCTACAGAGTCTATGACTATGCGGTCAAATAGGATTGATGGCATAGGGGCGTTGTAGTTGACCGTGGATATGGGGTTTTCAGGATCGACCACTTTCGAGATTGAATAAACGTAATCCCCTGCAGTCGTTTCCAGAACGGGCAATTCCCACCTCCGGAAAAGTTCGTTCCATTGGGCAACCGAGCCGTTCACGTAGATTGTTCCTTTTTCAGGGGTGAATACTGAGAGATCGTACTGGTAAAGTACCTTGAACCAGACGAGCTGTTGCGAGGAGAGATCCGCTCTGGGTCTGCTGGATCCGGTTTCGTTGACAAGGAATGCATCAGCAATAAGCAATCTGGTTTCGGACCAGTTTCCGGTGTTCCCTGCGAGATCCCGGGATCGGACACGCCAGAACCAGAGGCCCGGAGAGAGTGTCTCTTTGTGGAGGGTCTCGGACGTTTCGACTCGGACAGCATCCGATCCGAAGTCAGGAGAAGGAGAGAGCTCTATCAAGTAACCAACTATGCCGCTCCCTTTGTCGGCAGCTGGAAGCCAAGAGAGGCATGCCACGACATCGGATCTTAGACCGTTTTTAGGGGATATGATCTCGGGTGGATCTGGCGGGGCGTTGTCGACATTTATTGTGCCGTTGACGTAGGCCCTTTGGCTGGGAGTGAACCCGTCGTATGCTACCGCGTACACAGAGATGTTGGAGATCGTCAGAGGCGAGGTATCCCAAGAAAAGGTCCAGACGCCATTTTTCGGACCAGAGTTGTTCTTTCCGATAAGGTAAATATTGTCGCTTGTGGAGTAGAAGAACCTGACCTCGACAACTCCGTCGTCAAGGTCCGAGACATTGGCAGCCAGTTCAACCGTGCCGCCGTAGGATCCACCTGCCAAAGGCAGCAGCATGCTCACCTCAGGAGGGCGATTCTTCACGGTAACGGCTTGGGTCCGGGACGAGGACTTCCCCGAGCCGTCAACGACCGTAAGCGTCACAGAGAACACGCCGTGCGAAGAGTATGAGTGGGTCGGGTTTTGCGAGGTCGAGTATGATCCGTCTCCGAAAGACCAGTACCACGCCGCTATATCCCCGCTGCCGGGGTAGGAAAGATCGCTGAACTCGACCGTCTCGAATGTGAAGGGCGAGTAAGGCGCCCAGCTGAAGTACGCCAGAGTCTTTTCGCTGATCGTCACTATGGCAGGCGTAGAAGCAGGAACCCTCTTTGAAGTGTAAGTCTCTTGAGGGTTTGAAGAGTAATCACCATAAATTTCGACAGTGAATGAAATGACAACACTCGGAACTGCCCCGGTGCCTATCTCGAGATAGAACTCTTTGACCCCGCTTTCCAAGTGACTTTTGAACTCGGTCATGTCCACGCACATGAAGGCGGGGATCCTGGACGAGGAACCCGGATTCCAGTAGTCCGAGAGGACTTTCATTGCCACGGGCGAATCAGGATCGCCGACCCCAGCAACAACTTTTACACCATCCAGGGAGCCGGCGGGATCGAGCCGCCACGTGAATAGAATCGACGGTTCATAGGAAGGGCTTGCGCTTTTTGGGAGGTAGTAGTTAGCGACGGGGGAGAAAGATGCCAGCTTGCCCATTGCATCGTACGTTATCCAGTAGAAGCCGCCGTCCTTGAAGGACGTGCCCCTAGAGTTGGCGACGCGGAAGGCTCCGGTATCGCCGCCGTCCACCATAGAGTCATCGTAGCCCACGATCACGTTCGCATGGTTAGGACGGCCCCCGTCGTATTCTCCGTAGGATAGGACGTGGTCAGGTGAGCTGTACCAGCTGCATCTAGAATCTATGTAGAAGGTCACCAAGTATCCGTCGTTCAGCAATGCCTTTATCACGTCGATGTTGTCTGGGCGCACGGTGCCGAAGCCTCCGGCCCTGTAGAGCGGGGCCTCGCGCCAAGCTTCCTCACCGCCCCAGCTTAAGTAATCGTATTGATTGTAAGGCATCGTAGCCATGCTCGCCGACCCTATCTCAGACACTATACGCATGTTCCTGTCGCACCACGACCCAGAGTCGGCGCCCCCGTTCACTTTGTTGTAGGTCCATGCAGGGCTCATCACGTGCGCAGGGTTAGTCTTGACGTCGGTCCAGCCATGGACCATCGCCTGGAGATACGTATTTGCATAATAGACGCTTGCCCAAGCCGCGCAGGATCCCTGAATTCCCTGGTCGCCTATCTGCGGGAAATATGGGTCGAGATCCAGCCTCCTTGAAGAGGGCATTCCCGACGCCGTGATAGCATAGTCGATGACCGCCGAGCCGACAAGGTACGAGAAGTTTTCATCGTCGGGGGGAGGAAGACCAGCGCCGTAGCCTTGGGAGGTTCCATTGTAATCCCCATCTTCACCAGCCCCCATGGACAGCCTGAAGGATTCAGCCTCCTGCGGAGTCATTTTGTGAAAACTGTAAATTGTCCCGCTTTCCGAAACTAAAATCGAATTTTGGTTTGGATGAACGGAAGAAGGGCTGCAGCCGGCTGGATCTTGCTGAACGGCACCGGTTGGAATAACGGAGGAGGCGACGACTAGCAAAAATAAAATGGCGGCTAATGGCTTCAGGAGGGTTCCCAACGCTCTCACGCCTGAATTTCCCATTTCCATTTCCCTTGAGGCTATCTTTCCTCTCCGGCCATCCCTTCCTTTCCCACCGACATTCCCTTCTCGAATGCCATCATGTTCTCTTCTATACCCCTGGGAACGTGTTCCCTGATTGAGACGCGGAGGTACTCTGCTTCGAAGGGCAGCAGACCGGTCCCGGCTAGCACGCCGAGCATCACCACGTTTGCAGCCATAGGCATGCCCACGCTCGAGGCTAACTCGGTTGCATCAAGGGCTATGACCCTGCCAGCCACCATCCGCGCTGCCTTCAAAATATCTTCTAGTGCCGGGTAAGATGCCTTGCCCGTGCTGACCTCCACCGGGTAAACGGGGCGGGTGCTCATCAGGACCGTGCCGCCAGGCTTCAGGAAAGAGGAGACTGCCCTGAGCGCCTCCATCGGCTCCAGACCCATAACAACGTCTGCGGAGTGGGCGCTGACCATAGTCCCATGGACATCGCCTATCCTGACATGGCTGAGCACGGGACCCCCGCGCTGCGCTATGCCGAAGACATCGGAGACCCTGACCCTGTATCCAGCCTTGACTGCCGCTGCGCCAAGCATCTGGGCGGCCCTCACGTTACCCTGACCACCGACGCCAGAGATCACAATTTCGAGAACGTTCTGGAGCGACACTTCAGGCACCTCCTCCTTCCCTCCCTGATGCCGGTTTCCTGGATCTGGCATCCGACCGTGGCTCTGCCTCTTGCTCAAGTTCAAAAGCCCCCTGCGGGCAGACTGCCTTGCAGACGCCACAGCCAGCACAGTCCAGCCTTACGACGAATGCCTTCTTCCTATCCCGGTCGAAGCCGATGGCAGGGCATCCGAAGGCGGAAACGCACGTCCGGCACCCGATGCACTTGTCCTGGCTCACCCTGTACTTGGCGATGCGTATCCCTTGCCTCCTTGCCCTCCTCAGGTATTCCTGCGTGCACAGCCGGCGGAATATGACAACGGCGGGTCCGTTGAATCGGATGGCGTCCTCCATAGCCTTGACGCTCGACTCGAAGTCGTACGGGTCGACGATGCGGACGAATTCGATCCCGCATGCTTGGGAGATGTCCTCGATCCTCACCCTCTTCGTCGGCTTCATTGTAGCGGTTTCGCCGCACCCGGGGTGGGGCTGGTACCCGGTCATTGCGGTTACCTCGTTGTCGAGCACCATCACCTTTATGTTAGCCTGGTTGAAGGTGGCGTTGATGAGGGCGGGGATCCCGGCGTGGTAGAATGTCGAGTCGCCTATTGTCGCTATTACTGGGTCGGTGACCCCAGACTTTGCCACCCCGTTCGCAACGCCGATGCTCCCGCCCATGCAGAAGACATCCTGCATGAAACGGAGGGGCGGGTACATCCCGAGCGTATAGCAGCCGATGTCGCCTATCGCTATGTACCGCGCGTTCGCGGCTGTCCGTGTGGCTTTCTTGGCTGCGTAGTATGCTGCCCTGTGCGGGCACCCCGCGCACATCGTGAGCGTCCTTGGAGTGACCATTCCCGAGGCGATCTCCATAAGCTTCAGCTTCTCACTTGGAGTTGCCCGCTTCTCCAGCCCCAGCACCTCGGCAACGGCATCATCGACAAGGGAGAAGTTCAGCTCGCCCTCCCTCGGCAGGTGCGAAGTGAGCTTCCCAAAGACCCTCGTGGATGGAAGGAATCCGGAGAGTCCGGCAAGGTGCCTTTCAATGAACGGCTCACCTTCCTCGACGACGAGAATCCTCTCGTACCCCGAGGCAAAATCCAATACGGTCCTCCGGGGGAACGGGTTGGAGAGACCCAGCTTCAGCAGCCCGACTTTTCCCCTGATCCCCCTGGCGCTGAGGCAGTCAAGCACGTATCCCACGGGCGCCGACGATGCGATCACGCCCAGCCCTCCCACCGGAGCGCCGTCAGGCTCCTCAGACGCGAAGAGCCCCATCTTGGAGGCGACCTCTTCCGCCCTCTCCAGCTTCTCGTGCTGTATGCGGTGCATCCTTGGTATCACCTTGGGCCCCACTATCCCCTCGCCCAGGACGAAGTCCTTGTAGTAATCATCTGAGAACTTCGGCGGTCTCTTGTTGCGGCGTATTGGGCCGAACGTGCAGTCCCCCCTGGAGTGGCAGATCCTCGTGACGAGCCTGAGCATTACGGGGAGTCGCAGCTCTTCCGAGATCGCGAGGGCGTGCCCGACGAAGTCCTTAGCCTCTTGGAAGTCGGATGGCTCCAGGGCAGGTATCTCAGCCAACTGTGCCATGTAGCGGTTGTCCTGCTCGTTGGCGGAGCTGTGCCCCGAGGGATCGTCAGCTGACACAAGCACTATTCCTGCGTCGAAGCCGTGGTAGACCGCATGCATGAGCGGATCCATTATCCAGTTCGCCCCGATGTGCTTCATCGAGGCCAAGCTCCGCTTCCCGCAGAGCGCGCCGCCCAGCGCCACCTCAAAAGCCACCATCTCGTTGGTGGACCACTGGACATGCATCCCGACGTCTTCGGCCACGAGCGCGAGCGTCTCTACGATCTCCGAGGAGGGTGTGCCGGGGTATGCGGCGGCGATCTCCACGTTGTGTTCCACCGCGCCCCTGGCGACGGCCTCGTTTCCGAGCAGCAGATGTCTCCCACCCGGGATGTCCTGAGCGACAAGATGCGCCATACAACACACCACTAGACCAATAGCTGAAAAATTGCTTGACCCACTATTATAAGCTTCACTCATGACCTTGGAAAACGGCAAGACGGATCAGCGGGAGCG
>JASFYK010000018.1 GCA_030055545.1 Thermoproteota archaeon | reverse complement strand
GAACAAGGCAAAGCAGGGGCTTCAGGCAGCACTATCGCTCGCATTCAAAGGCGGGGCAGTCTCTGGCTTCTCGATCGTCGGGCTTGCGCTCTTGGGACTCACATTCTTCTACATCCTCTTCGGCGACGCTAACCTTCTCGTAGGGTTCGGCTTCGGCGCATGCCTTATAAGCCTCTTCGCGAGGGTCGGCGGCGGAATCTACACGAAAGCGGCAGATGTTGGGGCTGACTTGGTCGGAAAGGTCGAAGCGGGTATACCTGAAGACGATCCCCGAAACCCTGCCGTGATCGCGGACAATGTGGGCGATGCTGTAGGCGATTGCGCAGGCATGGGCGCAGACTTGTTCGAGACGTATGTGGTAACTGCGCTCGCCGCAATGCTCTTGGCATCCTCCCCTGCTGTCCTCTCTAAATTCGGGGCGAGCGGAATAGCCCTGCCCCTTGTAATCGGTGCAATGGCCATCTTCGCCACGGTCATAGGGACGTTCTTTGTCAGGCTCGGAAAGGGAGGCAAGATAATGAACGCACTGTACAAGGGCCTTGCTGCCACAACGATTGTCTCGGCGGTCGCTTTCTACCTTGTCAGCAATTACTTCATGGGAGGTGATCTCGGCGTCTTCCTGTGTTCAATAGTCGGACTCGCTGTCATGGTCTGCATGGTATTGATCACCGACTATTTCACGTCATACTCGCACAAGCCAGTGCTCTTCGTCTCTGAGGCCTCAAAAACTGGAGCGGGGACCAACATCATAGCTGGTCTTGGCATGGGAATGCGCAGCACTTTCCTTCCTGTGATCGTCATTGTTGCAGGCATTCTGGTCTCTTACTTCATTGCCGGAGGGGCATCTTCCCCAGAGCTCGGTGTATATGGAATAGCGATAGCAGCAGCGGCGATGCTCTCAACAACAGGGATGATCGTCTCAATCGATGCTTATGGACCAATAACGGACAACGCGGGTGGCATTGCAGAGATGGCAAACCTCCCGAAGGAAGTCCGAGACGTGACAGATCCACTTGACGCTGTTGGAAATACCACAAAGGCCGTGACAAAAGGATACGCTATCGGATCCGCGGCACTCGCAGCCCTCTCACTGTTTGCTGCATACAAGGACGAGATTGTGAAAAGGGTAGGATCGGTAGTCCTGTCAATAGAGGACCCGTTTGTCCTGACCGGCCTTCTCATTGGTGCGGCGATACCCTTCCTTTTCGCGTCCATGTTGATGACGGCTGTCGGAAGGGCAGCCTTCCAGATCGTTGAGGAGGTCAGGAGGCAGTTCCGCGAGATCAAGGGCATAATGGAAGGGACAGCAAAGCCAGACTATGGCAGGGCTGTTGACATCGTCACTAAGGCAGCACTTAAGGAGCTGGCAGTGCCTGCGCTGATTGCCATACTCTCGCCACTTCTGGTAGGGTTCCTTCTCAACGAGAGAGCTCTCGGAGGCATGCTTATGGGAGTCATCTTGTCAGGGCTCCTGCTTGCACTGCTAATGACGACAGGCGGAGCGATGTGGGACAACGCAAAGAAGTATATCGAACTCGGCAACTTCGGTGGCAAGAGAAGCCCCGCACATGCAGCAGCCGTGGTCGGGGACACCGTCGGAGACCCGTTCAAGGACACCGCAGGGCCAGCGATCAATCCGCTCATCAAAGTGATGAACACGATCTCGATACTCTTCATTGCCTTAATCCTTATGTACTCTCTCCTCTAATCTTTTTTACAGGTGGGCTTTTTGCCAGAGAGGACTTTTCTTATCAGGGTAAAGGAGGATACTTACATCAGCCTGCTGGAGCTCCAGAAGACGCTGAGGTTCCATGATAGCCAGGACAGGCGCAGAAAGACAATGGACTATGTAATCAGGTACCTGTTGAAGAGCGAAGCAGAGTCAAGAAGGCGGACCTAAGCCCATTTGTTTTGCATTTCGCCTAGGCATCTTATGTCCTCTTTCTGGAAAGGATGGATGGAAGAAAGAAGGATTGAAGTGTAATTAGGGCGATGATTCGTTATTTCTCTCTTTTGTTAGTCGGATGGGAAATGCCTCAGATACCCTAGGGGCCCTCATCTTTCCCATCGGTTTGCATGACTATCTTCATCGGCAAAAGAGATATTATCTGAGGGCGTGTATCAACTTTTCGATGCCGATATGCCAAATCAAGACGAACACGTGCTAGAAGCAATAGGCAAGTCCCGCGTTGTTGTCAAGGAGGGCATGGTTATAGAGGTGGGACCACCCATGATCAGGGAATGCCCACTCGCCAAGAGGTTCTCAACTCCCGTAGACATAATCACTCCTGAAAAGGTCCGGAGAAATATAGAAAACAGGATCACTTCGTACGGGATGTGCACCGAGAACCGTTTGCTCGAGTCATCGCAGGATTTCGTGACCTTTGGCGCATCAGAAATGATAAGCCAAGGACTCAGGGCGAAAATCCTTGGCGCAGCCGTGATCGCCTGCGAAGGCGCGGGCACGGTCATAACGTCAAACCCAGACCTGGTCCAGGGTATAGGCGGGAGGATGTCCGGGCTGGTCTCGACTTCTCCGATTCCTAAGCTAATTGAAAGGATAAAATCGCTCGGCGGAGACGTCTTGGACGGCAAGACGGCGAGGATCGACCAAGTGGAGGGGACTGACCTCGCGTACCAGAGGGGGCACTCAAACGTTGCTGTCACAATAACCGATCCAGCAGACGGCGAGAGGATAAGGGCAAAACATCCAGATGCGCTGATATTCGGCGTTCACCTTACTGGGATCGGGAAGGATGGTGCTTACAAAATGGCAGAAGTTGCAGACCTTGCATCGGGGTGTGCGTCCAGGTGGATCAGGGAGGTGGCTGCGGTGAGAGCGTTGATCCAAGCCGGTGCGGCAATACCCGTTTTCGTGTTCACGGAGAGAGGAAAAACCCTTATACTGGAGAAGGTTAAGGCGAGCAGACAGCAGTTCCTGATCAAGGTTGAAAAGATACCCTATGCGGCAGACAGGTGTCCGGAGCCGCTCGTGTAATCACCTAATCACGAACTCGCAGTATGGGTCGCCGAGCTTCATGCACTTCACTTCAGTACCCCTGCAGGCCTTGTCGAACACCTTACTGACCAACCCTACAAAGAATCCGAGGAGAAAACGGTTCTCATACTCGAGCAGCTCCCACGTTATGAGCTCCTCGAAATTCTCGGTTATCCTTATTACCACCACTTTCCCGAACTCATCGCACTCTGCCAGTTCGAATTTCCCCCAACCTAGCGCCTGGAGCACTGCAAGACCAATCCTGATGCGGTTCCTGTCGCTCAGGCCCTTCATCTCAAGGAGGGTCTTCCCATGGGCTTCCCCAAAGTCACTGCCCATATTCCAGAGCATCAGCGTGGCGTCGCTCTTGTATCTCCTGATCATCCCCATTACGAGGTTCTTCCAGCCCGAAGTTGTCATCGCGGCAACCTGCATAGGGCGACCAGAGACGTTCAGTATCACCGGGTAACCATTCACATTGTAGATCAGCCCAGGAACTCCTGAGTCAACGCACTCGAAGTAAACGAGTCTTGTTCCAAATTTTTCTTTTATATTTTTTACCATTTCTTCTTTTAATCCAGGGGCATCTGTAAGGTCTAAAGTTATGAAGTTATGAACGACATCTTCGCTTCTGTGAGAAGATATGCTCAAAAAACAAATCTTATTCTCATTCAAAATCTTAAGGAGTTCTAGTGTAGGATCAAAATCAGGCATAGATATTTTTGAGGCTATGTACAGTCCACAAAAATGTTTTTCAGGATCATAGTATATGTCGTTGATATGGACGGGCATCATAAGTTTGCACGCACATATTCAATTATTACCCTTTGCAGTGATATTTTTTAAGGCTTGGGATTTTTTTCGGCTTTAAGCTATTTGAAATTTCAATAATGAAAATGAATCTATTTTTTCCTATTTCAGATGGTTTTCGAAATTAATGTCAACCTATTTGCCTAAAAAAATCCATCCATCATTAGTTCTTATCGTTTTTCGCTCATTAGCTAGTTTTCTAAGCAACGATCTGATCTGGTGCTTGCTCACATTGAGCCTTTCACTAATTTCCGCCGAAGTCATAGGGCGCCCGCAGGAAGCCAGCAATCCGGCGACAGAGCTTTTCAGGTGTCTGAGTTTTGAGAGCCTGGACAAATCGCCCCTCACGGGATACAAAATGCCAGGCAAACCGTACACGCCCTCGCCCTTCACAGTCCTCCCTAAGAGCTGCACAGTGCCGCACCTGGCAAGGGACCTGAGTTGACTGAACACCGTCCTGTCATCGAAAGACAAGTTGAGCTCAGAGACCAGCTCTTCAGGGGTGAGCCACTTTTCCCTGAGCAGCCCGACTATGGCAGACCTGCAGTCCGATGCAACCCTCCTGCTCCTTTTTTTCAGAACAGCCTCGACAAAACGCGAGTTGACCTCTCCAACGTCAGTGCCGCTGGAAGCCATGCGCAAACCCTCTGGGTCATCGTCAAGCACCACGTATATTCCGAAAGAGGTGGCCAACCGTACGTCGCCTACCCCGAGCCTTTTCCTAGGGGAGACGAGTACGGATCTGGCGTCAAGCCGCTGTCGTATATCTGAGAGCTTGACGATCTCTTGGTAGAACGCACCCCTCTGGGCACTGGTTAGCACATCCGCAACCACTGGCGGTGGGCCGGGATCATAGAATGCTACCTGCCAAGGCAGCGTGGCATTGACCTCGCTGGATTGCGATCCATTAATCAACTTTTGGAAAGTCAACCCCAATGCACTCACCTGTGTTAATGATAGTTTTTGTCATATAATAATTTATGGTTTTTTAGCAAATATCTCAAGATATCAGACACCAACAGTTCTTTCATTTGGATCTAGATTCCAAGGCTCATAGTAAACAAATATACAGGAATAATGACGAGTGGTTTAAGGGACAGAAAAACCAACCTAATAAACAAAATAATTGAATATTAAATTTTATTTTTAAATTTTTAGTCAATATAGAACGAAATTTTGGGGGGCACCTTTGCCGGCCTTTTCACCGAGGCACCAAACCTCTGGAAAATTTTTTATTTCCCAATATTTCCATAATAAGGAATTATAAGGAAAAATTTTTGCAATTCCCATCTTCGCACCATTTCCCATTCTAGGTGAGATTGGGAAATGGTAAGAGGCGATGGTCCCTGGGCGGTCAGCCGCTGCACCGCCCCATCTTTCTGGCACGGCGGGTCACGAGTTCTTCCAAGCTACGTTCCATTTCCACGCAATTCTGCTGATCCCTCCTGACTTGGCCGCTCTGAATGCTCATGCATTTAGGAAATTTAGGTTTTCACCCAGAGCGCGCTATTTGATGGTGAAGACAACCGTCCAATTTTGATCAATTATTTTTTCTTCAGCTTTTAAAATATCGTTTTTTATTAGAGAATTTAATTAATATTGATACTTTGAACTCTAAAGATAATAAAAATAAAAAAAACTAATTTAAAATAAAATATTAATTTTGTTAATATTTGCTATAAATAACTATAATTAAAAACTTTTATTTCTTTTCCTTAAATGTATTTAAAACTTAATGTATAACCTACTTGCCGATCTTATAAAGAGGTAATAGCAATACTTATAAACTCACGAGGACTTGGGATTGCGAAAGGGGAGCTCCTGGAAAGGGGCTGAGAGTGCGACTGAATCCGTCGCAGACCCTTTGAACCTGATCTGGGCAATGCCAGCGGAGGGATATGTTGTTTGGTGTTAAAAAAACACGATCTTGAGAATGCATCTGATCACAAAAGTAAAAAAATAATACATTTTAAAAATCCTACTTATCGGTTAGTCCTTTCATCGATATTTGTCGCATTGGGAGTTTCGTTATCGATTTTTCCTGGGGCATTCCCCATAGGACCAACAAAGGTATTCCCTTTCCAGCATATGATAAATGTAGTCGCAGGGATATTGCTCGGTCCACTTAATGCCGGCGTTATTGCTGGACTGATCGGCATAATAAGGATAGGGATAGGAACTGGGACTTTCTTTGCCATACCGGGGGGAATTCCAGGTGCATTGTTGGTTGGTCTCGTTTACAGGTATTTATTCCCCAAAGAGGCGGCCGGGCTCACGGAACCGTTCGGTACAGCGCTCGGGGCATTGCTGAGCGCCTTCTTGGTTGCACCAGCCATCGGGGCATCTCCGCTGCAGCCATTTCTGGGTCTGAGCGCTCAGTGGCAGCTTTTCACGATCTTTTTCCTCATGAGCAGCATCCCTGGAGCATTAATGGGCTATCTCGTAGTTTTGGCTCTGAAGAGGAGGCACGTAATTGAAGGGAATTAGCTACGCGCTGGTCAAGGGTAAGAAGACGCTGATACGCGGGGAGGTGGGTAAAGGGAAGACCTGCCTGCTCAGCCGTCTCCTGACTGAGGCCGTTGAGGCAGAAGAGGCGGGCTCAATAACCGTAATCGATATGGCCCCTAAAGAGATATCCGTGGGAGGGAGAAGAGTGGGCGGGAAGCTTGCAACCACTACATTAGCGGTTATTCGACACTTCGCACCGGAGCAAGTGGTTGCACCCCGCCTTAAAGGGACTACTTCTGAGGAAGTGGTGCAGTTGGCAAACCAAAACGCAAACACAATCGAGCCATATTTAGCCCAGTACATTGCCTCACCGACCCCTGTGCTTTTTGCTAACGACCTGACAATCTACCTCCACTGCGGGAAGGTAGAGTTGCTGAGGGAAGCCATAACCTTGGCAAAGACCTTTGTGGGGACTGCGTATTGGGGGGACTTCTTCGACGACAAAGGGTCCGGTATAAACGCAAAAGAAAGGTTACTTCTCGGCCAGTTGATGAATCTGTTTGACTTAGTAGTGGACCTTTGAAAAGATTTTATACTTTAATGGTCGACATAGTAAGATTACAGGGGGACATTCGTGCCCAAGCAGAGGCTAGAGCTGAGGGACGTCCCGTCTTGGAAAGAGGTTGAGCTACTGGTAAGCTCAATGATCAAGGCATACAGGCAGGGGGAAGTCCCGCTCAGGGACTTGTGTATTGTTGGCCTGCTCGCCACTACGGGGATAAGGACTTCTGAATTGCTTCTGCTCAGGAAGCCTGACTTTGACTTTAGTACAAACATAATCACAATAACCCAGCTCAAGAAAAAGGACGAATTCGCAAGGCAGACAATCCTCAGCCAAGACCTGAGGGCGTACGTCAAGGAGTACCTAAGGGAAGCCCAAGGCGAAAAGGCGTTTGACCTGAGCAGGCGCCAGGTGCTAAACATAACCCACAGGTACACCCAGAGGTTTTTGGGAAGGCGCATTAGGAGCCATGCCCTGCGTCACGCCTACGCCATCCGAATCCTCGAGAAGACAAGAGACATTGAACTATGCAGGAGGCTCATCGGGCACTCGAGGCTGGAGACGGTGAAGATCTATCTGGACTTCACGATAGGCGATAGGATGAAAGAGGTTTCAGACGCAATAAAGATAAACTGACTCAAAATTATGACGGTAATAAAAAATGGTAAAACTGAAACTTGATGACGTTCCAACATGGTCGGAAGTGGGCGAGTTTCTGGACAGGATAAGGACCATGTACAGGAAGAGGGAGATAGAACTCAGGGACTTCGTCCTGATGAGCCTCTATCCGACGACAGGGCTGAAGACTTCCGAGCTGCTGTCGATAAGGAAGGGTGACATCGACTTCCGGCAGGGGGTAGTCCATGTCGGCTCGGGAGGGGGAGCACGAGAGATACTGATAATGCCCTCAATACTCCCGTACCTTAAAGACTACACTAAGGATAAGAAGGGCGAGGAGAGGATCTTTGTGCTGAGCCGCCGCCAAGCACTCAATATAAACCACAAATACACCGAAATGATCCTCGGGAGACGCCTCAGGGTTGCTGGCTGGAGGCATGCTTTTGCCCTCCGATTGCTAGAGACTGTGCGGGATCCCTCGATATGCAGGAAGTTGTTGGGCCAAAAATCGTCAAAGGTAGTAAGCGCATACCAGCAGAGCTTGCAGAAAAGCCTCAAGGAAGAGCTGATAAAGTCAATTGGCGGATGATGGATTAGATCCCGAGCTACTCGAGCCTTCCCCCAAGGCGTTGTTTGTCAGCTACTTCTCTTTGCCAGATACCGCCTCAAGATCGGCTTCAGCACCAAGATCCGCTTCTTGGCGACTTGCATGACCAAGAACTTTGGTCGCAGGTAGAATTTCCTGTAGGCCATCGAGATAAGCGATCGGATCTCTTCTGCTGTCATCTCGAAAGTCCGCATGACTGGTTTGATCGTGGTATATTTTGACCAGTCTTCCGTCTCCAAGAGCCTGTTCATTTTCGCAAACTCGTAAACCTCCGTGCCGGGATAGGGGGTCATCGCCGTGAACTGGGCGTAATCGATGCCAGAAGAGATGGCGAATTTGATAGTTTCAATCGCTTCTTCCTTTTTCTCACCCGGAGTCCCGATTATGAATGAGCCTGTGGTCTCTAACCCGGCTTTCTTGGCTGAGGAAATGGCCGACCTGATCTGCTCCAGCGTTATGCCCTTCTTTAGGAAGCGCAACACCCTCTCCGAGGCAGATTCGATTCCCATGTAAAACATCAATGCCCCCGCCCTCCGGAACGCCCGGAGGAGTTCTTCAGAGACCGTGTCCACCCTAGAACCAAAAGCCCAAAATACGTCGAGTTTCCGGAGCAGGTCTGCCAGTCTGAAAGACCGCTTTTTATTTATTGTAAATGTGTCGTCTACAAATTCAATAAAATTTATCCTGTACTTGTCTACCAATTCGCTGACCTCCTCGACCACGTTTTCAGCGCTCCTTGCGCGGAAGGTGTTGCCATATAGCCTCGACGAGGCGCAGAATATGCACCGGAAAGGGCACCCCCTGCTCGTAATTACATTCCCAATGGGCGTCCTTTCACCAAGCGCCGTGTACTTCTCCATCGGCAGCAAATGCCTTGCTGGGAATGGGAGCGTGTCAAGGTCCTCGATCAGCCGACGCGGGCGGGTCCTCCTGATCTTCCCTCTGTCCCTGATTACTATGCCGTCAACCGCATCCAGCGGTCTCCCGCTTTCGATCGAACGTACGATCTCCAGCATGGTGACCTCCCCTTCGCCGATCACCCCTACATCGATAGCAGGGCATGCGTCCATCGTCTCCTCAGGCATGAACGTGATGTGACATCCTCCAAGGACTGTAACTGGGTTAGGCATTTTCTGTTTAATTTTTGTGATTAAACTCACAGCATCACCTATATTTGGCGTCATTGATGTGACTCCTATCACATCTGGCTTGATCGACTGTAACTTTTTAATCACGCCCTCTTGTGATTCGCAGGAGATTGGCGCGTCAATTATGGTCACATCATAGCCGTCCCTTTCTAGGACGGCGCCAATGTACGCCAGCCCCAAGGGCGGTGCGTTCAAGCCTAGCGCCGACTGGATTTCAAAACTCTGGCGCACAGGAGGATTGATGAGAACAACCTTCAATCAAACCCCCTGATAATTTAAGACAAACAAGGTATTTTAATGTAAGGCAAAGGGTGGTCGAAAATTTTTAGCCAAAAGGAATAAAATTGGTGTGCCCGCCTTAATTTTGCTGAGCAGTATGTCCATCCAAGCGTATTCGATGAGTAAAAACCAGATCAAGGATCTGCAGGAGAGGAAGCTTAAAGAGGTCGTTACCAGAGTCTACGAGAACTCACCCTTCTACAGGCGGAGGCTCAAGGAGGCGGGTGTCGACATTACAAACTTCCGTCCCGAGGACATCAGGAAGATCCCGTTCACCACAAAGACCGACCTGCGCGACAACTATCCGCTTGGGCTGATATCCGTCGAAAAGTCTAAGATTGTCAGGATGCACGCCTCGTCAGGAACCACGGGGAACCCAACGGTAGTGGCATACACTAAGAGAGACATAGACGCGTGGGCTGAACTAAACAAGAGGTGCCTTGAGGTCTGCGGGGTCACCAGCGAGGATGTTGTGCAGGTGGCCTACGGGTATGGCCTCTTCACCGGAGGGCTCGGCCTTCACTACGGGGCAGAGCGGCTAGGAGCCAAGGTAATACCCGCGAGCACAGGCAACACGAAGAGACAGCTCAAGCTGATGAAAGACCTGGGCTCAACCGTTCTGGCATGCACACCGTCGTATGCCCTCTTCCTTTCAGAGAGCGCTAAGGAGGAAGGTATTGACCCGAAGAAAGACCTCAGGCTGAGGGTCGGCGTGCTTGGAGCAGAGCCCTGGTCAGAGAGCACCCGGAAGGTCCTAGAGGAGGAGTTCATGCAGTCTGCGCATGACATATACGGGATGTCAGAGCTCAACGGCCCGGGCGTGGCCATAGAATGCAGAAAAAAGAATGGGCTGCACGTCTGGGAGGACCATTACTTCGTGGAGATAATCGATCCCAACACGGGCGAGGTTCTCGAGCCGGGGGAAAAAGGGGAGATGGCAGTCACAACGCTTGAAAAGGAAGGGATGCCGCTCCTGAGATACCGGACGCGCGACATAACGATACTCGACGATGAGGTATGCGAGTGCGGGATGGCGCATGCAAGGATAAAGAAGATACTTGGCAGGACTGATGACATGCTGAAGATAAGGGGGATATGCGTCTTCCCCAGCCAGATCGAGGAGGTCATATCAGGGTTCGAAGGGCTCACACCATTCTACCAGCTCGTCGTCGACAGGGACGGCCCGCTGGACCGCCTGCTTGTGAAGGTGGAAGTGTCTGAGGACTTCAAAAGCGACAGGTTGACAGAGATAGTTGACCTCCAGAAGCGACTCGAGGAGGAGCTCAGGGACGTACTGAGCATAAGTGCAGCGGTCGAGCTCAATGAGCCAAGGACTCTGCCGAGGAGCGAAGGAAAAGCTCAAAGGATAATGGACCTAAGGAAGATTTAGGGGGATTTTTGATGGTCAAGCAATTCAGCATCTTTCTCGAGAACAAGCCTGGAAGGCTCTCGAGTGTGATCGATCTCTTCGAAAGGAACCAGATAAGGGTCCTTGCGATGGGCATAGCAGAGGCAGGGAATTACGGCATTGTTAGGTGCATACTGGATGCCCCAGAGAAGGCTGCAGAAGTGCTGAGGGACGCCAATACTGCGGTGAACCTTGTTGAAGTTGTCATAATAGACATGAAGGATCTTCATAATGCGGTCAAAGTTCTTGGGGAGAAAGGAATCAATGTCGACTACGCATACACCATGGACATGGGCAGGATCGTGATAAAGGTCGACGATGAACCAAAAGCCAAGAAAGTGCTTTCGGAGTCGGGGATCAGGACTTACTGAGATCGATCTCCCTTCCGCCCCCTTTCTCATATGTCACGCACTGGGAAGGGAATCTCTCCAAGAGCGTCTTTGAAACCAACCCGGCCTCAGTCCATGCACACATCACCACGCCGCAGGGCACAACGCAGTTCGGGTGCACGTTGTTTTCGGTAGCCTTGATGTAAATGGGGTTCTCGCATATCCTCCTCGTGATCTCCCTTAACTTCATCGGTAACGAGGACAAAGACTTGCCAAACTCGTTCACAAGGGGGCAGGACGACTCCACAGCAAATGAAATGAAACCAGCATCGAATGTGGCAAGAACCCTGCTCTTGTGGTTGCAAACGTTCGAATCTAATAGAAACGAAGTCGCCATCAGGATCGAATATGATTGGAGGCATGCACATTATAATCTTTCTTCTTTGAGAGAGAGAAATGAGATCATCAAATTTTGCAGTTTTTTAGATTTCCCCTCTAGCTTCTTTATATAAAAGTATACAAGTAAACCTATTTTTTGGGATCGTGGGCAGAACTGTCATTACATGTGCCCTAGAAATGATGGAAGATCAGTGCTCGCAAATATTGGTAAACCTTTTAAGCTCAAACGAATGTTAATGGAAACCCCAGAGATGGTAAAAATGGCTAAGTGTTCAAAATGTGGAACTGATGTCGCAAAACCAGAAAAAACATGGACGCTCGCTCCTAAGGGCAAGAAGGCAGTAACTGTTGGTCTTTACAAGTGCCCAAGCTGCGGGGCTTTCTTTAGGGCCTCCTCAAAGTAATATTTTATTTTATTTTTTTACTTTATTTTTTTGCGCCTTCGCTGTATGACAGGCAGCTTTCGTTTTTCAGACCTTCCACAAAACGGGCTATCCTCCCAAGACCTTCCTTCAATACCTCGGGGTTGACTGCATAGCAGAGCCTGAAATGGTTCCGGTTGTCGCCAAAGTATTCGCCCGGAATTACAGCTGTCGCCTCGCGTTTAAGGAGCTGCTCACAAAAGTTCTGGCTGGAGCAAAGGGCAGGGTCAATCTTGGGATAAACATAGAAGCCGCCCTCGGGCTCTGAGCATATGATCGAATCGGTCGAGCTCAAAGTACTCAAGACTGAATCTAGGTTGCGCCTGCAAGCTGCAAGGTTTCTATCAATATATTCTTGGTAACCGTCAAGGGCCCTCAGACATCCGTATTGGGCGAATGTTGAGGGCGAGCTCACCGCATGCTCTTGGACTGTGTGCAGGCGATCCATCAGCGTTTTTGGTCCTGCTGCGAACCCAACCCTCCACCCAGTCATGCAGAAGACTTTGGAAAAGCCATCAGTAACCACCACACGTTCCCTTAGTCCATCCATCGAGGCAGGTGAGACGAAGCGCCTCTCGCCGTACACATATGCCCAATCGATCTCATCAGAGAGTATGAGGAGGTCGTGATCCTCTGCCAAATCTCGGACGAGCCTGAGATCAGACTCACTCAGGACGCCTCCTGTGGGGTTGTTTGGTGAATTCAGGACGATGGCGCGCGGTTTTGCATTCATCGCGGACTTGAGGACCTCCTCGTCCAGATGGTAAGGCGGCACTGCCCATACCTCGACTGCCTTTATACCGAGCATCTCCGGCACTGCCTTGAAGCTGGTCCAGAAAGGCTTTATGAGGATGACCGAGTCGCCGGGGCGCAGAATTGAGGCGAAGAAGGCATAGTTCGCGAACTTGCCCCCTGTTGTGACAAGGATCTCGTCCATGGAATATTCGATCTGGCGGGTTGATTTTAGGAAGGCTGCCAACGCCTCCCTAAGCTCTGGAATGCCCCAGCTTGAAGTGTACCTGAACATCCCGCTCGAAAGGGCCTGTTTTGTGGCCTCGACGGCAGCCTGCGGGGGCGGGAAGTCAGGTTCTGCCACATCGAACCTTATCACTCCGCTGGGGGTACAGCCCCGGTTCTCCAAGAATGAGACTGGCGATGGGCAGATCTTATCAAACCTTTCTTGGGGCATCACTATCTTCTTCAGCTAATGCTGATATATAACTTCGGTAGAGAGGGAAAGTGACTGCGCATGGTTGATGCGTTGTGGATCTATCTCCAAGGCTTCCTAACGCTGTTCATAATATTTGACCCCATAGGCAACGTCCCTCTCTTCCATGCATTTACAAGCTCTTTCGAGATCCAGAAGAAGGTCAAAATACTGAACGACTCGGTGAAGGTGGCGTTCATAATCTTAGTGGTTTTTGCAGTCATAGGCTCGTACATACTCGATTTTTTCACCATATCCATGAATGACTTCAAGATAGCCGGAGGAGTGCTCCTTTTCATAATGTCCATTGAAGGCCTCTTGGGTAAGGAAGAGGGGCGCTGGATGAACAGGGAGGATGTCGCAATAGTCCCCCTCGCTACCCCTCTCATGGCAGGCCCAGGTAGCATCTACACGGTGATGTACCTGATGCAGCCTCCAAACGGTCCATTGGTGGCATTTTTCGCAATAATAACGAACATCATCCTGCAGTGGGCGCTCCTAAGATCCTCCAACACGCTCATGAAGATTCTGGGGAGGGCGGGCTCAACGATTATATCAAGGATAATGGCATTCATACTGTCAGCGATTGCCATAGGCATGATAAGGAGCGGACTTGTTGGAGCTTATCTTGGAGGATAAAGAAAGGAAAAAAATAGATAATTACGTACGGAGGGCTGATTATGTCCCTTGACTTCAGTCTGCCTTGTGGAAACAATGAAAAGCTCAGGTCGATAATCCAGAAGGTCGAGAAAGACGAGAAGCTTAAGGCAGTTTGGAAGTGCTCTAACGTTATGGCTATAGAAAGGCTCGGGTATACCGATCACGGTGCCACGCATGTAAAGATTGTTGCGAATTCAGCGCTGAAGATACTCCGGATACTGGTGAAGAATAATGTTGTACCGAGCATCGTAAAGGATTATGCGATGACTAATGAGGATGCAGAGGCAGTAGTCGTTCTTGGGGCCCTTTTCCACGACGCAGGTATGATAGTAGCCAGGGAAGGGCACGAGCTGTTTGGTGCAGCTTTAGCTATTAGAGCCCTCGAGGAAATACTTGATGGAATCTATAACTCCTATGATGCCACGATCATGATTTCTGAGGTCATGCATGCAGTAGTCTCCCATGAGGAGCCCCACAGGCCCTTGACCGTCGAGGCGGGTGTAGTCAAGGTTGCGGATGCCCTCGACATGGAAAAAGGAAGGGCTAGATTGCCCTTTGAGGCAGGTAAGATCGACATCCATTCGGTCTCGGCACTGAGCATAGAGAAGGTGAGGATACAGGAAGGCAACGCTCCAGAAAAGCCTGTTGTAGTGAGGGTCTCAATGTCGAACTCTGCAGGGATCTTCCAGATAGACGAGCTGCTCAAGCCGAGGATTAAGAGCTCAGGCTTGGGTAGGTACATTCATGTCGTAGCAGAGGTCACAGGAGAAGAAGAAAAAAAGATAATTAAGAAGTTCGAGTTCTAATCCCTCCAAGAAGTGCTGCAAAATCTACGAGGGGCAAGCCTTTTTTGAAGGGCAACACATTATTATCTGGTGGACTAAATGGTTTTCAAGGCAACTTGGGAAGATTTTATTGCAGTATACAGGAAGAGCGGACAGCCAGGGCTAATGCTCAGGACGCTCAGATACAGCAAGGGCATGACAATTGAGGAGCTTTCTGCAAGGACGGGAATTAGCGAGTCCGAACTGATAGCAATTGAAGGCGGGGCTAGCGACCACAGGCTTTCGGAGGACGAATCGATCATTAAGAAGATCTTTGAAACGCTGATCGTGCTCGAGGAAAAGGAGTGAAAAGAGGACGATTTCAAGGAATTGAACTACAACATC
>JASFYK010000017.1 GCA_030055545.1 Thermoproteota archaeon | reverse complement strand
AGACCAGCGAGGGCCCCGTTCTTCTCGAACAACTGACCACCTTTTTCCCCTTTAACATAGGAGCTAAAAAATTGCCGAAATCCCCATACAAAAAAACCTCCTGGAATGGGCTCGAGATAATGGCGCTGGCAACCTCTTTTGGATCGACAGAACCGCATGTGGTTTTCAGCTTCCCACCTATCTCAAGTCGGAATGGAGCAAAGAGCTCAAGATAATCCCTCATTGATGCCTCTATTGATTTCAAGCCGATCGAAGCACTCTTGTTCAAGACCACTGGAGGATTGGTGCTCTCAAGAACCATTTTCTTGTTGAAGATCTCCGTTCCCGGAGAATATTCTCCTTCCGAAGGTCGGAAGAAAGATGCGATTGTAACCCCCACAAGCAGATTCTCTACGTGTTGCCTCCCAACTGGTCCAGCAGGTGTCTTAACTCTTATAATGCCGCTGAAGAGGCCTTCCTTGGTTTTGAATCCTTCGAAGTGAGCCTCGAACTCTACTCCAAATCGTGTAATTTTTATACCTTCTGCCCTTACTTCGACGCATTTTCCTGACGGGGAGAAGCGCTGGCACTGACTCAAGTCTTTAGTCTTCTGGTCGTCAGCGTTGACTAAAACCGTAGACCCAGGCTTGCTGTCTGTCACCATGGATAACTTAGCCTTCAGGGCAGTGGAAGATCCCTTAGCTATAGGGTAGTCATCGTAAACATTCTTTATTATGCCTAAGTCCGCGAGCCCAGTCCCACCTAGTGAAACTTCAAAAATGGCAAAGTCTGGTTTTGATTGGCACATCCTAATCGCCCGAATGATGTTTGCAGGAGTTGCGCTAACTCCTTCCAAGAGCGTAATAGTCCCATCCGGTGTATGCAGACAAATGCCGTTGCTCGTAAGGCTGAGCACAGAAAACCTATCCTTCAGAAGAGAGATCGCACACATGATTGCAGTGGTCTTGCCAAAGCTGCCCGTTATTTCGGCTACGGGAAATGTTACCATGTCTCCCACGAGAAGCTTTACTGCATGGTGGTGGCTGATGACTCTATCCTCAAATCCAGAAAAAGGTCTAATAGGGAAGTGGACAGGTTTTACTATGAGATCATAATCAGCAGGGTTAGGTAAATCCCTCTGGATGTTGAAAAACTTTGAAAGAGAATTCAAATCCTCCTTAGTTAAGGTTCGGTGTACATCAACAAGAGTTGCCTCGTCTCCGCGCGCAGCGAACTCCTTAGAAAGAGTTACCCCGCCGTGAGTCGCGTCCACTACAAGTACCTTCAACTGTCCTCCCCCGCAGCCGCATCTATCCTGTCCCTCAGAATTTCGAGTATGCGTTCATCCTTCCCTAGCGGGCTCCCGTACTTGATCATGATCTCTCTGCCGGAAACCACTATTTTTCCGCTTTTAAAACCGGGAGTTATTCCCAGAAGCTTTGGTATGTCGACATCAACATGTATCCCCCTCGTCAGAAACACGGGCTGGATTATCAGCTCATCTATGCCTGACTTCTCGGCAGTTTCTAGTGCTTCATTTATTGACGGCTTGCTCATTTCCATAAAAGCGTGTCCTACAAACTGATAATCGCCCTTAAGCCGCTCAGCAAAATACTCTATTGCATCCTTGTTGTAATGCGCTCTACTTCCGTGTCCTACTAATATTACACCGATCTTTTTGCTGTTCATTTTTATCACCTTTAAGATATGATATTAGACCATCAATAGAATGGATTGAAAGAATCTCGGACGCTACACCGGCAATCCTCAGTCCTGATGCCGCCTCTGGTCCGAAGGCAATCGTGCGGATTCCCTTGAGGGCAAAGATGAACTCCTCATCAGTTCCCTGCGAACGCAGGTATTCCAGCATAAGCAGACTAGACGATCTGCTCGTGAAAACGGCAACCTCAACACCCTTTTTGAGCTCCTCAACAAACTTCATTATCCCTTCTGCGTCGACAACTCCACGGTATATCTTGAATTCTTCGGCAGGAACCCCGTAAGCACGGAGTCTAACTGCCAAGGAAGAATCTGCGAGCGAACTCCTTATTATGGCCAATCTCCTGAAAGGCGCTCGGGAGTGCTCAACAGCGATCAGTCTTCCCAAGGCTTCCCCTGTATATTCTAATGGCAAACCTGCGACCTGTATGTCACAATCCTCCAAGGATCTCTTTGTTGAAGGACCTACTGCGTAAACCCTCATTTTGGAAAAGGCAGCCAAGAGGGCGGGCTCAGACTTTAGGAGACCGATTGATCTTGGGCTCAAGAAAGCAGCAGAATCATATGCACCGTTTAGAATGGCTAAACTGAACCTCTTTATCTCGTTTAGATCAGGGATAATGCGAACCGTGCTAGCTCTCAGAGGCTCATATCCAATCTCTCTGAAAGGAACCGGATTTATCTGGGATACAGAGGTAATCAGAAGCCTTTTCGGTCTCAATTCCTGAAAGCCTCCACAACTTCTCCTATGACAATAACCCCTGAACCCTCGCGCCGGCATTCAGAATCGACAAGATCCCTGAGTCTGAAGAACTCTTTTTTTAGAGTGCCGGATCCGCCAAGGTTAGTTATTATAACCACGGGTCTCTCTGGGCACATCCCCGCCTCCACTAGGTACTTGGATATCAAGGAAATATTGGATAGCGACATAAGCAAGACCATAGTTCCTGGGAAACGGGCATGCTCCCTGAAGTACTTCTCCTCATCAGGCTTTGCCAAATGCCCCGTCATAATTAGTACCGAGGAGGAGACACCCCGCATCGTTAGCGGTATGCCTGCAACGGTCGGTATGGCTACAGCAGAAGTAAGTCCCGGAACTACTTCTGCGTCTATACCAGCGTTACGCAAAGAAAGCAGCTCCTCGCCCCCCCTGCCGAAAATGAACGGGTCTCCGCTTTTCAGGCGGACCACGGTTTTTCCCGAATTCGAGTATAGTATCATGAGCTTAGTTAAGTCGTCTTGTTTTTGGGGATCGTCCCCAGGTTCTTTTCCTACATAAGTGATTTCTGCTCCCGGCTTGGCCAACTTGAGTATTGAGGGGTCGACCAAGCGATCGTAGAGTATGACATCGGCTTCTGAAATCAGCCTAGAAGCTCGCATCGTTAAGTTGTCAATACCCAGAACACCTGCACCCACAAGGTATACCTTACCTTTCATGATCCAAGCCCCCAGAAAGTGCGAACATTTTCATCTTCAAGGACTATGGATGCTGCCTTCTCCCCGCACCGACAAGGATCCCCCCGATCGAAATCAAATTGGAAAAGCTTTGAGTGACATCCATCAATCGAATACAGTCTGCACTTAATCTTAAGCCTCTTACCTTTAGCAGATGCCGTGCATCCAACGGGCGAAGAGCAGCCGCATCCCAGCTTTTTCAGAAAAGCCCTCTCGGCGGTAATCTCTTCCATTGCATCTTCACAGTTTATCTTAGATGCAACTTCATTCATCTCTTTGTCATCTCTCCTTGCCATGACTGCCAAAGCTCCCTGACCGGGGCTTGTCGGGAATTGGTCTGTGGATAAGATCTCCTCCTTTCCGCAAAGCCCCCCTATCCTCATGAGGGCGGCTTGTGCTATGACAATCCCTTGGAATGCTCCCTCACTAAGGCGCTTGAGGCGTGTCTCGATGTTCCCCCGAAGCTCGACTATGCAGATATCTCGTCTTATTGATCTGATCTGTGCCGCCCTCCTAAGGCTGCTGGTTCCTATTGTAGCGCCCGCGGGCAGCATCCCAATACTACAGAATTCACGGGAAATGAAGACGTCATTTGCCGGAAGACGTTCAGGGATGGCAGCAAGGATTATCCCTTCAGGTATCGCGGTGGGCACATCCTTCATGCTGTGTACTGCAAGGTCTATGTCCCCCCTAATAAGAGCCTCATCGACCTCCTTTTCGAAAATTCCAGAGCCTAGCTTCTTCTGAGCGAGGGAGGAGTCTCCTGAAGTTCTAATCTTAACAAGATTGAAGTTGGCATCAGTAACTTTTTTTAGCTTTCTGACTACAGATTCAGCCTGTAGGATTGCAAGCTGGCTACCTCTGCTACCCACTTTTATTATCAACCCCATCTACCTCTCTTCACAACTTCCACAGCAAGCGAAAATTTCTCGAGGGTCTCAGAGATATCTTCTGGAGAGTGTGCAACAGACATGAAGCAGCATTCGAACTGAGATGGGGGGAAAAATACGCCGAGCTCCAAGAGTGCTCTGTGAAGCGAAAAGAATATATCATGACGCGCTCTCTTCGCCGTTGATTTGTCTCTAACTGGCTGATCCGTAATGAAGACTGTGAAGATTGATCCAAGCCGTTTGACTTGGGCAGGGATCTTTGCATCTTCTAAGATCTCCTCAAACCCGGAGCAAAGTCGCTCAGTCTTTGAAGCAAGATCATAGTAAATTTCTTCATTTAGGCGCCTAATAACATTCAGACCTGCAACCATAGAAACGGGGTTGCCATTGAACGTACCAGCGTTATACATGCCCCCGCAAGGCGCCACCAACTCCATAATATCCTTCCTACCGCCAAAGGCACCAATTGGGAATCCTCCCCCAAGGATCTTCCCGAAGATAGTGATGTCAGGGGTAACACGATAAAATTGCTGGGCACCCCCTTTGGAGAGCCTGAAACCAGTTATGACTTCATCGAAAATTAGCAAGGAGCCTGTTGAATCGCAGAATTTTCTGAGCTCACGGAGGAACCCCGCTTTAGGTAGAATCAGCCCTACGTTACCCATGACTGGCTCGACCAGAATCGCAGCTACCTCATCGTTTATCTTGCTCAACGAGGACGCATTATTGTAAGGTAGTACAAGAGTGTCCTCCAAAACGCCTTTTGTTATGCCTTCGGAGAGAGGGGACTTGTTTGCGCCAATTCCGTCCACAAGCAAAGAATCTACGGCACCATGGTAACACCCATCGAACTTGATGATCTTTTTCCTTTTTGTGAAGGCCCTTGCAAGCCTAACCGCGCTCATTGCTGCCTCCCCACCCGAGTTGACGAATCTGATCATTGAAACAGACGGGACCGAACGAATAACTTCCTCTGCAAGCTTTACCTCGGCTTCGTGTGGAGTGCCATAAACTGTCCCATTCCTTATCTGCTCGATCACCGCATCTACTAAGAAGTCCGGGGCATGACCAAAAATCAGGGGACCATAGGCGAGGCAGTAATCTATAAGAGAAGCGCCATCTTCTGTAAAGATTCTAGAACCCTTGGCGCTAAAAGTGAAAAAAGGAGCCGGGCTGAAGCGCCTTACAGGGCTGCTGACACCTCCAGGGAGTACCGAGATAGCCCTATTGAAGAGCATGCTAGACTTCATGCAAGCTCACCCTTCAGATGGCTGATCGCCTGCGGAGCGTAATACGTAATTATGATGCCAGCACCAGCCCTACTTATTGAGTATATCATCTCCATCTCAACACTCAACTCAGGCAAACCCATGCACTCTGAGTACAATTTTACCATTGCACACTCACCACTAACTTGGTAGGCGGCCATAGGGCAGAGGAGCCGACGCCTGAGAGCACTTATCACGTCGAGATTGGTTATTGCAGGCTTCACCATCACAATGTCTGCACCCTCCTCGACATCAGCCAAAACCTCTGCAATAGCCTCCCGCCTGTTCCTAAAATCGATCTGATAGGAAGATCGATCCCCGAATGAAGGGGCAGATGAAGCTACCTCCCTGAATGGACAGTACAAGGACGAGGCATACTTTGCAGAGTAGGACATTATTGCCACATCCTCAAAGCCAGACTCGTCAAGGGCTTGCCTTATAGAGCACACTTGACCGTCAGCCATTGCCGAAGGCGAGACAACATCAGCACCAGCCTCAGCATGGCTCACCGCTATCTTGGAAAGGTTCTCCAAAGTCTTTTTTAGGTTAATGGATTGAAGTTCGAAGATTCCACAATGTCCATGATCGGTGTACTGGCAGAGGCAGACGTCCGTAAATACTGCGACTGACTGGAAAGACTCCTTTATTGCACGCACCGCATTTTGGACAGGACCCTCTTTTGCATATGCCGAGGATCCCTGAGGATCCTTGTTCTGAGGGACTCCGAATAGCAAAAAGGATCTGACACCTGAATCGACAAGGGGCGAAAGGTAAGAGACTATCTTGTCCATCGGGATTCGGTCCATTCCAGTCCACCGTGATCTCTCTATGCCCCCTGCCTCCTTGACAAATATTGGCATTATGAACTTTCTTGGGCTCAAATCAGTCTCGCATGAAATCTCCCTAAGGATTTGGCGCTTCCTTAGCCTCGAAATAATATTACCTTTCATCGTAAAACATCTCCTGACTATCCTCAGAATTGAATATGGGAATGATTAAATCGCGCATAAGGGCATACGAGAATGCGTCTAAGACCTTGACCTGCTCATCGGAGAAGCTGATTTGCTTCAGGGCTAATTCCAAGGCGTTTTTACGCTTACATTCTGCCCAGCGCATCACCTCTTCGAGAAGCCTCTTTCTATTCCCGATCTTCAATCTCTCCATCACAATAGCAATAGAAGGTAGAATGAACTCTCTTGCCTCTCTTACTGCTTCTTCTTTGAAGCGCAGATTCTCCCTAGCTATCCTCGTTATTTGATCAAGATCGATTAGCCTGATGTTCGGTAGATCGCCTATGCGCTCGTCAACTCCTCTCGGGTTAGAGACGTCTATTAATAAAAGCTGCTTATCAGTCGGATATGATTTGACGTCCTCGAACTTTAGCACCAAGTGAGGCGAAGAGGTAGCGCAGACTGCGGCATCTGCCCATAAAAGAGCTTCTTTTAAATTCTCGAATCGGATTGCATTACCTCCAACCTCTCTAGCCAACTTCTCTGCCCTTGAGTATGTCCTATTGGCTATGAAAATTGTGACGAGCCCTTTGCGGGGCAATGCTTTTGCAATAAGACATCCGATCTTGCCAGCCCCTATAATAACTAGCCTTTTACCATCAAGACGACCTAGTTCTGAAGAAATGATCTTCATTACTAAATTCCCAAGAGAGACGGACCCGCGTGATATTGCGGTTTTATGCCTCACAATCCTTCCAGCATTTATGGCACCCCTGAATACACGATCGAGGTTCTTGCCTACGGTGCCAGCTTCCCTCGCAATCTTAAATGAGTTTTCGACCTGGTGCAGTATTTCATTCTCCCCAAGTATTACGGATTCTAGTCCCGAAGCAAGGTAGAAAAGATGCCTAATCGCATCTTCTCCTTCATAAAATTCTCTATATGGCTCGAGTGGATACGCACTCCCTGACTCTGATGACAAGAATGCCTCCAGTTCTTTGCGTCCCAAACGACAAGTGACTGCATAAACCTCGACCCTGTGGCATGTCTGGACTATTGCACACTCCTCTATACCTAGACTATTTAGCTTTGTAAGCGACGATTTAATGTCTTTTAATGTAAAGCTCTCCAAGATCCTAACTGGTGCCTTCTTATGGCTAAGTGAGAGGCATAGTATTCGCGACATCGATTTTCATTGAAGAGGTTTTTTTTATAATGTTTTTGTTTCATATGAAACTCTGTTAGATGCTTTCATGGGGTAATTACAAGGTTGATGGCCCAATCTGTGTTTAAGTAGTCATAACACTACCTCGCCTTTCATAATTTTAAACAGATATGTAAAAAAACCTTAAAAAGCCTCAAACAAATATACGCATACGTTGATAAGGGGTATCCATGCTCAAGGAAAAGTGCGGAGTCTTCAGTGTCGTGAGCGCAGGCGGCAGCGAAGCGTTTGTGCCGCTCTACTGGGGGCTTGTAGCCCAGAACCACAGGGGACACGAGTCCTACGGTTTCCTCACCTATTCAGAAGGGCTCAAGAGGTACGTCGACCTCGGACTGGTCCCTAGGATCGAGAGGGAGGAGATCCTAAGGTGGCAGATGCTTCTACCCGGGAAGCGGGGCATTGCACATGTCAGGTACGGGACCTCGGGGAAGAGGGACGTCTACTCGCACCTCAGGGATGCGCAGCCCATGGTTGTGTCGCACGGGAGATCTAAGATGGGCATCGCGTTCAACGGTAACCTTGTGAACATAGGCTGGCTGAGAGGTCTGCTCGCCGGCAAGGTGCCGAAGATGAGAGCCACCTCTGACACGGAGCTGCTGTGCCGCTACCTCGCATCCAAGGCGAATGGAGGGATGATTGAAGCGATAGGTGCGTGCATGGAAGAGGTCGAGGGAGCGTATTCAGTAGTCGGTCTCAGGTCCAACGGGGAGCTATTCGCCTTCAGGGATCCTCTCGGGATCAGGCCCCTCTGCGTCGGCAGGAGCAGAGACGGCAGCATCACCGCGGTCTCCTCCGAGACGGTTGGGCTGGACATCAACTCGTTCAGCATGGTAGGTGAAGTCGAGCCAGGCGAAGCGCTCGTCTTCACAGGAGACAGCATAGAGAGGAGCAGGATAGCGAAGTGCCCGAGGCGCGCGCTCTGCGGCTTCGAGCTCTCCTACTTCAGCAGGCCCGACTCGATAATCAACGGCAGGCCCGTCTACAAGACTAGGGAGGAGTTCGGGAGGAATCTCGGGAGGAGATACCAAGAGTACGTGAGGAAGGCTGACGTGATCGTCAGCATCCCGGAAACGGCGGAGGACGCTGCCTACGGGCTCCACGAGGAGACCGGGCTCAGGTGGGAGAGGACGCTGAGGAGGCACAGGTTCGTCACGCACAGGGCGTTCATACTCGAGTCGGAGGACCGGAGGGTCACGATAGACAGGAAGATAAACATCGCCGACGGCGGGCTCAGGGGCAAGAAGGTGATCGTCGTGGAAGACAGCATCGTCAGGGGGGACACGACTAAGACCATCATCAGCAAGCTCAGGGAGAGGGGCGCGGAGGAGGTCTACATGTTCGTGACCTTCCCGAGGATCACGCATCCTTGCTTCTACGGTATCGATATGGCCACGTTCACCGAGCTGATAGGCTTCAGGAACGACGAGGCGGCGATAGCCGAGCAGATAGGCGCAGATGCGGTCTGCTACCAGTCGCTAGAGGACTTTGTAAGGGCGACCGGTATGAGGGGCGAAGACCTCTGCATGGCGTGCGTGACAGGGAAGTACCCGACGGAGCTCGCCCAGAAGCTAGCTGACGGCGTGAAGTCGAGGGTGAATCAGGATGGCAGAAGAGTTTACGAGCTTGAGGCATGATGGGGGAACATAAATGGCAGGAATAATTGGGATATACCTGTTCGACAGGAGATGGAATGCATACAACTTTGGGATCTTCGGGCTCATGGCACTGCAGCACAGGGGCCAGGAAACTGCCGGCATGGAGATCTTCAACGAAAACCGGCAGAAGATCACGGGAAAGGGACTGGTGGAGCAGGCTTTCGCGTCCGTGGGCGGAAGGGGGAACATCCTCATAGGAGGGGTCTCCCCGTACCCTGCAGAGGAGGCGGAGGCGCTCCCAGTAACTGTGTCCAACAAAGTTTCCGCAAGCATCGACGGGAAGGTAACAGCCATCGAAGGCTACAGGTGGGACTCAGGGCGCTCGTACGAGGCGAACATCAGGCGATCGTATGAAGAGCTCGAGGCAGGATCCGAGGAGATCGAGGCGATCAAGGATTACTTCAGCAGGTGCAGAGGGGGCTTCTCCTACATAGCAGCCAACGGGAAGGGCGAGGTGCTCGCGGGCAGGGGGAGCCTAGGCGTCAAGCCGCTGGTGCTAGGGAAGATGGGTTTCGACGGCGGGATCGTTGCCTCTGAGAGCTGCGTGATGGACATCATAGGCGAGAGGGTTCCGATAAGCCCAGCAGAGAACATCGAGCCAGGGGAGGCGATGCTATTCACTCCGATGTCGGCGCGGTCCGAGAGGATCCATAACTCACCCAAGAGGGCCTACTGCATATTCGAGTACGTCTACCTAGCGAGACCAGACTCTTACATAAACGACGTCCCCGTCTACAGAGTGAGGCGCGAGATAGGAAGGCGTCTAGCCCAGGAAGGTAGAGTTGATGCTGACGTGGTGATAGGGGTCCCAGAGACTGCGATACCGTTCGCCATGGCGTACTCGAACGAGACCGGAATACCAGTTGAAAAGGGGTTCGAGCTGACTGGCAGGAGGGTCAGGAGCGCGATGAAGCCGAACCAAGTAGAGAGGCTCAAGGGTGTCCAGCTCAAGCTGAACGTCATAAGCGAGGCGGTGAGGGGGAAGAGGGTCGTCCTCATTGACGACAGCGTGGTGCGGGGAAACACGCTGGCGAATATTGTCTACCTGATGAAGGAAAAAGGCGCAAAGGAGATCCACGTCAGGATAGGGAGTCCGCACATTGTTTCACACTGCCCGTTCGGGGTCGAAGTCCCCGGCGAGGACGAGCTCATAGGGAGGCACCTCAAGGAGGATAAGATCGCAGAGGTCATAGGCGCGGACTCTTTCAAGTACCTTAGCCTTGACGGTCTGGTCGAGGCCACTGGGCTCAGGTGTAGCGAGTTCTGCACGGGTTGCTTCAACAGCGTCTACCCGGAGGTGGAGTGAATGAGAATACTTCTTGTAGGCGGAGGAGGCAGGGAGCACGCGATCGCGGAATCCCTCGCGGGAAGCGCACACTGCCCGAAGGTATACTGCATCTCGGAGCTGATCAACCCAGGCATAAGGAAGATCGTCGCATCGGGCGGAGGGGAGTACTTCAGGGGCGATACGAACGACCCGTCCGCCGTTTTAGGCGCAGCCCTCAGGTGCAGCCCAGACTTCGTCTTCGTTGGTCCCGAAGAGCCGAACTTCCATGGGATACCGGACGCGCTGGAGGCTAAGGGGATACCATGCATAGGGGCAAGCAAGGAAGTGGCAGAGCTGGAACTCTCCAAAGCGAGCATGCGGGACTTGCAATGGAAGTACAAGATCCCAGGCAGGCTCTGGTACAAAAAGTTCAAGACCTTCGAGGAGGCGGTCCCATACATAGAGGAGTACGCAGAGAGCATCGCCCTGAAGCCCGCCAGGCAGGCAGGGGGTAAGGGTGTCAAGGTCATAGAGGATTTCCAGGTGTACCTCCAGGACGACAAGAGGAAGGTCAAGAAGGAGCACGCTGAATCGATTGTGAACGAGTACATGAAGGGCTACGACGACATCGAGTACAAGCTACTGATCGAGGAGAGGGTGTGGGGCCCGGAGTATACCGTGCAGTGCTTCACAGACGGGAGGACTGTTGTGCCGATGCCGGCTGTACAGGACAACAAGCACGCCTTCGACGGGGACTTGGGCCCCGAGACGGGAGGGATGGGTTCGATCTCCTGCTGCATGAACCTGAGGTATGGCGTCGAGGACGAGAGGGCGGTAATCACAGAGGAGGAGTACAGTCGATCTGCAGAGATAGTCAAGATGATGATCGACGCGATACAGAAGGAGACTGGCAAGAGATACCATGGGATCTCCGCGGGCCAGATGATGCTCACTTCGGTCTGGGGGCCGACCGTAATAGAGATGTACTCCAGGCTCGGCGATCCAGAGGCTGCCAACGTCCTCACGATGCTCAAGACTGATCTCGTGGATATCTGCGAAGCAATAATTTGCGAGGATCTGAACAGGGTGAAGGTCGAGTTCGAGGACCAGGCTGTGGCAGTCAAGGCGGTCTGCCCGGAGGGGTACCCAGACCGCAGGGACCTCGCAAGGGGGCACCCAGTCTCGCTCTCAGCCCCGGCGGACGCAGGGAAGATCCTTTGGGCCTCGGCAGAAGACACAGGGAACGGCGTGGTAACAGGGGGATCGAGGGTAGTGGAGTGCATAGGGACAGGGGACACGCTCCCGGAGGCGAGTTCAAAGGCAGAAGAGCTCTGCAGGAGCGCGGTACTCGCCGACGGGTGGAAGCTATTCCACCGGAGCGACATCGGGACCGAGAAGTCTGTGCTCAGGAGGATCCAGCTCGGGAACATGGCAAGGGAGATCTACCAGTACAGGGAGAGGAGGGGGCTCCTCGGGAAGAGGATGATCTGGATACCTGGGAAGGGCTTGATGGAGGTAGGGTGATTAGGGAATATTCGCATAGCAAGGTGGGGAAAATGGTTTTCAAAATGAGCGAAAAGGAAAGGGTGCGGCTGATAAAAGAGATTGACTCGCTCAGGAAGGAAATTGAGGGGAGGCTCGTTCCGCTCGAGAGGATCTCGCCAGGGACCCCGGCAACGTTCATCTCCGTTGGCGGGGGCGAGCTAGGGGATCTGGCGATCACGGCAGCCGGGAGGCATTTCGGCGGGGCAAGAGGGGGCATAATCTCGGTAGCCTTCGACAAGTACCACGGCTTCCCTGCACAGGATGCCGCAGACTACACTGAAGTCTTCGATATGATGGACGGGGATCAACTCGAGAAGATGGTCAAGAAGTACATCCCTGACCCCCGAGCGCCACATGCGATATACTTGGAGGTCGAGAGGATCGACACGCAGAGGGCATACAAGCTCGGCATGGAAGACGGGTACAGGATCATGTCCACCCCCTACGGTCCGCTCGTGTGCATGGACAGGCACGCGACGAAGCTCATGTTCGAGAAGCTCGGTCTCAAGATGGCACCATGGGCGTATGCCAACTCCGAGTCAGGCGTCCGAGAGGCTGCCGGGAAATTCGGGCTACCAGTCATAGTAAAGCCGGTGATGACTTCGAGCGGACACGGCACCTCGATAGTTAGAACCGAGAAGGAGCTGAATGAAAGCTATCGGCACTCGGTCGAGCACGCGAGGGGCGTCGGGGACGAGGTAATCGTGGAGAAGTACCTACCTGAGGTCAAGGAGAAGGGTACCGAGATCACCCAGATCGTGGTGAGGCACTTCAACACCGAAGGGAGGATTGTGAGCACCTGCCTTCCCCCGATAGAGCACAGGAGACCGGGCGCGACCTACCACGAGAGCTGGCTCCCGTCGACGATCTCCGCTGAGGCGGCCTCGAAGTGCAGGGAGGGCGCAATGAAGATCGCGGACTTCATGGGCGGGATCGGCATCTATGCCGTGGAGCAGTTCGTCGTCGGCGACGAAGTCTACAACAACGAGGTAGCGAACCGTCCCCACGACACAGGGCTGGTCACGAGATGGATGCTCAATATGGATGAAGGTGCCCTCCAATTGGTCTCCACGTTGGGGATGCCGATCGACCCCTCGATGGTGGAGCTCTCGCGCCACGGCGCCTTTGGAGTTGCACACGTGGTTTTGGCTCCAGAGGGCATCAAGGAGGGGACCACGGTGCAGGAGTTCAACCTGAAGGGGCTGCATGCAGGGCTCCCGGGAGGGCTAAAGGGCGACCTCTGGATCTTCGGGAAGCCCACGGCATATGCAGGCAGGAGGATGGGACTAGCGTTCTCTTATGCGGTTAGCCTCGACCAGGCAAGGGCAAACGCAGAGAGGATAGCGCACATGGCAGAAACGCAGTTCGTTTACAAGGGTTGAATCGAGCTGATGGAAGTATAGGGGAGGAAAAGAGGAAGGGGTGTGAGGGCCCGTGCCAAAGGCATCTGTGATTGTTGGTTCAAAGTCAGATGAGGAGATCGGATCGAAAGTGAAGGAAACGCTGAGCGAGTACGGCGTCGAAGCCGACTTCCAAGTGATCTCAGCACACCGGGACCCGGAGAAGCTGGACGCTTACATCAAGGGAACGGACTCGGAGGTATTCATTGCGGTAGCCGGGCTGGCAGCTGCGCTGCCTGGCGTGATCGCGTCGAAGACAACGAAGCCAGTCATAGGCGTTCCCAGAGAAGTGAGGCTCGGGGGGCTCGATGCGCTGCTCTCGATAGTCCAGATGCCGCCAGGGGTGCCGGTCGCGACGGTCGGTGTCGACAACTGGAAGAACGCCGCGCTGCTCGCGGTCGAGATCCTTGCACTCAAATACCCAGGCCTTAAGGAGAGGCTTGAAGCGGCTAGGAGGTCGAGACTTTGAGGTTCCTAATCAAAGCAGAGGTTAGCCTGAAGAGGGGGCACTTCGACCCTGAGGGCGATGTGGCTGCAAAGTCGCTCAGGGATCTGGGCTTCAGCGTTGGAACTGTCAGGGTAAGCAAGGCTTACACCATAGAGATCGATGCGCGTGACCCCGGGGATGCAAAAGCGCTCGCCGAGGAGATGTGCAGGAAGCTCTTGGCGAACCCGACCAAGGACGACTTCAGGGTGGAGGTCATAGTTATTGAGGGAAGGACTGCTTAGGAGGGTCAGCGAAGATCCTCCAGTGGCGGCGGTAGACCTCCGCGAGGCCGAAGATGCGGACCTGCTTGAGATAAGCAGCGGCATGGGGCTGGCGCTCAGCCTGCATGAGATGAGGGCTATCAAGGAGGAGTTCGGCAGGCCTCTAACCGATGTGGAGCTCCAGACCTTCGGGCAGACCTGGTCAGAGCACTGCATCCACAAGACGTTCAGGGGGGTGGTGGAGACCGAGTCAGGCACGGTGGAGGGCCTCCTGAAAACGTACATCGCGAGGGCCACCAGAGAGCTCGCCAAGCCCTGGTGCTTCTCAGTATTCGAGGACAACGCTGGGCTCGTGGACTTCGACAACGGGCATGTGGTTGCGGCTAAGGTCGAAACGCATAACCACCCATCAGCAATCGAGCCCTTCGGCGGGGCAGCCACCGGAGTAGGAGGGGTTATCAGGGACATCCTCGGCGTCTGGGGGGAGCCCATCGCTGTCTCGGACGTGCTCTGCTTCGGACCGCTAGACATCGGATACAGCGAGCTCGCCCCCGGTATCAAGCATCCGCGCTACATCTACAAAGGTGTCGTGGCCGGCGTGGGAAGCTACGGCAATAACATGGGGATACCGAATGTGAACGGCGCCGTGCTCTTCGACAGGAACTATACAGGGAATGTTGTGGTCTACTGCGGCTGCTTCGGTATACTGCCCAAGGAGAGGTACGTCAGGCAGACTAGGGAGGGCGACTTGGCTGTCCTCGTTGGCGGCAGGACGGGGAGGGACGGCATACACGGTGTAACTTTCGCCTCGACTGACCTGCCAGAGGATTCGGAGGGGCTGAGGTCGGCAGTCCAGATACCAAACCCGCTGGTGGAGGAGAGGCTAAGGAGGGCGGTGATCAGGATAAGGGACGAATGCCTGGCGACTGGGATCACAGACCTGGGGGGCGGAGGGATCTCCTGCGCGACAGGCGAGATGGCGAGCAGGTCAGGGCTTGGTCTCACCGTTGAACTGGACGGGGTGAAACTCAAGGAGTCGGGAATGGCTCCTTGGGAGATCTGGGTCTCAGAGAGCCAAGAGAGGATGCTCTTCTCGGTACCTTCCAAGAACCTCGAGAGGGTCGCCCATATCTTCGATGGTGAAGAGCTTGAATGGTGCACTCTAGGCAAGTTCAACTCCACTAACAGACTCAGAGCTACCTACAAGGGGGTCACAGTCTGCGACCTAGGGCTCGACTTCCTGTACAGCCCGCCCAAGCTAAAGAGGAGGGCAAAGAGGGTCGAGTTGAGCCCGCGACCTCTCACGCTCAAGGAGCCAGAGGACCTGCCATCAGAGCTCCTTGCGCTCCTCACAGACCCGAACGTGAGGAGCAGG
>JASFYK010000016.1 GCA_030055545.1 Thermoproteota archaeon | reverse complement strand
GATCTGCCGTTGTGTTTTTATCGTTGTAAATTGTGGCCTTGACCGTATGGACTGGTGTTGCCTGGCTAACCTCCCTGCTCTCTATGGAGAACCCGCTTTTCGTCAACGCCCCCTCTATTATGAACGACTCGGTCACCTCGGGAATTATGATGTCGATATCGCTTTTGGGGTTCACGTCACCCCTTGCAACACTGCCGTGCACCCTCCCCTCAATACCATGCCTGTTCAGAGCGCTTATAACACTCAATGCTTTTGACCTAAGGCGGTCCAATAATTCCCAACGGGGTTTGCTATAGATGACCTCTCTTGAGTCGTATGCAGGTGCGACTTTCTTAGCCATTCTCCTCACTCATTCTACATTAGCGTTAATCCAGTCCAAATAGCCCTCGAGACCTTCAGAAATATTGAGCGCAATTATCTCTGGCAACTCGTAACTGTGGAGCTCTAGCACTCTTCTTTTCATCTTTTCGAAGACTCTTTGCTCAGTCTTTACTACAAGCATCAATTCGGTACTCTCCTCGACCCTGTCTTTCCATCTGTAGACCGACCTCACTGAAGGGATTATGTTGACACAAGCCGCGAGTTTTTCTTCAACTAGGCGTCTAGCAATCTCTTCAGCCTGCCTTGCGTCTCCGACAGTTATAATAGAGACGATACTCATCGACTATCACTGAATACCATGTTGTAGTTCCGTTCTAATATCGTTGGGGGATTTCATTTGGAGTCTTGGGTCGTTTTTTTGGCTGCGTTGCTATGCTTCTGGTCAATTGTTTACATAGGTAGGCAGTTCCTACCAAAAAGTTTCGAAATCCATCCCTTCCTGATCATGTGGAGAACCACAAGGTTCAATTCTTTAATAGACCGTGTGGGTCGTGCTCTCAGTTCATTTTGGAAAGTTTTCTGGACATTGGGCGTTGCCATTTCAATAGGGGGCATGGTTTATATCACCTACATATTGGGCAGGAACCTTTTCTATATCTTCTTCAAGACTGAGTCCGCAACCCCAGTCTCTCCTCTGATCCCAGGCATCACTCTCTCTCTGAACTTTAACACCCTGTTCTTTTTCGGCTTGTCTTTGGCGATAATCATCATATTCCATGAATTCTCCCACGGAGTGGCTGCAAGGGCAGAGAATATAAAAGTCAAAAGTACAGGGCTACTGCTACTCGCGGTGATCCCTGGCGCTTTCGTAGAACCAGATGAAGAAGACCTTACCAAGGCCAAGAAATCTGCCCAAGCCAGGGTCTTCAGCGCAGGTTCTACCGCAAACATACTGATGGGTCTGTTGGCTCTGGTGCTCTTAACGAACTCTAATTTGGTGATCGCGCCGGTTTACAGCCCTAATCCAAGTGGCATCCAGATCACCGAGATCGTGCCTGGCTCTCCCGCAGACGGCATTCTAAGGAATTGGGACGTAATAATCAGCATAAACGGCTCTAACGTCAAAGACGCAGAGTCTCTCTCGACCACACTTTCCGCAATACCGCCTAACTCGACGGTCCCGTTTTCGATAATTCGTGACGGAAAAGTAATCGAGATCAACTTCACACTCGGGCAATCCCCTTCGCGGAACGCATCCTACATAGGGATAAACTCTTTCCCGTACTACGAACCAAGGTTCCCCTTTGTGCCTTCCATGGGTTCATTTTACATTCTCGGATCTCTATCCTGGTTCTACCTGCTTTCGATAAATATCGGCCTGATCAACATGATGCCCGTCACAGGTCTCGACGGAGACAAACTTGCGGCAATACTGCTCAGGTCGATGTTCAGAAATGAAAGAACGGCAATTCGGCTCTCTAATGTAATCAGATGGGCATGCCTCATAATTCTGGTCCTCAACATCTCGATGAGCTTCGTTCTCTTCCCTTCATTCAAATTCGGATAGGCTGTGGGGTGCGAATAAAATGCCCGCAGAGTGCCGGTGCGGAAGGTCCAGCTTCTATTTCCGAAGACAGTCCGGAGAAGCACTTTGCAAGCGGTGCTTCACTAAGAGCATTGAGAGGACTGCCTTCAAGACCATAAAGAAGGAGGGGCTCTTCACTCCCAATGACAGGATCATGATCGCTTTGTCTGGAGGGAAGGACAGCATAGCTCTCGCACACATACTTTCAAAGATCGAGAAGCGGTACGGCACGGAACTTTTTGCGGTGACAATAGACGAGGGCGTCCGGGGATACCGGGAAGAGGGCATCCGGATCGCAAAGGAAGTCGCAAGAAGGCTTGAGCTTGAGCATTATACATTCACGTTCAAAGAGACCTATGGTTACACCCTCGGAGAGATATGCGAGATCGCAAAATCTAAGGGCGTTCAGCTTCTGGGTTGTAGTTTCTGCGGGATACTCAGGAGGCGGTTGCTTAATGATCTGGCATTGAAATTAGGCGCGACCAAGGTGGCAACTGGGCACAACCTTGACGACGAGGCCCAGACTTTCTTGATCAATTTGTTCCGAGGGGATGTTGAGCGGATTGGCAGGGCTGGTGCAAGACCTCTTGTGACAAGGGAAGGCTTCATTCCAAGGGTTAAGCCTTTGCGTTACATTCCCGAAAAAGAGATTGCTGTTTATGTTTATGCGAAGGGCTATGACCTCTACCAGAGAGAATGCCCGTATGTAAGGGCGTCACTAAGGGACGAGATTAGGGATCTCTTAAATCGCCTTGAAGCTGACCACCCCGGCACAAAGAACTCAATAGTGAATGTCTCCGATTCGCTTTCTGAACTGCTCGAGGAAAAGATAATTTCATCAAAAATGGAGCGCTGCAGTCTTTGCGGTTCGCCATCTAGCAGGAAAATATGCCGTACCTGTGAGGTGTTCTCGCTATTGGGGATTGGAAGATCTTCCGATCGAATGAATTAGCCTTTGGGCATTCGGATCTTGCGCCTCTGCGATATGCTGATAAACCACCGAGTAAATGAATCAAATGGTGCGGTAGGTAGGGCCGGAGGGCTCGGCCTCCTCTGCTCTACAAACGGTCGTGAAGGTAGGGTCAGCAACTCTGGGAGGCGGCAAAACCGGCAGCATTGCTGATGGATGCGCAGCGTGGAAGTCTCGCCCTGTGGGGGTGCTGGAGCGGACAAGATCCATCCGGAAGGAGGGATCTTCTGCTGGCTGGGCGAAACGGGTTAGGCCCGGAAGGGAGCAGCCCTAAGCCTGGACAGTGCCGTTCGCAGGAAAACGGGATGGATGCTGGGTGTCCAAAGGCATTGCTGTGCAGGCTGCCCACTCCCGGGGGGCTACCGCACCACTTGCAAATAAAATATTTAACTGACCTTAGCTTTCTTGCAGTTGACTTAAAGCCTGGGTTGCCTAGCCTGGTAAGGCGATGGCTTGCTAAGCCATTGTCTGGCAACAGACTCGTGGGTTCAAATCCCACCCCAGGCGCCATTCTTTTCAGTTGTTAGAATTCCTGAACAATGCCATCAGGGATTCAGAACCATGGAACTGGATCCGCAATACGGGCATTTGTCATAGTCCTTTACGAATGTTCTCCCGCAATGCACGCATCGCATCAGTCCCTTGTCAACCATAGGTCCGTATTTTATTGCTATTCCGTTAACCTGTTCGCTTTCCACTCCCTTTTTTGTTATCACCGAAAAACCTTTGATTCCCGTGAATCCAGTGTCCAGAAGGGCTGTTGCTCTCACAAATCCGGTATTCGGAATTATTGCAACAACCTCCTCCTTTGTACTGTCGATCGAGTCAAGAAATTCAACGAAGTCTGGCAGCTCCTTCTCAAAATCATCGATGCTGAAGTAATGAGCCTTCCATCCCTTCCATTCGTAGCTTATTATGAATGGCATTTTTACACAAATGTTATTGTGCCAATTTTTCTATTTATTATTATGTGGATTGAAAAGAGTATTATAATGGCTAAGCTAAGTTAACGGACCGTCTTTCCATCAAAGCTTCCTGTAGAGCCATTTATGATCTAGACCTTTGTGAAGCCGCAATAGCGATATGTATAATAACCGCCTACCAGTCCCTTTTTACTTCGAGGGGCTGTAGGCTAGCTTGGTCTAGACTGCGAGGCTTGGGCCCTCGTGACCCCGGTTCAAATCCGGGCAGCCCCACCATTGGTTCCTCAGCTTTTCTTAGAAATAGAAGTATGAAAAAATTGAAAAATTTAGATGCTCTGCAGCCTCTTGATCCTCTCTTGTTTTTCGGCTGCAAGTTTCGCCAAAGTCTTCTTGACGTTGGGCAAAAAGCCAAGTTTTTCCATGCTGTCCTCGTAAAACTTCTTGGTCTTGCTTTCGATCTCAATTGCCTTGCCTATGTTCTTCTTCTCATCTGTGGATGTGGTTGAATCGACTTTGTAGTTGTCGCTGTCTATGCCTGTTATGGCCTCAAGGATCATCTCTTGCATTTCCATGCGCCTGGTTCTTTCAAGCATCTGCTTGTTTTTCTTAGAGGCATTCGCGAAGTCGCAGAAGGTCTTCTGTAGGTCCGGAGAAGCCTTTTTGGCTGCCCCATCATAAAAATTGGAGGCAGCCTCCTCTAGCTCGGATGCAAATTTGAGTATGGCACCGAACGTCCCTAGCTGCATCAGAACCACCTTGATATTATGACCTTCTTTTGGGTGTAGAACTCCACCGCGTCCATCGCCTGGGCATGTAGGTCTCCGAAGAAAGACTCCTTCCATCCGCTGAACGGGAAGAATGCAATTGGTGCGGCGACGCCGATGTTCACTCCAATGTTGCCCGCATCCGTCCTGTACCAGAACTCCCTTGCATGTTTGCCGTTGCTGGTGAAGATCGAAGCGGCGTTACCGTAGATCGAAGAATTCGCAAGCTCAATGGCTTCGTCGAGCGACTCGGCTTTCCTTATGCACATGAATGGGCCGAAAACCTCTTCTTTGAATATAGTCATGTCCGGAGTAACCTCATCGAATATTGTTGGACCAATGAAATACCCGTTGGGGTACTTCTCACACTTGAACTTCCTCCCGTCAAGCAGGAGCTTTGCGCCTTCTTCTACGCCCTTCTCAATGTATTCGATCACTTTGTCGAGCTGGCTCTTAGATGCAAGAGGGCCCATCTGCGTCTCCGGGTCAAGCCCGTATCCGATCTTTATTTTAGATGCTGCCTCGACGAGAGCCCTCTTGAACGGCTCATACGCCTCCCCCACAGGTATGAAGTTCTCGCCTGCAAGACATCTCTGCCCCGTGCAGCCGCATGCGGAAGTTATGCATGAAGCGATCGTGCTCTTCATGTCCGCGTCCGGCATTATCACAATGAAGTTCTTAGCCTGACCTTGGCACTGCGCCCTCATACCCGTCTCGGCCGCCTTCTTGTAGATGTGCCTGGCTACCGGAGTGGATCCAACGAATGAGACTGCCTTGACATCGTAGCTCGACAGGAGCACATCAGAGACGTTTCTGCTCCCGTTTACCAGATTAATTACGCCTGGCGGAAATCCTGCTTCCTCAGCCAGCTCAACGATCCTCTTAGCTGTGAGCGGGACTTGGCTTGAGGGCTTCAGTATGAAAGTGTTTCCGCAGGCTACTGCAAGGGGCAAGAACCAGAGAGGGATCATGGCTGGGAAGTTGTAAGGGGTTAGCCCGACACAGACGCCTAGGGGCTCTCTTACGTATGCCTCGTCGATCCCCTTCGCCACATCCTCCTCGATGTCACCTACCATCATCATGGGAATTCCGCAAGCCAGCTCCACGGTCTCTATGCCCCTCTTTAGGTCCCCTCTCGCTTCGTCGAGGATCTTGCCGTGCTCTTTTACGATGATCTCAGAGATCTCCTCGAAATTCTGGTCCAGAAGGCTCCTGAATTCGAAGAGGTATCTGACTCTCGTGGACGGTGGTGTGCACCTCCATTCCCAAAAAGCTTCTTTTGCTGCCTTGATGGCTTCCTTGACCTCATCGTTTGTCGACTTTGGCACTTTTGCAAGAACTTCCAAGGTTGCCGGATTTATGACGTCCAGCGTTTCTGTGCTGTTAGACTCAACCCATTCTCCATTTATGTAATTCTTCAATACCTCGACCAATTCTAATCCTCCATTTTGCGCTTGCTTTTGCTATGGTCGTAGCTTTAAGTGAAACTTCCTTTATGATATTTAAACTTTTATCATGAACTAAAATAATCTGTAATTATAAACCACTTTTAATGCGGTTCTCTTAACTGGATCGCCTTTTATAATTGAAGCCTAATTAAACTAACAGGCGAAAACCTTGAACTCCATCCGTGCGGAAAACTTGATGGTCATTAGGCTTGATGAAGGAGAAGAGGCGATCTCTTCACTTAAGGACATTGCCAGGGATGAACAGCTCCGGTCCGCGGTCATACTCTCCTTCGTCGGCGCATTGAAGTATTCAAAGCTAATAGTTAGAAAAGGCGTTGAAAAAGAAATTTGTCTTCATGCGGAGGCCGTAGGAAACGGGAACATATCCCTCCTCAACGGGGAGCCTTTCATACATCTCCATGTCGCCTTGGGAAACGATGACGGGTCGTGGGTAGGGCACCTGCTAAAGGGCACTGTCGATATCTTTTGCGAAGTGGTTCTGCAGATAATGCCTCTTGAGGTTCGAAGGGTATATGATGTAGATTTGGCTGAAAAAGGCGTTACAGTGCCCTTCCGCCTTGATTTGGGGTGAGTTATTTGGCAATACTCTCCGATGCTACAATACTGCGCTACATTGACCAGGGCTTATTGAAGATTGCCCCTTTCTCAAGCGACTCCCTGTCGCCCTCTGGGTACGATTTAAGGGCCGGGCGGGATATTGAAATCCAGAAGGGCTCTCAAACCCTAGTTCATACACTCGAGAGAGTTGAACTGCCCCCATCCATCGCCGGGGAGCTCTTCATCAGATCCTCCTTCGCCCGTGAGGGTCTCTTTGGTAGCTTTGCGTTCGTCGACCCCGGATTCAAGGGGCAGCTAACGATTTCAATCGCAAACCTAGGCCTGAAGGAAATAATGATCTCGAAGGGGGAACGTTTTGTCCAAATAGTCTTCAATGAGTTGGACATGCCTTCTTCACGTCCATATTCGGGGAAATACCAAGACAGCAAGGGTGTAGTGGACAGCAAGAGATTTTCAATAGATATGTAAAATTTATAACATATATGCAGTTTAAAATTATATCGTCTATGGAGATGCAGCCGGATGAGTGAGGAGACCCGCTATGAATATCTCAAGCGCCAGATACGCGCAGTTGAGTTCCTGAGACTTACAAAAAGCGTAAAATCATACCAGGAGCTGATGAAGCTTACTGGCATTCCTATAACTGTGCTTAACCGTTATGTCAAGGGGCACATCTTACCAAGCCCTGAACGGGCCACCTCGATCTTGGATAAGCTGGAAAAGGGTTACGATGTCACAAGCCACATTATGGACAAAATTTCATTTGATAAGGGGGGCTTCTTGGACAACACTAAGGTCCTAGGCGATACTCTGCTGTTGAGGTATGTTGCCGACCACGTGGTCCAGAGGCTTGCAGGAAGAAGGGTCAGCAAAGTCCTCACGGTGGCTGTCGATGGAATCCCGCTGGCCGTCCACATTGCGTCCGCTTTCAGCGTGCCGCTCTTGTATGCGAAGAAAGACAAGGAGATCGGCGTGTCGAACTTTATTGAGGAAACATATACCGTTTCAAAGGCAGGAATCCAAGTGTCGCTTTACCTCCCAAAGGACGGGATCGAGAAGAGAGATAGCATTCTGATAACCGACGACGTAGTCCGATCCGGCGAGCAGCTCAAAGCGTTAGTTAACATGGTCAAGAGGAGCAAGGCCGAGATCGCAGGGGTTTTTGTCTTGATTGCAGTGGGAGAAAAATGGAAGAAAGAGATCGACGACTCAGCAAACTACCCTGTGTATTCAATTGTTACCCTGCCTGAAAAAGATTGAAAGATCGTATGGAGGGTATGACACTCCTTTCTCGGTGATGATTGCCGATACTAGTTGCCTCGGCGTTAGATCGAAGGCGGGGTTGATAACCTCTGTGCCCTCAGGGGCAATCCGCACCCCGCGAATGTGGGTGACTTCAGATGGCGATCTTTCTTCTATGGTCACACTTTCGGGGCTCGCATTGAGGTCTATCGTCGAGAGCGGTGCCGCAACATAGAACGGGATATTGTGGTGCTTCGCTAACACTGCCAAACCATACGTCCCAATCTTGTTTACGACGTCCCCATGCCTTGTTATCAGATCCGCGCCTACTATCACCTTTTTCACAAGCCCTTTCTTCATTACGTATGCCGCCATGTTGTCCGTAATCAGCTTGAAAGGGATCTTCTCATGCTTCAGCTCGAATGCGGTTAGCCTGGCGCCTTGGAGCAGGGGTCTAGTCTCACACGAATATACGACGAACTTCTTGCCCTCTTCACATGCGGTTCTGATCACGCCTAGTGCAGTCCCATGTTCGACGCAAGCAAGCGCTCCTGCATTGCAGTGCGTGAGGACCCCGTCCCCATTGGAGATCAGCTCCGATCCATTCTTTCCGATTGCTCTGCAAACTGCCACATCCTCCTCTGCAATTGCCAAGGCTTCGTTTATTAGCTTCTCTTTAAGACCATTGCCGCTTTCCTTCAAACAGTCCTCCCAGACCTTCCTCATCCTCTCCAGCGCCCAGAAAAGGTTCCTGGCGGTCGGCCTTGTGGACTTCAATCTGTTGTATGCACTCCAGAGTTGTTCATACAGTTCTTTTTCATCGTTACAGTTCTTTGCTGCAAGAGCAATGCCCATGGCTGCCGCGACGCCTATGGCTGGCGCCCCCCTTATCTCCATGCACTCGATTGCTTTAGCCAGCCTTTCATGATCTTCGCACCTAATGATCCTCAGCTCGTCCGGCAGGGCAGTTTGGTCGATTATGTGTACGCCATCACCTTTCCATTCAATCGTCCTTATCAAGAATCAAACCCCCAATCAACTCGGTCATTATATCCGCAACGGCTCTAACTCCCTTCCTGACTTGGTAGCTAATACCCGCTCCGAAATCTATCGTTTTCGGCTGGATTCCCAAGAGCTTTATCTTGACCCCTGGGATACCTTCCTTCAATATTGCGAATAGGAGCTTGAGCGATTGTTTGTGGGTCGAGAGCGATCCCCCAGTCAACTCGTCACCCTCCACGAGCCTGGCCTCTCCGGGTTTCAGCCCCATGTCGGCTGCATCGATGAACAGGATGTGGCTGGGCCGGAATCTTTTCATATCCAAAGTGAAATTCTCAGGGACGCCGCCACAATCCATTACCAGTACGTTATCTTTCCCTTTCAGCCTGCTTCGCAGGATCCTTGCGGTTAAGCAGCCTGCCGCATCGTCGCCCCTCATCCTGTTTCCAACCCCGACGATCAATAGGCGATCGCATCCTATTAGGAACTGGGATAGGGACTCCTCGAAGAGCATATAGATAACCTCTGGTTTACTTCGTCTTAAAGGTGTTTTCATTGCCCGAAACCCTGCCTAAAGTCTTCATCAGAGGGAATCAAGGTGTCATAAGCGGACCTGATGCAGACAGGATTCACCAGCAGGGCGCCGTCGGAACCATGGAGAAAGGGATCCTAAAACTGAGTGATGTTGAGGTGCTGCACCTCGTCGAACGCGAAAAAATTGCAGTTTGCGGTGAGCAGGGGAAAAGTCTGGACTTTCCTTCGCTCTTGAAACTGCTCGTGGGCTATGAGCCAGAGATCTGGCTGAAATTTCTATTGTACTCCGATCTCAGGAAGAGGGGCTACGCGGTGAAGCCTGGGTTCGGACCGAAGTTGGAATACCGGGTGTACGAACGTGGAGCCTCAGTGGGCAAGGAGCCAGCAAAGTACCTTGTCTATGGTCTAGTCGAAGGTAAGACAGTCAAGGTTTCAGACATAGCCTCCATATCGGAATCAGCCAAGCTATCAAAGAAAGACCTTATCTTGGCAGTCATAGATAGGCAGGGTGAGATCACTTACTATGACACGACCGAAGTCAGCCTGTGAGACTGCAGTTGCGATTCTACGGTTGATACGCCCCACCAACTCTCTGATGATGGGACTAGCGGTTATAATAGGAGAAATAGCTGTCTTGGGCAGAATCCCTTCACTTTTCGAGATGGCGCTCGGTTTTTCAGTCTCCTTCTTCCTCACCGCCTCCTCGATGGCGATGAACGACTATGTCGATTTGGAGATCGATCGTGTGAACCAGCCGGACCGTCCGTTGCCTTCAGGCGCGCTTTCCAAGACTGCGGCAATATTCATATCGGCGCTGGCCGGCGCGATAGGCATAATTTCTGCATCCCCATTCAGGGAGAGTGCACTGTTCTTGGCAGCACTGACCTTTGTGGCTTCCGCTTTATACAACTTCTACGGAAAAAAGACTGGGATCTGGGGAAACTTAATGGTTTCTTATTGTGTAGCAATGCCCTTTCTATACGGTGGCATAGTCGTCCTAGGCACCGTCAATGTCACCTCTGTTACCTTTTTCCTTCTTGCTTTCCTAGCCAACACCGGAAGGGAGGTGACTAAAGGCATAGCAGACACAGAAGGGGACAAGTTGAGAGGGATCAGGACAGTTGCCCTGGTCAGTGGGGAGAAGGCTGCCGCTTCGGTCTCAGCGCTGTTCTACCTCACTGCAGTCGCCATAACCCCGCTGCCGTATCTCTTTGGACAGCTCGGCCTGGCTTATGCCTTAATGGTCGTGCCTGTTGATGTGGGGTTTGCCTACTCGTCTTATAGGATCATAAAGGAAAGCGGGAGGGACTCTGCACTGCAAGTCAAGACCCAAGTGAGGTACTGGATGATTCTGGCTCTAATTGCCTTTTTGGCTGGGGGCTTGTTGGGATGAGCCCTCGAGCTTGTTTATCAGGTCAGGCACGTCTTCCAGTCTGACCGTGTGCTCTATCTTCTTGGTCATCTCCCTTAGCTTGAATGCGCCAGTCTTAAGCTCCTCGGATCCCACCATCAGAACGAAGGGAATCCCTTTTGAATTGGCATACTCGAGCTGTCTTCCAAGCTTCCTGCCCATCAAGTCTGTCTCGGACGGGATTCTGTGCCTGATCAACTCCCTGCAAATCCCGACCGCCTGGGGGACGTTTTCATCGCCTATACACGCGACGAAGACTCTAGTTGTTGGCGCAGCACAAGCCTTCATATCTTCCGAAAGGACTTCATAAAGCCTCTCGACACCTAGCGAGATTCCTGTTGCAGGCGTGGGGATCCCACCGAACTTCTCTATCAAGCGGTCGTATCTCCCGCCCCCTGCGATGCTCCCGATGCCTTTGCTCTTAGTCTTGACCTCGAACACGGGTCCAGTGTAGTAGTCAAGTCCCCTGACGAGGCTGAAGTCGACCACCATCGTCCCTTCCAAACCGAACGCCTTGGAGAGTTCCATCATCCTCTTCAATTCGTTTATGCCTTCAACTGCCTTACTGCTTGCTTTCAACTCCCTTTCGACATACGTTATGGCCTCGTCGCCCTTGAACCGAGTAAAATCGAGCAGCCTCGAAGCCTTCTCCTCCTCTACGCCAAGCGATCCGATGGCCCTTGTGACCTCCCCTTCCCCGACCTTCTCGAGCCTGTCGAGCGCATGAAATATCCCTTCGGCGATCCTGCTTTCAATCCCCAGAACCTCGACCATCCCCTCCAAGATCTTCCTGTTGTTGATCTTGACTTCGAAATCATCCAAGCCAAGTTCTCGGAGCGCGTCAACGGCAGTCGAGAGGCATTCCAAGTCTGCCTCGATTCTGGAGGTCCCAACTATGTCGATGTCTGCCTGCACAAACTCCCTAAACCTGCCGCTCTGGGGCTCCTCGTACCTCCAAACCTTCGAAATGCAGTAGCGCTTGAATGGTTTGGGAAGATCGGGAGTGTTTGAGACAACCCTTGCAAGGGGAACCGTAAGGTCGAACCTCAGCCCCAGCCACCTCCCGCCCTTGTCTTGGAACTTGTAGATCTGCCTTTCGACCTCTTCCCCGCCCTTGGTCGCGAGCACCTCCCAAAGTTCCAACGCCGGGGTGTCCATCTCCTCGAATCCGTGCAGTTCAAAAATCGCCCTTATTCGGTCCATGATCTCCCTTCTGATCTTCATCTCCTCAGGCAAAAAGTCGCGCGTTCCCCTTGGTCTGCCGAGCTTCATCTTCTTCGCCTTGGAGAAGAGATGTTTTCACATTCAAATAAATAAATCTCTTCGGTCCACATGCAATAGCAGGTGCGATTAAAAATATTAATAGGCGACCCTTCCCCTAACACCAGGGGGCCCGTAGCTCAGTACGGTAGAGCAGCGGGCTTTTAAGAGACCGAAGAAACCCGTTGGTCTCGGGTTCAAATCCCGACGGGCCCGCCATAAATCACATCTCTCGGTGAGGAAAGGAAGAAACAAAAAAATTGAAACAGCTTAACCCCTATCTGGGCTTTCGCCCTTGGGAACCCTGTAAACTGCTTCCTTGCCGGAGTGCCTTATCAAAAGGCCCTCATCTCCGATCCTCATCTCGGGGGGGACTATCTCGGGAGGCACCTCGATGAAGTTCGATTCCTTCAAGTCATAAAAGTCCACGTGGGTGCTCGTCCTTCCGTCCAACCTGACCCTTTTGACTTCGTCCTCAGTCAGCTTCTCAAGGGTGGCATATTCGTCCAAACCAAGGGTCCTGTGTTCCCTGCTCCTCATGTCTTTTATGACTGCCCTGCCGCGGTCAAACCCGGTGAGCAAGTACACGTTATTCCGGAGCGAGACAAGATCGCCTGGTTTGAGCTTCGGCATTTTGATGCTGATCGTATTCTTGTAGACCCTCCCGCCTGTTCTCCTATCCACTCCGACTAGTTTGGGGCTCTCCTGAACGGTTGCACCATAATCTTCATGGAGCCTCTTTGCGAAAACCCTGGCGGTCGCTAAAGTAGCGAATTTCATGTCGTAGCCCCCCTCCTTCTCCTTCACCTCAACGATGCCCCCCCTTTTCTCGGGTCCTCTTTTGCAGACCTCGCTTATCGCAAGCTCCACATGATTTTGGTCGTCAGCGTCCAGCTCTCTTCCGTCTGCCCTGATCTGTACCACTGCCTCATGTTCCTTCCTGGCGTACCTGATGCAAGCCCCGCAGGTCGCGTACTCGATCGAAACGAGCACCGAGGTCGTGTGTTCTGTGCCCGTAGCCCTCTCTTTGAGCTTCAGGTTCAGCATTATTGCCTTGGGCAGACCATTGCCATTTCTATCGAGAACCTCTCCGCTCGACCCTTTCAGGATTACCCCCTCAGGCAATTTTTTCTGCCTCAGGAGTTCCGTCTCTGCCGCAGCGACCGCCTTCAAGTCATTGTCAGCAATCTCCCCTCTCTCCACCCACCTTTTCCCCTGGAGGTAAGATCGGCATTCTGGGCACATGGTCACAGATATGTCCGAAGGCATCTCCATGTCTATCTCTTTCCAGTAGCATTCGCCACACAACCCTCGGATATAGGCACCTGACTCTGACCCGCACTTTGCACAAAAGCGCCCCATCGCAGCGCCCCTCATATCAGAACGAATTGAGCGTGGGGTATCCCGTTTACAGTCATTACGCCATCTTCATGTATCAGACCCGCTTCCTTGCCGCATCGTACCGCAACTTCGCCGACCAGGTTAGCTACCGTGGCTCTCCTAAGGTAATCTATAGCCGCCTCAGCCGAAACGAGCTCTCCTTTATAGAATGCTTCATTGACATCGAGGAGTAGCTTTCCTTCAGAGAACTTCTTGCCGAGGAGTTGGGGGTCACAGGCTGCTACCATCACTTCTCCTTCGCGTATCGCCCATACCTTCACGAGAAGTTTTTCCTCTTTCATGATTCACCCTCATATAAGTGTCTTGGCAGGGTTCTTGGCACCGCACACTTCACAGACAATAAATGTCAGCCTGTCCTCCTTGACCAGTTTCGTGTCCGGCTTGTTGCAAGAACTGCAGAGCACGTACGCCTTGATGTATCTGACAATGAGCTCGTCGATGACCTCTTTGGAGAACTTGCCATTCAGCGATGCCCTTGCATCCTCAATGGTTCCGGAGGTTGCAAGCTCTCTGACTATAAACTTGAGCACATGGTTAGGAGTTCTGTTAAGCCTCGAGGCTATCTCTTTGAAATTGTTTATGAGCGTCTTTGATCCGATTACTGCTACCTCTGCCTTAGGGGTCTCATACTTGGTGGACTTGAAGACCTTCTCGGGTATCTTTGAGAATCCCCGCTGGAGTAGCGCCTCATAATCGTAAGACATCATTACCACTCAAATATGGAAACATGAAACCGCTATAAATCCTTATAGTACAGACAAAAAAAATTACCAGCAGCAGCCTTTTCTAGGGACCCCCACGCCTCGAGCCTCGATAGCCCAGACACATTAAATAATAAGCAAAAGTGAATATATTGGGTAAAAGAGTGATAGCTATGGCACCTATAGTGGTCACCTCCGCCCTGCCCTATAGCAACGATCGCCTGCACTTGGGGCATCTCCGATCGACTTACCTCCCGCCTGACGTTTTCGTCAGGTATTTGAGGAGAAAGGGCGAGGATGTTGTGTTCATATGTGCCACAGACGAGCACGGCACACCAATTGCCCTTCGGGCAGAAAAGGAACATGTGCACCCTAAGGAGATCACTGATCGCTACTTCCCTTTGATTAAGGGCGACTTGGAGAAGATGGGTTGCAGCTTCGATTACTTTTCGCGCACCACTGAGGGCGTCCATTACGAAATGACCCAGCACTTCTTCAGGGCCCTTCTCGAGAAAGGGTACATCTACGAGCAGGAGATTGACCTACTCCGATGCCCGAAATGCGACAAGTACCTCCCCGACCGTTATGTGGAGGGGATCTGCCCCTTCTGCGGGTACGAAGGGGCAAGGGGGGACTCTTGCGATTCGTGCGGTAGGTACCTGAGGGTAAACGAGCTTAAGGAACCGAAGTGTGCAATATGCGGGACCAAGCCGGAACCTTCCAAGACAAAGCACTGGTTCTTCAGGCTTACCGCCTTCGAGGAGAGGCTCAGAAAATGGCTGGAGGGTAATGGCAAGATCCCAGAGAATGTGCGGAAATATGCGCTCCAATGGATCAACGAGGGACTGCATGACTGGGACATCACCAGAGACATGTCTTGGGGCGTCCCGTTGCCCGCGGAGGGCGGCGAAGGGAAGGTTGTCTATGTCTGGTTCGATGCGCCGATAGGCTACATCTCGTCTACAAAGGCCTGCTTCATGAGTAAGGGGGTTCAAGATCAAGACAGGTGGAGGAGGTACTGGCAGGGCGATGGCAGGATAGTCCACTTCATAGGAAAGGACATCATCTATCACCACGCAATATTCTGGCCTGCTATGCTCATGGGAACTGGCGAGTTCAACATCCCGGAGGCTATCGTAGCCGGCGAGTACCTGACCCTCGAGGGAAAGAAGATGTCGAAGAGCCGGGGGTGGTATGTCAGCATCGAAAACTACCTTAAGGCTTTTGACGCCGACCCGATGCGTTATTACCTTATATCGGTCGCCCCCCTCGACAGGGACGCGGACTTCTCCATCGACGATTTCGTGAAACGCTATAACGACGAGCTCGCGGATGTCCTCGGGAACTTCGTGCACAGGACACTCACCTTTATCGAG
>JASFYK010000015.1 GCA_030055545.1 Thermoproteota archaeon | reverse complement strand
GATACCTTCTTGTCATCCTTGAGCGGAATAGACGGCTTCATACTCAAGGGGAGTTCACCGTCCTGCGGGCTGAAGAATGTGAAGATCTACGCAGGGACGGGCAGCCCTTACGTGAAGGAGAAGGGAAGGGGTTTCTTCGGGAGCGCAGTGGTGCAGAAGTTCCCACGCCTCGCTGTGGAGGACGAGGAGAGGCTATCCAACCCGCTGATCAGGGAGCACTTCCTCACGAAGCTCTTTGCTCTCTCTGCTTTCAGGCAGGCACATGAGGGTGGGAAGGCTGCGGATCTTGTGAGGTTCCACTCGGACAACAAGTTCCTGCTCATGGCGTACAGCCAGGGGGCTATGAGGGAGCTAGGCAAGGTTGTGGCGAACCAGAAGGCGACAGGCATCGAGAAGGCCTTCGGGCTCTACCGTGAGGGGCTCGAGAAGGCGCTTCTTCGTCCCCCCAAGAAGGGCAGTGTCGTTAATGTGCTTAGCCACATGCTCGGGTACTTCTCTGAGAGGCTGACCAAGGAGGAGAGGGCTTTTTTCACCGGGACTGTAGAAAACTACAGGAAGGGGATCGCGCCGCTCGCAGTTTGCCTGAATCTGGTCAGGTCTTACGCGATACGGTTCGAGGTGGACTACCTGCTCAACCAGAGATTCCTCGAGCCCTACCCGCCGGAGCTGATGGAGAAACCGACTTATGACGAGGACAGGGACTACTGGCGTTTCTGATCCGGAAATTTCGCACAGGCAGTTGGATTGACTACTGGCTATTTTGACCCAACGCTCGCTTTATGAATGGTATGTAATTCCGGCTGCAGCACCTTCCGTAGGGGTTTGTGAATTTGCAGAGGCCGCCCCCTCCAATACCGGTAGCCTCGATTACCTCGTCCAAGGTTTTTGCTCCGTTTCTTATGGCGCTGATCACGTCCTCCTCGGTCACTTGCTTGCAGTAGCAAAGCGGGCGAGGCGGGTCGCTCTCCTTCGAGGTTACTTTGGACTTCACATCCGCTTTCGTCAGGTATCCCCTAGAAGAGTAATAAACAACATTGCAACTAGGGGTTTCGCAGATGTAATATTGGTCATCAGCTATGGGCCATACCGACTCCCTTGCATGGCAAATCACGGTGACCTTTTCGACTGAAAGTCCACGCCGTTTACAAAGGGGGCAGACATGGCTGGGCACAATTCACACCTTAAGGAAAGGGCATAATGAAGGCAAATAAACATTTTTGAAACTTTTTTACTTCATTACACAGCCATTATCGCCTATCGCCCTTCCGCCTGACGTCAAGCACTAGACCTTCGTGCCCCACGATTTCCACCTCCTCGCCCTTTGGGATCTGATATGGGGCTCTTGCGATCCAGTAGGCGCCATCGACAAATATCGTCCCTTCCGGATTGAGGTCCGTGGCAACGGTCCCGTACCTCCCGACAAGCGCTTCGGCGCCCACCGCGGGTTTCCTGACCTGCGCCTGCCAGACCTTGATGAACACGATCCCGAAGAAAACAGCTAGGAATGCGCCGATTATTACGGAAGAGACAACATCGAGGACCCCGAGCGAGGATAGGATCACTATAACTGCGGCTGCCGCGAGTGCAATGATCAGGATCTCATCTGAGAGGGCAAGTGTCACCTCCAGTTTAGATGGCATTCAAATCCAGCTCCCGAAAATCTAGCTGATTTCATTTAACTAGTTGCGACAGTCCTTAATTATCGTTTCACATTATAGCAGGCATCTTAATTAGGGTTAGTGCATCATATTTCTTGTGGACGCTAAGATCTTAGCCTTGGCAGCCATCTTAATAATGGCAGCGGGGCTGGTGGTCTGGGCCCCTTGGCTGGACGACCAAGAGCTGCACGACAGGGTGCTTAGGGAGAAGGCTGAGAAAGACGGCACAGTGGGCTGGGTAACAATGCCTGACGGGAGCACGGAATACATCCTTATCTGTGACTACAAAGTGAGCTGGGTGCCCTTCGGGAGATGGGTAGCGAGCTGCGAGGGGGGCTACTTCGTCACCGCTTGGGGGCAGATCGTACCATAGCTGGATGCTGAAAAAAGATAGAAAGCAGGGGGAAAATGGAGAATATCAGTTTTGAACGGCTAGATTACAACTATGGTGTACCCCATGTCTACGTATCTTGCCATGCTCGGATGGCCGCTCATCTCGTCGCAGAGGGGCAGGTGCTGGTCCTCAGCCGACTTTAGCCCACCGGACTGGGTCGCGCATGCCCTGCAGACGCAGTCTATGAGACCGGCTTCCTTAACCTTTGCGAAGAGGTTAGAGAAGGGCTTCTTCGGGTCTGCGAGCTCGGGGAGCAGTGCTGTGGCACACCCCTCGATGATGAGCTTTACATCGTAGCCCTTGGACTTCATGTCCATTGCATTAAGGAGTGCGTGGGCAAAGCAGGGAAGCTCACCGTTGAATGCGAATATTGCAATCTTTCTTGAAGATTCGGTCAACAAAAACACCTAATTTAGTAGCCCCCGCCCTGAATATAAATCCACTGCGTGTGCTTCGCTTATCATGAGGCCAGCTTGGGGGAGCTGAACCACAGCCCCGTGATCTTTGCCGGGCCGTTGCCTGAGGTGAACACAACCTTCACTGTGACACCTGCCGGTTCGTTCGTGTAGTTAGCCTTGTAGTAGGCGATTATGTAATTTCCAGTCCTCTCGCCCCTGATGAATGCTTTTGAGCCGTTGACGTAATCCCCGATCTTGGAATCGAACTGCGACCTCAGTTGCTGGAAGTTTGCAAGGTTGAGGGCGTTCTTCATTGCGTCGTCGAAGTCCCTCGAGAATGCGGTGTAATCCCCATTTTCGATTGCGAGCAGGAGGTTCTCAGTCATCGGATCCGCATAAATTCTGAGCGATGCCTCGTCAACTGGCTGCGGCAGCGAGAGCCAGTACGCAACGCCCCCAACTGCAGCCAGCGCGACGATCAGCAGTATTATGACGTAAGAGGCTTTCATGCTATCTGAACCCCGTGTACCTTACTGCTCTTTTCTAATAATATTTGCGTCCCCCGGAGCTATTCTGTCCACGTTCAGCATCCCGAGAAGACCAATTAGCCCCATAATTGCGACGAATGCCTCGGTGATCACAAGGTAGTAAGGTGAGCTGGCTAGAGTTGCCTGGAAGATCGGGATTGGGGCGTCGAGCACGGACTTGTAGGCAATAGCGCCGCCGAGGAGAAGCAGGCGCCTGTGGACCACTGCGAGATAGGCGAGAACTGTGGCGAAGACGTGTGCAAGAATGGCGAAGGCTCGCTCCCAGGCAGCTGCCGCAGCCACCCAAGTCGACTGGCTCAGCTGTGATTCGATCGCGGCAATCTGGTCAGCAGGGAGGGCCGAGAGGATCGATGGATCCAAGAAGATTGAAGCCATCTGAACGAGCGAGGGGAGGCCTAAGATTATTGCCTCAAAAGCACCGAACCCGACCCCTACCGCAACGGCCTCCCTGTATCCCATATTTCGTCCAGCTGCGCTATTCTCGGGGGGCGCACCGACCCCGTTGGCTTCACTGGTTTTACCTGCCCTTCTTGCGACCGCCATGAAACCAAGGTACGCAGCACCACACTCAAAGACTCCAGTCCTCAGCCCCACGTATACCCCGAGCAGGATTAGGCCCCCGAACGCACCAAACGACGAAGCCCACCAGACGTAGAGGGGCTGCGTCACGGTGTAGTCCATGATGATCTTCGGGATGATGGCTGCAGCCCAGAGGAGGCCCCCGAATACGAAAAACCTGAGCGGCATGCTCTTGCCCGTTCCACGTTTCACCCTCTCCCTCCAGAAGAGCATTGAGAAGATTCCGACAATCATCATGCCCGAGGGACCGAGGATCAGCCAAGGGTTCAGCATGGATCAGACGCCTATGTGAAAGGTACTGCTCATTGTTTAAAAGCATAAGCATTCTCAGGGCGCGGGCGTGTGGAGGGTCTCGGAGAGGTCTAGGACGACGTACCCCACGGTCCTGCCCTTCGAGACCTTAGGCGCCAGGCGATGACCTTCCATCTCCAGCGTCTCCCTCTGGGCTTCGATTCCTCCTGGGTACTTATCGTTGATCACCCCTCCTGACTTGAGCGTCCTCCAATACGGGATCCCTTCGCCGCCCCTCGCCTTCTCCTCCTCGGAGGCGTGTGCAGAGACCCATGCGAAGATGCCTGTGGTGATGGGGCAGCAGATCGTCGCGCCGTGCCTCTTTGCCAGAGCGGACCTGATCTCGTTCACGGTTGTGACCCTCCCTTTCGGCACGGATTTCATAATCTCATAGACTTCCCTGGGCGACGGTATCACCACGGTTCCTTCTCCCCACCTGCGGGTCATCTTACCCTCTATCTTAACCACCTTGGGAAGACCTTTGTCTTCGTTCAGCTTCTCGGACCAGCTCTTTTTCCCCATGGGTAAATCTTTGCAGGCTGGCGATAAAAGCCTTTAGAGATGAATTGCACGACGAGCGGCGTCCTGAAAGGTTTTTCAATTAACTACAATTTGGATTTATATTTTTTAAATACGCTTATATACAATTTTTATCGATATAAAATTGGGGTCTAATTTGGTACGAATCCTACCAGGCGTAGAGGTTCAGGTAGTCAAGGAGATAGTGCCCCAGCAGCTCCACCCGTCCGGAGTCGTCGGGATTATCGGGACCGCGGAGAAGGGTCCAGTCCTGACACCGGTCCCGGTCACAAGCTACAGGGAGTACCAAGAGAAGTTCGGTTCTGACCTCTCCTTCAGCCTGACGAAGGAGGCCAGGATTTGCTTCATGAATGGTGTGTTCGAGGTCTTTGCGACCCGCATAGAGGCCGCTGGGACGACGAATGCATCCGCTGTGTTGAAGGACTCGGAGGGGGAGGAGGCGCTGAGGCTTGAAGCGAGGGACGTGGGGGAATCCGGGAACAAGCTTAGGTATGCAGTCTCATCCGGCGCTATAGAGGGCTCTTTCTCGCTCCAGATTACCGATGGGACGAGGTTCGAGGCATTCGACAACATCACGATGGACAAGTCGAGCGAGCTCTACGCGGTTGATGTGATAAACAGGGGCTCGAAGCTAGCGACAGCAAAGGATCTCGGCAAGAGGGGCAAAGCCGCATCTAGGCCGCTGATGGTCGGCGAGGGTCAGTTCGGGGGCGGTGTTACTGCGAAGCCAGATCCTTCATCCTATGAGAAGGCGCTCGAGATGCTCGAGATGGAGGAGGATGTTGACGTTGTCTTGGTAGCGGACTGCTGGGATCCGAAGGTCCACGCGATGGTCGACGCGCACTGCATGAACATGAGCAAGGACGCTAAGAACCGCATTGGGATCGGCACTGTCGCGCCCGGCGAGAGTGTGCAGGATATAGTCAAGAGGACCAGCGCGCTCGCCAGCGACAGGTTCGTGCTTGTCGCCCCGTACGGCGTCGCAGGAGCGGTTGCCGGGCTGATAAGCAGGCTCAACTACTACGAGTCGCCGACATTCAAGGCGCTGACAGGGATCGCAGAGCTCGAGAGGAGGTACACTCCGTCAGAGCTGATGGAGCTGCTCAAGGCAGGTGTCCTCCCGATCGAGGCGCGGCGCGGCAGGGGTCTAATCGTTGAGAAGGCGATAACCACAAGCAAGGAGCAGATCAGCGTCGTCAGGATAGCCGACCATGCGGTGAGGGGCACGAAGAACATCTCGGAGAACTTCATAGGGACCCTCAACACAGCCCAGGGCAGGGGCGCGCTGAAGGAAAAGATCACGGAATTTATGATCCAAATGGAGAGGGAAAACGCGATAGTCCCGAGCACTGACGGCAAGGAGCCAGCATTTCTGGTGGACGTATACTCCTCGCAGATGGACTTTGCGCAGGGGGTCGTCCGCGTCGACATAGCTGTGAGGCCAGTAAGGGCAATGGACTACATCTATGCTACGATAACGGTCCAGGCGTGAGGGGGTGAAGGGCAGTGTCAGAGTCAATCATATCCGCGAATGTGAGCAGCATCACGGTCGACGGGAAGACGATACCCGGGCTGATGTCAATAGAGTACAAAATAGTCAGGAACCGCCAGAACATACACCACATAGGGGTCGACGAAAGGATCGGCGTCGACTATGGCCCGATGTTCATCTCTGGGTCGATGCGCGTCAGGTCTACTTACCCTCCGTTCGACAAGAAGCTCCTCAGCAGCGTTACTGAGAAGAACTCGTTCCAGCTCGTCGTTGAGTTGAAGAAGTGGGGGAGCACGGTGAAGAAGCTGATCTTCGACGACTGCTACCTCGAGGGGAAGAGCTTCGCGATGGACGCAAACGGCGTCGGGGTTACTGACTACAGCTGGACGGCGACTAGGCTCAGGGAGGAGTGATAGGTGGCGGAGAGCCCACGCCTGACTAAGCAGGCTATACTCGAGGGAACAAAAGCCAGGGCGACGGTGCACATCAAGGAGTACGGGGCAGATGTAGTGATCCGCCCGCTGACTGACGGAGAACTTACAAAAGTCTTTGCCGCAGTAGGCGCGGTGAGCCTCAAGGAGGACGGGACGCCCGACTTCTCCAAGGTGGATCTCTCTAAGAACTTCGAGGCGCTCAGACTGGTAGTCTCGATGGGGATGGTCGAACCCAAGCTGACGGTCGAAGAGGTCGCATCGATGAAATTCGGGGTTCCTGAGTACATAGGCATGAAGATCCTCGAGATGAGCGGTGTAGCAGGCGTGGAGGGCCCTAAAAAAAAAGATGATGGATGAGTTCGTTAGAAGCCCTGAGGGAATGGAGCTCGCGGCCCTCTGCCTAGACTGCGGGTACAAGCTTGCGGATAGTCCTGGCGATCTCACTAGGGACCAGATACTCTTCCTGACCGCGGCGATGGCGCACAGGCAGAGGGTTGCGGAGGCCGCAAGGCTGGCTGCAGAGGGGATCACCCGGATCGAAGTGGTAGAGGACTAAGGAGACCCCATAAAAAGAGTGGACCGTAGATCATGAGTACAATCTGGGATCTTTTGAGCAGGAAGCTCATCCGCGGGTGCGCAGGCACAGGAGGGGGCACGCTCGGGGCGCACCTCGTGGTGGCTGGAGTTTGGGCATCCTCTAGGGCGATAAGGATCGTGCTCAGCAGCCTCAGGTCAATCCTTTGGTCGTTCTCCAGCATCCAAGAGGCGGTCAGGGTGGTGGTCACAGGGGGTGTGACGGTTGCGAGGGTCTCCGCGCCCTATGCCGGCGGCGTGCCATGGTCTAGTCCAAGAGGCAGGCCCATACGAGGTTCTGGTGCAGCGGCACCAAGAAAGAGCAGAGTGCCCTCTTCAAGGCGGGGAACGGTTCCTCTCACTGTGATCCTGAGCCTCTCAGCTGCAGGGAACATTGCAAAGGCTTCGGGTTTCTACTCTAGCATGGTCTCCAGGCCTCTGCCCTCTGCTTTTGCACAATTCCAGAACGAAATGGCAAGAATTCCCGTAGCGGTTGAGGGCAAAGGAGCTGAGCCCGAGGGGGAAGGGAGCGAAGACTCTTACATTAAGGTCCCGTCAGCTGGAACAGTGATCGGAGAAGTGCCCGCTACAGCTGCATGCAGAACCCCACCCCAAAAGGAAACTGGAAATGGGTCCGGGAGGAAGGTTCTCCAGATCCCAGGATCTAGCGGAGTGGCCCTTTCCAGAAGTTTCTTGGCAACTGCTGCACTGCTAGGCACACAGGCAACAGCTGCGCTATCAGGCGCCGCATGGATCGCGATCCGAGGACGGGCATCAAGGGCGTCACCGCTAGAATGGAAAGTATCCGGCTCAGTACCAGCAGGCACCGCTGAACCAAAAAGAACCACCATACCGTCAGAAGGTATGCAACCGCCCACCGGAATGGAGCTCCCGGAGCTCCAGCCGATGCGTGAAGAGAGGGGCGGCATGGCAAGCACTGCGGAAGGAACAGCGACCACAGGAACGGGAATAAGGATACCAGCAGCGGCTGAGGTGACGGGGAATAAGCTTCCGCGAGTCTCGACACTGACGGGGATCACAAGGATCAGCGGTAAAGGAAGAATGTTGCAAGATGCAGGCGGGATCACACAGGCGAGGATCCAAGAGGGGGAAGACGCACCAGCAGGATATGGATTCGAAGGTCTCAAGTTCCAGCAGGAGAAAACCAGATTAGGATGGGCAGCATTTTCGCCTCTCGCCGCCGCTATTGATAGGACGGAGTTCCGCAAGGCGGCAGGCATCTGGAGACCCATATTCGGGGCAGTCTCCCCAGCACTTTTTGCGCTTTCTGTACCATCAATTGCATTAGGTCTGCCCAGTCGGAAAAGAATACTTCCCCCTGCATCCCGAGTGGTTCCCAGCAAACAGATTGCTGACGGACAGGTTGAAGTTTCGGGGTTGCCTTCCGCTAGCCCCTTGCTGGGGAGTGAGTTGCCAGGCCCTTGGAAGGAGATGCCTCTATCAGCGCTCAACTTGGCTGCCGTGGCTGAGGAGGTCAGGTCCAGCATAATCGCTCCGCAATTAGCGTTACCCCATGGTAGGGAGGCGAGAACGGGCATTAATGAGGGGTACGAGGCAACGACTGAGAGGCTCCCAGTTCCGACAGAGCTCGAGGAGCCCCAAGTATACCCGATGCAAAGGGAGATGAGGGTCAGCGTCACGGTCGATGGTGATGAGGATCTCTTGGAGCTTCAGAGGAAGATCTCGAGGATACTCGAGGATGAGATGCGGAGGCACTACGGTGAGGGATGATTGTGTATATCAAGCTAGACGACATTGACCTGATAAAGCGCAGAGACGAGGAGGGCGCCACTGTCGAGATAAGGAGCGTCCACGAGATCCAGGTCTCGGCGAGGAGGAAGGTGATCGAGCTCCCCGTGCCTGGATCGCAATCGAACATCTTCCAAGACATGGGAAGGCATCCCCGGTGTTTGAGGCTGGAAGGGAGGCTGATAGGCAGGGGGGCGCCGGATACGCTGAAGACTATCAGAACCAAGTTCAACTCTGGCGAGCTCATCCCATTCTCCTCTGACCTCTGGGCCATTGAAGACATCACGACGGTCATCTTTGAGGGGTTCTCGGTGAGGGTCCACGACGGGATACCCTTGGAGATAAGGTACACAATGCTTCTCAGGGAGGCGAAGCCGCCTCCGGAGGAAGGTGCAGGAGAGAAAGGGGCACCGAGCCAGAAGGGGGAAGCAGACAAGGAAGTCGAGGAGAAGACAAAGGAGATCACGAAGGAGAAAGAGAAAGAGAAAGAGGGAGGGGGCAAGGAGGGCGAAGGAGGGAAGGAAGGGGGCAAAGAGGAGGAGAAGGGAAAGGAGAAAACCAAGGAAAAAGAGGGCGCCCCAGAGGGGAAAGTAGGACCGGAGAATGGAGCCGCCGAAGCGGCACCGAAGGGCGGTGAAGAAGCTGGGATAAAGAGTGGCAGAGAGGGCGGCGGGAAGGCATACACTGAAAAAGATGAAGTGATGAAAGGGGAAGAAGGCAAAGGGCCCGGAGAGAAAGAGGAGGTAAAGGGACGGGGAGGAGAAAGCGAATCGGGCAGCCTAGAGGATGAGAGGGGCGCCTCGGAGAGTGGAGGACGGGAAGGGGAAAAGGGGGCAGAGAAGTCCGGACGTGCGAAAAGCGAAGAGAGCTACGCTGACGATAAGGGAGGCAGTGCTGCACCTGGCGAGGATGGCGGGTTCAAGGGCGGGCTCTTTGAGCCAGCTTCCCAGGATTCCACAAAGGAGGGACCGAAAAAAGCCCCTGAGAAGGGCAATTAGGATTATCAACACATGGCGGGAGTTTGATGAAGCATCCTGAATTCGAGATGAGAATAGGGGATAAGGTGTTCAGCACAGGGGACGGAGTAAGCTTCATCAAGTCCAGCTGCGGGATGGGGCTCCCCGTGGACGGTATGACTGCGGTCATAAGCCGGGAATCCTCATACAGATTCAAGCCCCTGGAAGAGGCGGAGCTCAAGCTCGGTTATGACGGAAATTTGGAGAAGATCATGGTCGGGAATGTTGCAAGGGCGGATATGAGGCTCGATTCGGTGTCGATCTCGATCGACGGAATCGGATCGAAGCTGCTAAGGAAGAGGTCAAACATGGTATTCTTGAGCCAAACCTCAGGAGAGATCGTGGTTGCCCTCGCGCAAGAGGCGGGCGTTGACGTGAAGGAATTCGAGCATGGGATCAGCTATCCATACTACGCCATCGATGATCGCTCGAACCTGCTAGAGCACATTGTCAGGCTGGGACGACTTTGCGGCGCGGACGCCTTTTTTGACAAGGATGGGAAGCTCATATTCAGGAGGGCCGGAGGGGGGAAGGAGCACAGGTTCGCCTACGGGAAGGATCTGTTGGAGGTCTGGACAGTCAGGAAGGGGCCTCCGTACGACGGGGTGGTGGTCTTTGGGGAGAGCCCAGTCAGCTCGAAGGGGGCAGAGACCTACCACTGGACTGCGAAAGAGGAGCTCAAGGCTGCAAAGGGCGGGGAGGGGGCGCTGGCGATAACCGAGGCTTCGCTCAAGAACAGCGAAAGTGCGGAAAAGGCAGGCGAAGCTCTGTTCGAGGCTTCGAAATACTCGGTAATTCTGAATGTTATGGCTGAGGGGAAGCCAGGCATAAGGGTTGGGGACACCATAACGATTGAGGGGTTTGACGACCGTGAGATCGACGGTTCCCATGAGGTCACCAGAGTTGAGCACACCTTCAGCGTCTCAAGGGGTTTCACCAGCACTTTTACCTGCAGGAGGAAGTTGGAATGAGCATAGTAAAAACCATGAAAGACGTGGCTAGGAAGGAGATAAGCAAGCTCAGGACGCCTGAGCTGGGTATAGTCACATCCGTATTCCCTCACTCAGACGAGGGGGACAAGGACAATTACGAGTGCAGCGTCAGGCTCAAGAACAGCGAGCTGGAGCTCAGGGGAGTCCAGATCGCAACAACTACATACGGGCTGGTCTCGCCCCCCTCCGTCGGCGACCTTGTGCTGATAGACTTCGTTGGGGGGGATGTGAACTCCCCGATAGTGATAGGGCGAATTTACAACGAAAAAGACCGCCCGCCCGTCAGTAAGACCGGAGAACTGGTTTATTCTGTGCCGTATGAAGAAGACAAGGAGTTGAGGAGAGTCTACATCCAGCTCCCGGGGGGGATGAAAGTATGCCTGAAGGACGCGGAGGTGACGGTGACCGCGGGGGCGACGAGGGTCACGATCCAGAGGGGCGGGGACGTCACAATCGAGGCAAACGGTGACGTCAAGGTCAAATCCAAGGGCGACACGGCAATCGAAGCGGAGGGCGACATCTCAATCACGGCTTCGAACCTGAAAGTAACCACCACGAAAGATCTAAGCCTATCGTCAGGCAATAACGTCAATGTGGATGGCGCGAAAGACATCAGTGTCACAGCCGGAAACAATCTTAAGAACAAAGCTTCGAACATTGCAGAGCTCAATGCCGGAGTCCAGGCGAGCGTAGAAGGGACAGCCACGGTCAAGATCAAGGGCGGTATCGTTAACATAAACTGATTGGAGAGTGAATGTTGTGAGCGATGAGAAATTGGGCAGGGACCTGAAGCTGAGGATAGATAGCCTAGGCGCAGACTTGACGGCCGATAAGTCTGGCGACCTGGCAACAGTCGATGGCATCGACAACCTGGCTCAGGCGATAATCTGCAGGCTCTCCACAACCGTGGGGGAGATGGAGGAGCTAGGTCACGGCGGCTACGGCTCGAGGCTCAGCGAGGTCTTGGGGCAGCCGAGGAACGACAGATCAATGAGCCTCATCCGCAGGACGGTTGCTTCGAGCCTCGCCGGAGAGAGAAGGATCAGGGAGCTGGTCTCAGTCACAGCAATCCCAGACAGGGATGACCCGGGGTTGGTCACTATAGAAATTACGGTCATTCCAGCATCAGGAGGGGGAACTTTGAGCATAAGGTATCCGTTCCACTTGGAGGTGGCATAACATGCCATTCAGGGTCAAGGGCTACGATCAGATCACGGAAGATGTCTTGGCGCGCATAACGGGAGTGGAAGCGTCCGAGGCTTTCAAGTACGAAGGGGGGAGGGCGGCTTACAGGCTTACGAATGCCCCCGTTACCAAAATAATCAAGATCTCGGGCATATCTAGAAGGAGGGAGAAAGAGTTCTCCAGCACGAAGGACTGCAGGCTCTCAGGCAACTCAGTCGAGTGGGTCGCGGGCGGGGAAAGTCCAGACGAAGGAACCACTTTCACTGTGACATACAGGTATGCCAGACCCGGCGGGCTTACGGATACCAGTACCGGGAGCGTGCTCAGGACGCTCGTAGAGGGCATAAGCAGGGAGATAGAGTTCCTTTACGAGCAGCTCGATGCCGCGTACAGGGCGGGTTTCCTCGAGACTGCGACCGGCGAGGCGCTGGATATGACGGTCTCGCTGCTAGGGATAACAAGGAGGCCGCCCAGGCCTTCTTCAGGAAGGGTAACATTCGGAAGGTCAAGTGAACCAGAGAAGATCGAGGTGGCTGGAGAGGTCCATCTCTATGACGGTTCCGAGAGCTATGAGATGAAGAACGTCTTGGTAAAGGAGATAAACAAAGTCGAGGGCATCTCCGGCGGGCAGGCCACGGTCTTCACGCCCTCTGAGTACGGCTTGTCCGGAAGGAGGTTGACATGGCGCTCGGGAGGCAGAAAGCCAGACCCCCGCACGGTCTTCAAGATCGACTATACGGCATTCCAGCAGATAAGGATCCCAAAGAACACGAAGGTTTCCACAGTTTCGACGACCCCTGAAGATGCAAAGGTTTTCCTTACGACTGAAGACGGGGTGCTGCTCCCTGCCGAAGGGGGGAGGTGGGAGTGTGATGTGTCGGTCGTCTGCACAGTGCCCGGTAAGAAGGGGAATGTGCCCGCGGGTGCGATAACAATAATGCCGCAGCCGGTTGTCGGGGTAGAATATGTGATAAACAAGGGTGACATCTCCAACGGATCTGAGGCAGAGACAGACGAAGAGCTTAGGGAGAGGGCAAGGCATGCGCTTGAGTTCGCAGCCAAAGCTACGCCTTCATCGCTCGACTCCGCTCTCAAGTCGGTCAAAGGCGTCAATTCCATACTCATCGACGAGATGCCAGGCGGAGTCCCTGGCATAGTCAGGGTCGTGGTGGACGGCGGCGATGAGTCAGAGATAAGGAGGGTGATAGACGAGACCAGGGCCGCAGGCATCAGGGTGGAGTTTCTGAGACCCAAGATAGTGCATATCGATGTGTCGATGACCGTCATCATTGAGGCACCATCGGATCCTGGAAGGATCCTGAGGGATGTGGAGGCGTCAGTCAGGGGCTATATCGCATCGCTAAAGATCGCCGAGGATGTGCTGTATTCAAAAATAATAGCTTCGTGCCTAGCGGTGGACGGGGTCTGGGATGTGAGGGAACTGAAGCTTGCGGCTTATAGGACAGGGGAGCCCTTGCTCAGCCGGGGCGAGAACATCAGGATCGAAACGGATGAAAGGGCAATTCCGAGGAATGTGAGTGTTACATTTGGGGTGCGTGAGAAGTATGAGTAGAGCAGAAAAGATGTGCGACAGGCTCCCCAAGTTCTACAGGGGGTGGGACAGGGGTTCCCTTGTGTACGCTTTCATCTCTTCCTTTGCATCCCAGCTCGACGACGCTGATGACCAGATCGCAGAGATAATGAGGGCGCACTGGGTAGATTCCGCAACGGGCCAAGACCTGGATCGCTTGGGTGCAGCCGTTGTATCAAAGAGGATGCAAGGGGAGGACGACGAGAAGTACAGGTCGAGGATCCGCAGGGCAGTGAGTGACTACCGCGGGGGCGGCACGGTCAGGGCCATACTCGAATCGGTTATGGGGCTGATAGGAACTGCTTCAGAAGGGGACGTCGAGATCATCGAGAACCCTCTTCTTACACTCTCAGAGGAGGTGAAGGTCATGGCAGGCGAAACTTGGACAATCAGCAGCAGGACTGTGGAGGACGTGGATCCGAGGATAAGGATCTCGGTTGAGGAGGGCGGGGAGGTCAAGGACCCCACACTGACAAACCTGAAGACAGGCGGCACTGTGACGTTCAAAGGAACGCTAGTTGGCGGCAAGGAGATAATGCTTTCAAAGGGAAAGGCAGAGCTCAACGGGGAGGATGTAACTGACAAGATCGAGGTTAAGGGTTTTCCCAAGCTTCTTAGGGAGGGTTCCATCTGGAAGTATAGCGAGTCCCTGAGCGGGCTGCTGGGCGTTTTTGATTCCGCAAAGTTCGACGAGCACACGTTCACGAAGGGGATCCCTTATCTCACAATTAGGTTTGAATGGGAAGGCCATGCCCCTGCCTCTTTCGAGGTGAGGATCAAGTCGGGGGCACTGAAGAGGAGCGGCCTCGAGGTCGCGGACGTGGAGAGGTTCGTCTCGAGGATGAGGGCCGCTGGAGTGGCATCAAGAGTCAGGGTGATCTAGTCAATGGGCGATGATCAAAAAGGAGTGTGAGTTTGTGGGTAAATTCAAGCCAATTCTGAGAAAACCTGGTGAAGTGATAAGGTCTGAGGACTGGAACAGAATGCAGGAGGAGATCCTCGGGGACATACAAGAGCTCGAGGCAAAACTCGAGAAACTGAGAGGCTACATCGATAGCATGGAGCAGACCGAAACCCTGCTCAACATGGTTAGCCCTGTGGGAACCTCTTATGCACTGAACGAGGTTGTGCCAGGGGAGAAGACCTCCTACGACTCTCCTGTGGTCGGGCTGATCACGAGGCAATGGGTCGCTCAAAAGGGATCCGAACGGGTAATCTGCAGGTTCGGCGTCGCCGCAAAGTTCGAGTCAATGGACTACTGGTCAGGGGCAGAGAACGGGGACACGAAGACGCTCGAGATAACATTTGAGTACATCGACGGCACGAGCTCAGTGGTCAGTGACATTTACGTGCACGAGAGATCCAAGCTCAGACCAAAGGGGACCGAGAACCCTTACATCGAATATCTGCTCTCCCCAAACGAGAATGTGTGGTACCGCTATAGGGCTAAGAACCCATCTCCGGAAAAAGAAGTGCTCACAGTCACCTTCAGGAATACCAATCCGGAGTGCACCCCAAGGATTGGCAACGTCATTCACTATTCATCAAGGATCCGATCTGGGGCCATTCTGCAAGAGTGACATGATATGTTGCAAGAGATCGAAGATCTTCTTATAGAGACCCTCCGAAAGAACGTCAAGGGGGTTGCCATGGATCAGATTGGCGCAGAGGGTCTCATCAAAGGAACGCCTTCAGTAGGGGTTGCCTGCAGAGGCTTCAAGTTCGGGGCTCAGCAGGCAGTCGACAGCGAGGGTTCCAAGACGGTAGAGATCAGCGAAGTGCTCGAGTTGAAAAAAGACGAGGCTAGAAAGAGACTAAAGAACAAGCCGGAGAGGGGCAGCTTGGAGATCCATGTGCTAGAGCACAACGTGAAGGAGGCTGGAAAGGACGGCTGGATGAGGATTACCGAAGGTGAAGGATATACAGTCGATTACAAGGCAGGGATTATTGAATTCACCCAACCAGTATGGAAAGCAAAGATAACATACAGAACAAGGGCAGAGGTGCTTAGGAGGGCACTCAAGCTCATTTCCAAAAACTTCATTGATGTCAGGGGTGGCAATGGCCAAGAGACGGATGCTATTGCCGAAGAAGTGGTAAAAACCCTTCTCGCCGAATCGGATGTGTTCGAAAGGAGGGGCATCAGCCTCAGACTTTTGAAAGGTATCCGGTTAGAGGACGGATTAAGTATCGTTTGCATTGCAGAGAAGGAACTTTCGGTAGAGTTTGAGGTCGGCGTTATGGAGAAGATAGAGATTGGGCAGAGTAAGGGAAGCTGATCATTTCCAACGCCCTTAAATCAAACCCCCCCTTT
>JASFYK010000014.1 GCA_030055545.1 Thermoproteota archaeon | reverse complement strand
TCTGAAGGGAGACCCTCTTGCCGGGCTCTCATTCACCAATTATGGGTATCTCAAGGTGATCGAGTTGTTGCACGAGATCTCGCACAGGACCTGCGGGGGAAGGCTTGTTCTGGTTGGCGGAGGCGGCTATAACCCCCAAACTACGGCAGAGTGCTGGGCTGGCGGATACATGGTCATTTCCGGAACAGCCCCGAGGTGCGAGTCCAGCCCCTCGACATCGCTCCCCTCAGTATTGCGCAAGGCTGAATCGATCAGGTCGGCGATCAGAGGGAACCACCCTTCATTCTGAGACTACCGCAGCTCTTTCACCATGAACGGGGATGACCTGATCTTCGAAAAGCCCCTCTTCCGGTAATACTCCCTCACGCCCGCGCCAGGGAGTACAACTATCCTCTTGCGGTCATATCTCTCAGACGCGATCTCCTCCGCTCTCTTGAGAAGCTCTGTTCCCCACCCGTGGTGCTGGAAGCCTTCTTCATCCCTCTTGCCGACTGGTATCTGCTTCCCATAGACGTGGAGTTCCCTGACGATGGCAGCGCCCTTCACCTCCTTCCTGTGAGCCTTTTCGGACGGCAACCTGAGCCTCAGGAAGCCGATCAGGAGGTCGCTCTTGACGTCCACAACCGAGACGAACTCCTCCTGTCCTCCTCCTGCCTCGTATGCTGTGACCCTGATCTTCGGATCAGGGCTTGATATCTTGAGTCCCTTTGCCTCTGCGATCCCTATCTCCCGGCACCTTATACACTTGCATTTTCTCCCCTCTCGGGAGAGCCTTCCTTCCACAAGTTCTCGCAGGTTGCTCGCCCTCACCCCGTCGACAATTATCTCTGCCGGGACATCTCTCTGGATTCTCGCAACCCTGACCCATTCGGGGAAGTGCTCGGAGGCCCTCTTTATCAATTCGGCAGCCTCTTCAGTCCCCATTGCCCTGTATTGCCCTCCTTTCCAGAGCTCGAAGAGCCCTGTTCCTTCGATTACGAGTGTGGGATAGATCTTGAGGTAGTCAGGCCTGAAATCAGGATCCTCGAAGATCCTTGCCAGGTCCTCAAGATCGTCGTCTGCGCCCCTTCCAGGTAGGCCCGGCATCATGTGGTACCCGACCTTCAACCCCGAATCCCTTAAAGTTCTGGTCGCCGATACCACATCCTCAACGCTGTGCCCCCTGTTCGCTAGCATAAGAGCCCTGTTGTCCAATGCTTGGACCCCCATTTCCACGAGGGTAGCACCAAGGCTTATCATTCTGTCAGTCTGCCTCTCGCCTGCCCAATCCGGTCTCGTCTCTAGGGTGACCCCAGTGCACCTGACCCCTGCGAGCTCGTTCTCCTCCATTGCACGCTCTAGGTACTGCCACCTCCAGCCTTTCGTCTTCGGGTAGTCATTCATTGCCTGGAAGCACCTGGTCATGAACCACTCTTGGTACTCGAGATCTGCTGCTGGGAAAGTGCCTCCCATGATGATCAGGTGGATTTTTGAGGGTGTATGCCCAATCGCCTTGTACTGTTCGATCCTGTACCTCACCTGTAGGTATGGATCAAAATTGGTCTGGAGACCGCGCATGAGTGCCGGCTCCTTGCCGAGGTAGCTCTGCGGGGTTCCTGATTCGACCCCGCCGGGACAGTAGATGCACGGACACTCCTTTGGGCATCTTAAGGGCTTGGTCATCACAGCGACTGTGTAGATCCCTGACGCTCCCCTCACTTTCTTACCTCTGAGGAATTCGCGTAGCCAGTCTTCATTGTCCTTCAGGTACTTCGAAACCTCATGATCTTTCAGAACCTTTGTGAGCCCTTCCTCTTTGCAGACCCTGTATTTCAGGCGGGCTAGCATGTCCTTTCCTACCTTGCCCTCCTTGAGCTGTTCTATTATTCTCCTTGCAGCCCTCCCCTCAAGGTTTTCTTTTACAGATTCCATCCATTTCAAACCTTCTCGGCAAGCACTACCCAGTTCTCTGGGAGCCTACCCCTTATTCTCTCCCCGTATGATTTGATTATCTTGAAGCCAGATCCCGAGACCGTCTTTTCTAGTTCACGCTTTGTGAAGAGGTGGTAAAACCTGCCACCTTTCTTCCCCCACGGGACAATAAGATCGCCGATTTCCTCCCCTCTCAGTGGACTCGAGATGATGTCTATGCCCCTTTTCAGGAACCTTGTCTGAAGAATGGACCAGGCTGTAATGAGGACTCGCCCCCCGCATTTGGTCACTCTCCTGACCTCTGCCATCCCCCTTAGCCTGTTCCCCTTGCCCCTTATGTGGTGTATAACCGCTACGAGCGCCACGGCGTCGAAAGAGCCCTCCCTAAATGGGAGATGAAGCGCGTCGCACCTTACCACTGCCACCTCCTGCTGGGCTAACTTCTTCCTGAGAGACCTCAGCATCCCAATTGACAAGTCTGCTGCGACAACGTAATACCCGAAGGCTGCCAGTGCGGCCGCGTTTCTCCCTGTTCCACAACCAAGGTCAATCGCCACCCCACTCCCTCCTTTTAGCTCGAGGATGGACGGCCAGACCCTCCTACGGGTTATCGCGAAATCGTCTGCAATCCTGTCGTATAGCTCCCCGATTTCCCTTGCTCCGGAAAAGACCCCCACGAGATTCACCCTTCAAGGGCTTCCGATTTTTCCTGACAGGATAGCATCGGCTATCTCCGCGAACCCTTTCCCGAATTCGGACCTGGAAACGTAGTCCGCTTCCTTCTTGATCGACTCGTCCCCGTTGGCTACTACGCACCTGAACCCGGCTGCGCGTAGCAGTTCGGCGTCAGTCAGGCTGTCTCCTACACCTGCCACCTCATCCCTGCTAATCCCTGCCCACCTGAGCGCCTCGAGGAGGCCGACGCCCTTGTCGACCCTTTTGTCCAAGATGTGGTATGCAAATCCGCTGTCAATGACCTTGATCCCTTCGAATTTTCTCACTTCTGACACAACTTTGTCGTACTCGATCGTTCTCATTATTGCAGCATCGACGTACCTGTGAGGGTTTGACCAGGCCTCCCTGATCAGCTCACCGTATACTGACCTGAGGTGATCAATTGCCTTCCTACCGAGCCCCCTTTCGCCCAAAATCCTTATCTTCCCTCTGTATTCGACAACCCCTCCATTTTCTGCAACCGTCGGTCCTGTGCACCCTATGTACCTAGAGAGCGCCTTGAGTATGCAGAGCGCGTTACCCGAGCAAAGGATGACCCTTATCCCCCTCCCCTCGAGTTTTCTTATTGCCTCGATCGCCTCGATGTCGATTATCGAATTGTCGTCCGTGATCGTCCCGTCCACGTCGGTTGCAACTGCCCTTATCATCGCAAACCACTACCTTCGTTCATGGGCTGAGGAGCCGTTCTTTGAGATCTTCCTCGAGCTTTTCTGGATCCATTAGACCTCCCAGTCTGTGGACCTCTCTTCCGTTCTTGAAGAAGATGAATGTTGGCGTGACGTAGACTTCATATTCATCCGGCACCTTCCTGCTTTCCCTCATGTTAAGCTTTCCAAAAACTGCCTTGCCCGCGTACTTCCTCGCCAGCTCCTCGTAAACTGGCGCCATTTCGCTGCATATGCTGCACCATGGGTCCCAGAACTCCACAACTGCGATCTCGTTCCTATCTAAGAAACTTTCAAAATCCTTGTCTGTTACTTCAACTAGGATTTCAGACATTCTCTGCGAGCCCCCTTCATTTCTCTTCTAAAAGGGTATCCATGAGGCTCTATTTATCTTTGCATTCCTTTGGCAAAAGGTCCGATTTAAAATTTTTTAGATAAAAACCTTTAAAAAGATTAAAAACAAACCATTATCGGATATTGAGGTTTCTCGTGATGCCCCAGCTGAGGGTGTTAGGCGCAGGACGCGAGGTAGGGCGTTCGTGCATACGCCTAGACGTAAATAACCACCACTTCCTCCTCGACTGCGGCATAGATCCGGCCGCAACTGGACCGAAGGCATTGCCTGATTTTTCAGGAACGAGCATCGAAAACTTGGACGCCGTGTTCGTCTCCCATGCGCACTTAGATCACACCGGAGCCATACCTGAGCTCGTGAGGAGGGGCTTCAAGGGCAAGGTGTTCATGACCCTCCCCACACTTGCGCTCGTCAAGCTCCTCTGGCAGGACGAGCTATCCATAATGGAAAGGGAATGGCCCAAGGAGGATCGCCTGTGGTCCTCGAAGGAGATGCACCGCGTACTGAACAAGCTGGCAGTTCCGACGACCTACCACGAGGTCTTCAAGCTCGACTCGATAAGCGTGAACTTCCACAACGCGGGCCATATATTGGGGTCGACGATGACTGAGGTGATGTACAAAGGCTTCAGGCTTGTATACTCGGGAGATCTGGGAACCTCTTCCAACCACCTCAGGTACTGGCGCACTGAAGACTTGGTCTACCCTGACGTGCTCATATGCGAGGGGACCTATGGAGGGAAGAACAGGAAAAGCAGGGAAGAAACAAGCAAAGATTTCATCGAATCCGTCAGGTCTACGATTGAGACCGGCGGGAAAATACTCATTCCAACATTCTCCGTAGGTAAGGCGCAGGAAATCCTCAAGATACTGAAGGACAGCTGGAACAAGATCCCGAACGTTGAGGTCTACTTGGAGGGCATGGCGATCGAAACGCTCCGGATATACGAGCAGTTCCTGATCTATATGGACGACAAGGTGAGACGGGCATACCTCTTCAACAATATCAATCCCTTCCGCTGGGAGGCACTTCGGACCTTCAAGAGCATTTCGGAAAGGAAACGCCTCTACCAGAGGGACTGTGCATGCGTCATACTTGCACCATCGGGGATGCTGAGGGGCGGGTGGAGCGTCTGGCATATGATAAAGATGGCGCCGGGCGAGAAGAACCTGATTGCCCTGTGCGGGCACATGGAGGAAGGGACTACCGGGCACCAGCTCATGTCCGGAGTGAGGAACTTTACTCTCAGGGACATGATATCCAAGGAGTCAAAGGAGGTGGATGTCCGCTGTAAAGTGGCTCATTTTGACATCTCTGCCCATGCAATGCACAACGAGCTGTGCAATTACATCTCTCGGATTAAGCCAGAGAGGCTTGTGCTGGTCCACGGCGATGAAGAGAGTCTCAAGGCTCTTGCAGAGTCGGTTAAACAGCACACGGGTGAAATCATCATGCCGTCAGTGGGCGAGACTGTTGATCTTGAGCACAGGCCCGTGAGCAGCACCCAAGATGTCCATGTCGAGGTCCCCATCTCTCAATCAACCTCGATAATCGTACCAAAGAGCTTTTCCATGCGGGTGAAGCACCACGGCAAGGAGAGGTTCATGCGGGCAGAGGACATCCGATCACTGATAAACACCAAATGAGCAATCATCCGTGGAAGTAATCTGAGGTCGCCCCGGCTTGCTTCTCCTTGCCGGGTATCCCTGCAGCGTCCGCCCTGCATTGCCGGCAGAGCCTGAACTGCGGGAGGTACTTCTCCGCGGCATTCCTCGCCTCCTCGAGCTCTTTGCATGTCGGTTTCCTATGCTCCTCGAAACCATGCTGCGGTATGAGCGGAATTATGTTCATGAGGCTAGCACCCCTCTTTGACGCCTCTTCTGCAATGCGCGGGATCTGATCCTCGTTGACCCCGGGTATCAGGACGGTGTTTATCCTGACTACTATGCCTCTTTTCACAAGCTCCTCAATCCCGCTGAGCTGCTTCCGTATCAGCAGTTCTGCGCCCTTGGTGCCTTCAAGCTTTTCCCCCTTGTACCTCACCCACTCGTATATCTTCGATCCAACTGCCGGATCAATAGCATTTATTGTTACAGTGACAGTCCTGACACCGCTATCCTTCAGTTTATCTGCCACATCCTCGAGCAGCAACCCGTTCGTTGAGAGACATGATATGAGGTCAGGATATTTGTCTTTTATACGTCCGAGCACCCTGTACGTTGCCTCGTTCTCCAGAGGGTCCCCGGGTCCGGCTATGCCAACAACCCTCAGGCTAGGATTGCTCTTAATCTCTGCCTCGAGCCTCTTGAGCGCCATTTCATCATCCATTATGCAGGCTGCGATCCCCGGCTTCTGCTCACACTTGTCGATCTTTCTAACACAGTATCTGCACTGGATGTTGCACCTTGGCGCTATCGGCAGGTGGATCCTTGCAGCTGTGAAGTGCGCTTTCACTCCAAAGCAAGGGTGAGCAGCTGTGAGGTGTGCAAACTTTGAGCCCACCCCTGCCCACTTGGGGTTCTCTCTGTCCGACATCCATTCTCCCCCTCAACCCTATATTATAACGGTGTTATATATTATGCGGTCCATTTCGTGTAGGCGTCGGCGAGCCTCTTTAGCGCGCCTGCAAAATCCCTGCTTATTACATACTTCGATTCTGAGGTCCTGTACTCGAGTATCCCAAGCGGCAAAAGGTAATCCTTGATAACGGCGTAGGCCGCACTCCTCCTCCGCTTTTTCAGCCTTTCGTTGATGTAGTCTGACAACTCTTGGGTCGTCACCCATCTGGGATATCCCCTGTTCTCGCGGTCGCTCCTGATCTTTATCCATTCTAGTATCAGGGTAGCTATCTCCTTATAGGACTCTGCATTCGTGAAGACTATCTCAGTGATCTCCTTCAGTCCCATGTTGCTGGACACATTCGAGGCATTGAAGTACATCTTACCAGATCTCTTGGCTCTTGGGACTATCCTCCGAGGCAATGTGGCTACCCCTATATTTTGATCTGAATTACGACTATGGAGACCTAATAACACTTGCCATTTGTTGCACAGATCTAGAAAGATATTTCAGTTTGCTTGCACTTCTTATAAATGAGGAGTCATTTTTGCCAAAGCCACAATTTAATGACCGCAGGGAAGCTCTATCAGGACTGGAGCTCGAGAAGGTGCTTTACGAGGCATCAGAGAGGCTCTCGTCCCAGATCCTATCTGGAGTCCGCCCAGAAGGGGGGTTGAGCCTAACAATTGATGTCTGGGAACTCGAGAACCTCCTCCTCCCTGCGCTAAATGCTGCGGTCAACGAGATCCGGATTTTCGATGAAATGAAGGCGGAAGACTTCTCTTTTGAGCTGAAGCGCAGGCGCAACACCCTGGCGCACGATCTTGTCAACCTGCTCATTGAGTGCCTTAGGGATGCCTATAGGGAAGATGTTTCTGTCGAATACGCCGCAACAAAAGTGGTTTCGATCAGGTTTCTCAGGAAAGTCGAGAACCTATCGGCTGTGAGGAAGGAATTTGCAAACAGGGTATATGAGGTGCTCAGGCACCTCCTCGGAAAATGAACCAAAAAGGGTACCTGTTTTTAACATGCAGCACCAAGTTTAAAGCATGGGTCATCCTTTAGAGCGCTTATTCTCGCCTCGGTCTGTCTGCGTGGTCGGGGCTTCTAGGGATCCCGAAGCCTGGGGGCATGTCCTGCTACGTAACCTTTTGAATGGTGGATTCAAAGGCAGTATCTATGCAGTGAATCCGAAAGCGGATGAGGTGCTCGGCATTCGTTGCTACCGATCCGTGAGCGAACTGCCCGGGGAGGTCGACCTTGCAGTGATCGCCCTCCCAAACAGGCTGATTTATGATACGGTAGTCGAGTGCGGGGAGGTGGGCGTTAAGTTCGCAATAATAATCTCAGCCGGATTTGGCGAGTCTGGGCACTTTGAACTTGAACGCAAGATAGTCCAGATAGCAAGGTCACTTGGAGTTCGGATAATAGGACCTAATTGCATGGGGATCTACAGCTCTCACTCAGATTTAGTCTCGACCTTCACCTCCCTAGTGCCTCCAAAGGGAGGGATCGCCTTTGTGTCCCAGAGCGGTGCGGTGGGCACTACCGTCTTGGCTTGGGCAAAGGAGCATGGGGTTGGATTCAGCAAGTTCGTCAGCATTGGGAACGAGGCTGATCTCTCAACCCCAGAACTTCTGAAGTACTTTGAAAACGACAACAGCACTAGCGTGATAGCGCTTTACTTGGAGTCGGTGCGGGAGGGCAGGGGGCTCGTCTCGTCTTTGTCCTCTTGCACGCTGAAGAAGCCCGTTGTAGCGATGAAAGTGGGGGTGACCTCTGCGGGTATTGCAGCCGCCTCATCCCACACGGGTGCCATCGCGGTCGAAGACAAGATTATTGAGGGCATATTCAGGCAGTTCTCGGTCATCAGGGCTAGGGATCCCGGGGAGCTCTTCCGCATATCCTTCGCATTCTCAAACCTGCCTCTCCCCAATGGGCGATCCGCAGCGGTGGTTACAACTGGAGGGGGATGGGGCATAGAGTGCGCTGACGCTCTTGAAATGAGGGGGATTGCGCTGCCACCGCTCCCTAGGGCGGTTTTTGAGGCGGCAGATGCAGTCCTTCCTGAGTTTTGGTCAAAGAGGAACCCCATAGACATGGTGGCATCCACTGACCCTTTCGACTACTCACGAATACTTGAGGCCGTCCTCAGGTCGCCTGAATTCGACATGGCATTCCTGCTTGGCTTTGGGACGATCGGCTCGATAGCGATGCCGAGCCTCATTAGATCAGAGCTCGAAGCCGCCAAAGAGATCTCGGAGCTAGCCCGCTCCACAAATAAGCCGCTCTTCGTGGTTGATCTGCTGGGCCCCTCCCAAAGTGCAGCCTCTCGTGCATTCATTAAAACAGGCATTCCCGTATTCCCCAGCGCATCATCTGCAGCTGAAGCAGCCTCCGCAATGGTAAGATATTGCGAGTTCAGGAGGAGAAAATGCTTCAGAACCTGATCCTCAGGTCCTCCTTAACGACATTGAGCGCAATACTCGTGACAGTCCTCTTGATCGACTGGATCTTGAGCACATCTTTTATGAATGCATTGAGGTCCTCCCTATTCTTGAACTTACCAATCGCTATTATGTCGAACTCCCCTGTCGTGTCATAGACGGCAATGATAGACTTGGATGTCGCGAGCCTCTCCTCGACCTCGACTATCCTTTCACCCTCGACCTGCATGAGCACTATTGCGGTCAGTCCGTAGCCTAGCTTTTCAGCATCGACTATTGCCGAGAAGCTCTTGATCAGCCCCACTTCCTTCAGCCTCTTTATCCTGTTGTGAACCGTGCCGACTGAAAGGTTCAGTTTTTCGGCGATATCCCTGTAGCTCGTCATTGCGTCTTCTTGGAGCTCCCTGAGTATCATCAGGTCAGTCTCATCATAAAGCATTATTTCACCTCCCTATGGCTCCAGTGGTGCGTCCTTCAGCTTTCTCAGGACTACGTGGGTCCTAGTTGTCTTGGTGAAGTCCATCCCGCGTACCCTTTCTATTACCCTCTCAAGCTCCTTCACGTCCTTGCATGTTACTTTTATCAACAAATCGAAGTCTCCAGTCACTGTGTAAAGCTCGGAAATCGCAGGGTCGTTGAGAAGCTCTGAACCGGCAACAGGGCCCATCTCTCCGCCCACATCAACCCCGACAAACGCCGTCACCCCTTTCCCTAACTTCTCAGGATCTATCTTGATTGTGAACCTGGTGATTATGCCCTCGTCGAGGAGTTTTTTGACCCTTCTCCTGACCGCAGTCTCTGAGATCCCCACGTTGCCCGAGAGGTCGGTATATGAAATTCTCGAATCCTCTTGGAGCAGCTTGAGTATTTTCATGTCAATCTCATCCATAGTTGAACACTCCGCTATGCCAAAGAGATCAATGCAATTTAAATCTTAAAAGAGTAGTGTTGCTATAGGTATTGGCAGATGGTTGCAATGAGCAAGGCAGTCATCCTTAAGGTGTTACTCCTCGTCCTTGTAGGTGTCCTGTTCTCTTCATTTATAGCCTCCGACACATGGCGCCCTTCCCACAAAAGTTTGGTTGAAACCTTTAACACCACTTTCTGGGAAAGCGGGATTGAGTACCCGCCGTTGGAGATGAATGTGAGCTATGTCGGAAACTCGACGGTCGGGGAAGTCGTGCTGGAAGAGTATGACGCATTCTTCAACAGCCATGTTTTCAACGGCACCATGATAAGGATACATGCCGTGGTACTTCGGCCACCGGGAGAGAACATGCCGACCGTTCTGCTCCTCCACGGGACTGGCGGCTCCTATCTGCAGCTACTACCCTACGGAAGGGCGCTGTCCTCTCATGGCTATGTCGTCGTGCTCATGGACTCGCCAGGCTGCGGGCTGTCTTCCGGACCAACCTCCTCGCCTGAGAATACTGTGGACTTCAGCGATGGTCCTTACAGCGCATACTACTATCACAATGTGATCGCAGCCAGGAGGGCGATCACCGCGATCTCGGGTCTCCCATACGTCAACCCTGATGCAATAGCGGTCTCAGGGGCTTCCATGGGAGGAGTAGCGACTTATTTGGTTGCCGCTACTGATAGCCGGGTAAAGGCTGCGATTCCAGTCGTCGCGAGCGGCTATTTTGATGAGATTGTGATGGGGGGAAGCTTCGCAAATTTCATAGTGCCGCCAGAGATAACGCTGAGTGATCAGGCAGGTATAGACCTGATAAAGTACTTCGACTGTAGGGCATATGCTGAAAGCTTGAGCGTGCCGACACTGCTCCTCATCGGCACCCATGACGAGTTCTTCTTCATTGAGGCCGTCAACAAAACATATTCAATAATCCCTTGCGATAAGGCGATCAACCTTGCGCCAAATACCGGGCATGCAATGCCTGACAACAGGTGGCTGGTGTCCTCAGTGATCTGGCTGGACCACTACCTGAAGGGGTCAAACGAAACTCTGCCATCCGCACCTCTCTCTAGCGCAGAACCCGTCAACTTCTATACATCGATAAGGATCGCTGTGCCTGATGCAGAGAATGTCTCCGTCTTCTACAGGGATGGTTTGCCGGGGGCGCTCTGGGTCGAACAGGACCTATCCAAAGGGGACCTGTTGCCAATGCCCCTGCTCCCAACTACTGTCAGCTATTTCATAGGACTCAAGTCCAACGGAACAGTTGTTTCGACGAGCCCTGTTTACAAGATTCCGGTCGTGCCTTCTGTATTCGTCATTTCTGTCGCTTTCTTGGTTGCTGTCATCCTAGTGCTATTCATTAACTGGCGCGAAGAGGTGCTCGGTGTTGAGCTTGATGCGTTGGGGTTATTGCTCTTCATCGCTGGTCTAGTTATATGGATCGTGGCTGCATTCGCGACCTCGCTTCCGTGGATAGACTTCACCGGGAGGACGTCCGTGAGCCTTCTGCAGCTTTGGGATAGATATGCTCTGCACTTCCCGCCTTTCGCCTTGCTCTTGGTGGGTCTTTTTGGTTCGCTGCTTGCCTTCGCTTCCCGGATTTGGCTGGGCGGCTTGGCGTTGCTCCTCACCTTCGGTTGGGTTTACTACTACTTGATCCCTCTTACGTCACTAAGCGCAAGCGTAGTTTCGCTTGGCTTCGGGGCTTACTTGGTGGGGATGTGTATCGCCGCGTCTTTCCTTATACCCGCAATCCTGAAGATCGTCCGGGGCTGATCGGTCTTGCCCAGCCACTTCCCGACAACTATATACTGCTTTGTGGTCATAGGTGACTGACATGCGCCCTTCATGTGAGGTTGTTTCTCGCTACATTTTGCCTGTCTTCAGGTCGATGGTTGCCAGGAACATGATGAGCAAGTACAAGCTCTCGCAGTCAGAGGTGGCATCAAAACTGGGCGTTACCCAGGCTGCTATAAGCCATTACCTGAAGTCAAAGCGCGGCGCCAAGATGGCTTCGGAGCTGGAAAGGATGCCCGATGTGAGGGCAGCCGTTGCAAGGATCTCCGAAGAACTCATGCACAAGGACAGCGAAGATGACCCCGTCTTCGATGAATTCTGCAGCCTCTGCAAGATAATCAGGAGAGACGCCTCATTCTGGGAAAGGATGGAGGAGATATTAAACAACCGGTGAAGCGAGCCTCTCCCTGAATGAGTGCCATCTCCTCCCTCTCTTCTCCACGTGCCCCTCTGCCTCTAGGTACTTCAGGTATGCAATTACTTGGTTTATGGGAAGTATCAGTCTGTATGATGCTTGGTCCATGTTTATCCCCTTGTAGAGCGAAACCACTATGTCCTTGAGTGTCGCCCCTCCCTTGGTGACATGGAGCACCTCCTCCAGCCTTGAAACAAAGTGGGCTTCGAGCGTCTCAATATCCGCCCTCGCAAGTGGCGACCTTTCGTGCCCAGGGTATATTTTGTTGAAGACCTTGAGCTTCTCCAGTGAATTGAACTCCTCCTTAAGATCCTTTACAGCGGTGCTGCCCTCAATCGCCGCATCACCGCATAAGACTGCCTCATCGACGACCACGCCGGCACTTCCATCCGTATGCCCTGGCAAGTGTATTGTCCTTACAGCACCGCCTGCGAATCTTGTCTCTGTAAACGTTTCGTAGACGGTGGGACTCGAGAGAATCGAGGCTGCTGTAATCAGCTTGATTTTTGCCTCCCCGAGTAAACCTGGATCGAAGCCGCCTTCCACGGCATGCTCGTAGGTCTCTTCGAACAGTCTCGAATAGTGGCTACTGTAGTCTGCAAGCATCTCCGAATCGGCTTTGTGCACCATCAGGGCTGCGCCCGTTTCCCGCTGGAGATATGCGCCGAGGCTGAAGTGATCTAGATGCCCATGCGTGAGAAGTATGAGATCGAGATCCCATGCACCTGCCTTCTCGAGCGTTTTGCGTATGAACCTCCTATTCTCCTCGCTGTCGAGCCCTGAATCGACGAGGATCTTGATCTCCCCTTCTAGGAGATATGCATTGGTGCGCCTGCCGCTCCCGTACTCACTAGGAAAAGGCACCCTTATTTGGGTGATTTTCATCTCATCCACAATCGAATTCGGCATTCAAGGGTATTTCTTCTTTTTCTCAGCTTTTCTTCGCGCCCCGCTTCCGCACCGAAAAAGACAAAAAGCCTAAATATAACGGAAGAAAATATAACGCAAAGAAATATATTTTGGGGGTAATCGCTTGGGGAATTCTGCACAGCTAGGCGAAGTCGAGGATCGGGTATTGAGACTGATGGCTTCGGACTCGCAGACTAAGTTCAGCTTCCAAGGAATGAAGAGGGCGCTGAAGGTCCATCAGGAGAGGTTGTCTAGGGGGCTGAGCCGTCTCCATTCACAGGGCTATATCTGGAAGGATAATGACGGGTACCTGATCACCCCTAAGGGAAAGCGTGCAGTTGGGCACTTGGGGTCCGGATCCAAGAGGATCGTGGTAGGTACCTCTTACATTCCTCCAGGAACCGAATCGCAATTTATAGAGAGCCAGCTCAAGGGGCGTTGGTTCGGCGGCATGCGTTGGCTGGGCGTTTCCTCGGAAGGCGACTCCAGTAACCTCAAATGGGTAAGCGAGGACGGCGACATACAAGTAGGCCTAAACATAGGTCATGATCTGCTAGAGGTGGGGCTAGAATCCTTCCCCCCCAATGAAGAAGCAAGGGCTAGGGAGATGGCATCGCGGCTATTCGTGAAGATAATCAATGCAATATACGGCAGGAACCAAAACCAGGAGAACTGAGTAGGATCTTTTTTCATCGAGGGTGTGACCTACTTCGACGAAATCTAGTCTATAAGATTCCCAGTTATGCAAAATATCCTTGTGGTTGTTATGACTACAATTGTTGCAATTAGGTGCACGGATGGTGTCGTGCTCGCCTCCGACAGGCGTGCCAGCAAGGGTGGCATGATCGGGTCTAAGGCTGTGAAAAAGATTTACCCGATAGACGATCGGAAGGCAGTGGCGATCGCTGGGCAGCTATCTGATGCCAATTACTTGGTCAACTTGGTAAAGGCAGAGGCTAAACTTATGGAATTCAACCGGGGTTTCCCCCTCACCGTTAAGGAGGTTGCAAAGCTGCTTTCGAACATGCTCTACTCGGGGATGCGGAACTATGCCCCGTACATCACAGAACTCCTTGTGGCTGGCGTCGACGAGACCGGCCCAAACGTCTTTGAAGCCGACATCAGCGGTGCTGTGACCGACGAGATGTTCACGTCCTCAGGATCTGGCTCACCCATGGCTTACGGCGTGCTCGAAGCCTCATACAAGGAGGGGCTCACGGTTAAGGAAGGGGCTGAGATCGCGAAGAGGGCGGTGAGGTCTGCGATGGAGAGGGATCCCGGATCTGGAAACGGCGTCCAGATCATGGTGATCACGGATAAGGGTTCGGAATTTCTGGATACAGGGGGTGCTGCATGAATGTTGCCAAGGGGATCTGAGGGAGCTTACATGATGTACACGCCTGACGGGCGGCTGGTACAGGTCGAGTACGCCGCTGAGGCGGCAAAATACGGGTCGCCCGTGGTTGCCGTGAGGGGCAAGGGATTTGCAGTGATGGTAGCGCGAACGAAGGAGCCTGACCCGCTTCTGGATCCCATGGAAAAGATACACATGGTAGACGAGAACATAGGCATTGCGGGTGCCGGTTTCACAGGGGACATACAATTGCTGGTCGATCAGGCCAGGGTCGAAGCACAGCGCCACAGGCTTGTATTCGAGGATCCGATAGACGTAAAGACTCTCGTTAACCAGCTGGGGCAGTTCATGTACCAGTTTACCCGATACGGCAACGTGAGACCGCTGGGCGCCTCTCTCATAGTGATAGGCTCAGACAGGGTCGGAACCCACATATTCCAGCTTGACACGCGCGGTCTCCTGCTCAGCGGGAAGGCTTTAGCCATTGGCAAGAACAGCGAGGCTGCAATATCGCTCTTGAGGGACGAGTACAGGCCCGACATCAATTTGAAGGGTGCCATTAACTTGGCCGTGAAGGCGCTTTCGAGCGCTGAGGATGGAGAGAGCCCTGTGGAGGTCGGCATTGCGAAGGGCACATCTTTCAAGAAGATGTGCTTGAAGGACGCTCTCGACTCTAGGGAATAACTGCCTAACATTTTCTTTTTTTTTTATTCTGCAATTTGGGAATCACTGTCGCCAGTGGTAGGTGGAGGCCGAATCACAAAAGGTCTTTTAGTTCCTAGCGTTTTTTCTATACTGGTGCTCATATTGATAGACGTCCACGCCCACTTGACTGATCCTGCGTTCATTGACCTGCCTGAGGTGATAGGGAGGGCAAAGGCTGCAGGAGTCATTGCAGTGGTGACCTCAATAACCGATCCAGCGGATCTGCCCAGAGCGAAGGAGATCATTGAGAGGTACGGCGGCTACGTGTACCTAACCGTGGGGCTGGATCCCACGCTTCTGTCTGAGGAGAAGCTCAGCGCATTCAGAACGGCGTTGAATGCTGCCCCAATTGTTGGCGTCGGGGAAGTTGGACTGGACCACTTTTACGTCAGGGAATCCTCCCTCATGGAAACTCAGGAACGACATTTCAGGGAGTGCATAAAGGCTGCAATCTCCTTGGACAAGCCACTGGTGATCCATTCTAGAAGCGCAGGGAGGAAGGCATTGGAGGTGCTCTACTCGGAAGGGGCTGAAAGGGTCCTCATGCATGCCTTCGACGGTAAGTCGGGGGATGCTTTGGCTGCGGCAAAAAAAGGATATTTCTTCTCCATACCAACTTCGGTGGTCCATTCAGAGCAGAAGCAGAAGCTGGTCCGCCTGCTGCCGCTCGAATCGATGATGCTCGAGACCGACTCCCCTGTCCTCTCGCCTGTCAGAGGTGAGAGGAATGAGCCCGCTAACTTGGTGCATTCTGCCAGGAAGGTGGCTGAAATAAAGAGGATCTCGATTGAGAAGGTTGTTGAAACTACCTTTGCCAATGCATCGGGCTTCTTCAGGATATCCGTCTGAAATTTACTAGTTCATGGTAATTGATTCATTTATTTAAAAAAAATTTTTATACATGCTAATAAAAGTTAAAGTCGGCTATGGGGTAATGATTTATGAAGACCTCGTACATAATAGGTTTGGTTGTTGTAGCAATCATAGTGATCGCAGGAGCTTACTACTACACGACAACATTGAGTCCGCAGCCACAGCATTTCAAGGTAGCCGCAATATACGTTTCTCCTTTGGAAGAACCATGGAACCAGGCACTGCACCAGTCTTTGTTGAAGGCAAAGGATGAACTGGGAATCATATATAACTATTCCGAAAGAGTTTATGAAACAGATGTTGCAAGAGTGATCACCCAATATGTGTCTGCTGGCT
>JASFYK010000013.1 GCA_030055545.1 Thermoproteota archaeon | reverse complement strand
TCTTATCAACAATTTCTAACCGAGGATCGAATGCTGCGTTTGTAAAGTGGAGGCGATTCGCATGGAGATACCTGTCGTCTTTTTAGGCGGGCAGTACAACCACCTCATAGTCAGAGCGCTGAGGGAACTCGGCGTCTCAAGCAGGCTGGTTCTGCCGAGGATCGAGCTTGAAGAGCTAGAATGCGCGGACGGTCTTGTAATGGGCGGCGGACCTTTCAGCGTAAACGACGGGATTGAGAGGTTCGGGATCCTCCCCGAGATCGTCGAGAAAGCGAGTTTCCCGATCCTAGGGATCTGCCTATCGCACCAGCTAATCGGAAAGCTTCTCGGGGGGGAAATCATCAAGGGCTCGAAGCCAGAGTACGGGAGGACTTTGATCAGGGTAATCGAAGAGGACGAGATCCTTTCGGGTGTCGGGAAGGAGTTCGTGGCATGGGCGTCGCACAACGACGAAGTCAGACGCACTGGAAGAGAGAGTTTTGATGTGTTGGCAGAGAGCGACTGCTGCACGGTTGAAGCCTTAAAGACCCGAGGCAGGGCAGTCTATGGGGTCCAGTTCCATGTCGAGGTTGCTGAGACCCCGATGGGCAAAAAAATACTCAACAATTTTGTGGAACTCTGCCGGTCATAGGTATCCACACCAGCATATAACCGTAGCGTTAATGCATGCCGTCAGTGATTTTAGAGCACTTTTTAGACCACCCCTTATGATTTTCCAAGCAATGGGAAAGTAAGTCATTCCAAAAAGCCAACTTAGCTCAAAAAATGTTGTATTTTTTTTTAAAAAAAAAGAAGGAAAAAAGTTTGACCTACAGGTTCAGAACAGGTACTGATTGGCCCAAGATATGTCTGAGGAACCGTACATAAATGCAGAGTTTAGCTGAGCCAACAGGTTATTCAGACCATCAATGGTGAATCCTGGAAGCAGCGAGGAGACGCTTGCCCCGCCTAGAACCTGGTTAGCGACTGAGAGTATCTCGGCAACGCTCTTTCCGTTCACCGACGGGTGGTAGTTGTAGAGCCTAAGATTGCCGAAGCCTGTCGGAAATATGCTTATGGATCTCTCGCTGAACCTGACATTAAGCTCCAGCGCCAAGACATTTGCCCCGAACTGTCCAGCAGGATAGGTACCCGGGTTGATGTAGTCTTGGGTGAGCTGAGTTGAAGGATACGAATTCGGCAGGTAAGTTCTCATGGTTGTAACGTTGGTCCAGATTATCGAGTAGTTTTCGGCTGTCCCTGGGCGCCCAATCTCCACGAATCCGGACGGATAGGCAGCGCTGAAGTTACCAGCGGTGAGTGTCGGCTCCGAGCTCCATTGCTGCCTGGTGTAAGTTATGTACAGGCCTGCAAAGAAGCTCCTCCTGAATCCAAAGGACTGCCCTGAAACGCTGGACTGGAGATCGATCATCACCGAAGAGGCGGTCGTATTCGTCCAACCCTGTGGGACGGTGGCTGAGAGCGCATAGTTCCCGCCAGGGACATTTAAGAAGGAAAAAGCTCCGGACGGATCGGTTGAAGTGGTGAAGCTGCCAGCCGACCCTGACAGAATCACCGTCCAGTTAGCGAGGTAGTAGTCCGCCGAGTCGAATCCATTCTGGTTCGGGTCGAAGAATACGAATCCAGTCACATTAAACCGGTTATACCTCACGCCGAAGTTGTTGTTCGTAGAGTCCCTGTCAGTGACAACAACAGCGATCCTTGAGGAGGTAGTGTTCACCCAGCCTTCCTTGGTTATTAATTCGAGCGTGTAGTTGCCCGGAGGCATCGTGTAAAAGACATACCTGCCTCCTGAATCGGTCACTGCCTGGACTATGCCCCCTTCAGGCGGCCTGTAAATCACTGACCATCCTTGGAGCGGGTTCTCAGACCCTGTGTCGTATAAACCGTTGCGGTTTGTGTCGTTGAACACAATCCCGCTGATCGTGAACGTCACCGGGGATGAGACGTTATAGTAGTTTCCTATACTTATCCCCGAGACGGATGCTCCAGATATATTGATTGGTATAACTCTAGGTGTGGAGTTGACCCAGTTTATCGGTATCACCTCGATGATTGTGTAGCTACCATTGTTCAAGTTGGCGAAGGCGAAGGCTCCGTCGTTGCCAGTCGTGCTTGTGTTGAGCAAGTTGCCTACTGAGTCATAAAGCATCACGGTCCAGCCTTCGAGTGGCGAGTCGCCCTCGTTGTAGGATCCGCTACGATCCTGATCGTTGAATATGAAGCCGCTTATCGAATACACTCGCTGGGCAGAGGTCATGAAAAAGCCGAAATCAAGAGACCTCGAATCTGACGTGATCTCAAGGGAAACTCTCCTCGGGGTGCTGTTGGCCCATCCACTAATCGAGTTATTCAGATAGACGGTATAAGTCCCTGGTGTAAGTCCGAGGAACGAATAGAAGCCGCTGCCGTTTGTTCGGGTAACGTATAACGGGAGACCCGAAATGTCATTCAGGTAGACCGTCCAGTTTGCCAACCCAGGCTCGATCCCTTGGGCGAAAGCACCGTTCCTATCAGTGTCATTGAACACATATCCGCTGATGGAATAGAGCTGCTGCGGCGGGATCGGATAGACCCCCATTAGCACCTGCGCTGAATCGTTTATCATGTAATAAACCCTAGGGGTGCTGTTGGTGTAGCCCGGCTCCATCGACAACACGAGGGTGTAGTCCCTAAAGGAGAGCCCAGTGAACTGGAACCAGCCTGAAGCGTTGGTGATCGCCGTGTAACTTGGAATCGCAGTTATCGAATAGTTGCCGATGTAAAGGAGGACTCTCCAACCTCCCAAGGGAGGTTCGGTTCCTGGTTCGTATAAGCCGTTTCGGTTGGTGTCATTGAACACCCTGCCGCTGATAGCCATAGTAGGGGTCTGCGAGAGTTGGTAAATACCAAACAAGAGACCTTCGGTGTTTGATGCAAGGTTGATTGTCACCGAAGCCGGCGTACTGTTGACATACCCTGTTTGATTCGCTACGTAAACCATATAGTTGCCCGCTATAAGACCTGAGAAGTTGAATATGCCGTTCGCTGATGACGTGTTGTAAGCTGCGAACGGGAGGCCGCTCGCATCGTTGATGTAAACGGTCCAAGCAAGCGGGGAGTCTGGCGGACTGGTGTAGTCCCCGTCACGGTCAAAGTCCCGAAACACCATGCCGCTCAGATAGTATGTCGGCTGCCCGGTAACCGTTCGTACAATGAACAGCACATTTGTATTCTCTGTTAGCGTCACGACCACCCTTCTCGGCGTTACATTCGTCCAGTTTGCCATGGGCAGCTGTACGACGGTGTAGGTTCCAGCTGGAAGGTTGGAAAAGGTAACATTTCCGGTAGAATCGGTCGTCGCAACGCGGATTGGGTAGGCCACACCACCAGTGTAGACCCCACTATAGACCCAGACCCACCATCCGGAGAGCCCTTCACCGGCGTCGTATCTGGAGTTGCCGTTAATGTCCTGGATCACGCTAGCCCTTACATAATAGGTTGGAGGCGATGCAGTTCGGTACACAAGGAAGTTGACATTAGAAACGCTAGCGCTATTGACGGTTATGTTCTGGGCCCGGGGGGTGCTATTTTGGTACCCGGACTGCATACGGATGTATACGGTATAATCACCAGGCCAAATATTGGTAAATTGGTAATATCCAGTTGAGCTTGTCGTGGCTCTGCCAGTGCCCACCGGGAAGGCCATATTGTCAAGTATGAATACCTCCCAGCCGTAGAGCCCTTTGTCGCCGACGGGATCGTAGATGCCGTTTTGATCTGTATCATTATATACGTAGCCACTAACAGTGTATCTGTTTGAGCTTCTGCTCTGCATTAGCATGTCAGGCACGGTTATTGAGGCGTTTACAATAGTCCCGATCCTGTACCTTGGACCGACTGGCTGCCAGTTGTAGGGGACTACCGCTATTGCCGTATAGGTGCCAGGGGGGAGGTTTGTGAAAAGGTAATGTCCAGTCGAGTTTGTAGTGGTTCGCGCGATCGGGAAGTCGTCTATGGTAAGACCTCCGCTGCGATCCCCCACAAAAAGCCAGACGGAGAATCCACTTATAGCTGTATTCTGCGGACTTCGCAATATCCTGCCACTGAGGTTGAATCGGGGTTGGACCGGTGAAGCGTTGATTTGATAGACGCCGAAGTTGAGATCCAGCACAGGACCTCCGGCGATAGTCACCGACCTTATACTAGGCGTGCTGTTGGAGTACCCCTGCAGTATCCTGACGAAGACTGTGTATACCCCTTCCGGCAAAGGGGCGAACTGGTATATACCTCCGGTTCTGCTCGTGTTGTACCCTATTGGGAAGCCATCAAAGTCCAGCAGGAAGAGCTCCCAGTTGACCAGCCCAGGGTCGTAGAAATTCATCTCCCCGTTTCGATCAGTGTCGTTGTATACGTAGCCGCCCACGCTGTAGTACTGGGCCGTAGCGATTGGGCTCACCCCGAAGCGCAACGAAGAGATGTGCCCCCCTGCAACTGTAGCTGTCACGTATCGGACGGTGGTGTTTGTCCAGCCCGGCGAAAGCAGACCGAGGACTGTATATGTGCCGTCCGGGATGCCCGAGAAGAAGAACTCCCCAGTTGCTAGTGTTGTAGATTTCTGCCACGGGGTAGCGGTCGAGTTGTAGGTACCGTTGTATAGCCATACGCTCCATCCGGGGAGTCCTGGCTCTCCCGCCTCCAAAGCTCCGTTGTTGTTCGTGTCGTTGAAGACGATGCCGCTGATCACATAAGTTGGCGAGAGGGGGATGTAACTGGCTCCTAGCTCGATCCCGGACACTGACGACAAAGTTATTGTGACCGGCACGGGCATACTCGTGTTAACCCATCTCTCCTTGAGCAATAGTGAGACTAGGTAGCTGCCGGGACCCAAGCCGTAGGCGCGGAAGGTGCCGTCATTATCCGAAATCGCCACCTGAACGGGGATGCCGGTCGATGATTGCGAAACCAACACCTGCCAGTCCGCCATAGGAGGATCGTAAGCATTCTTTACACCGTTCGCGTCTGTGTCATTAAATACCAGCCCACTTATCGAGTAATTCCAGGGAACTGCTGTTGAAACGAAGCCAAAGTTAATGCTGACCGAGGAATTGAACACATATTGCACCCTTGGAGTCGAGTTTGTATAGCCCAGATCCATAACGGCTATGACGGTGTAGTTTGATCCAGAGATCAAGGATCCGAAGGAGTAGAACCCGTCAGCCCCAGTGACAGCATATCTGACTGGAAAGCCCGTCCCGCTGTATATCCCTTCGTAGAGTAATACCGACCAGCCTTCTAGAGGATCGTCTGTAAGCGGATCATAGAAACCGTTAGAGTCTGAGTCTTCAAAGATAGTGCCGTAGACCGTAAAAGTCACAGGGGCACCCGCTGAGTGGAATCCAAAGTCTTTCCATAGCGAAGCGTCGGATATAACCACTGAATACCACATTCGAGTTGTGTTAATCCAGCCGGACTGGGATACTACAGTCAGGTTGTAGGTCCCAGGAGCTAGCCCTGAGAATGAGAAGAGACCCTCTGCGCCAGTCACATATGTATATATGGGCAGGTTGTTGGAGTCTAGCAAGTTTACACGCCAGCCAATCAAGGGTCGGTCGACGAACTGATCGAAGACCCCGTTCGAGTCGGTGTCATTGAAGACCCGACCGCTGATGCTGAGCTGGACTAGCGATCCTCCACCCGAGTAGAATATACCGAAGTCTATTCCTGAAACTGGAGAGGAGGAAACGGAAACGGCCCTCAAAAATGAGGTGGTGTTTGTCCAGCCTTCCCTCATCATAAGCTCCAGCAAATAGGTGCCTGGCTCTATGTCCACGACAGTGTATATGCCATTTGTATTGGTCGGTTCGGCTAGATAGAACGGCCCACCGATTCTACCGTACACTACTTCCCAACCCTCCAGAGGCAGGTCTCCAGGAGGTATGAAGACACCGTTCATATCGGTGTCATTGAAGACCCGACCGCTGATGCTGAGCTGCGTGTGTGGGGGGAAGCCGGTGAAGTTGACGCCAAAGTCGAGACCGCTTATTGTCGAGTTTTCGACTACGACTGGCAGGCTCCAAGTGGTGGTGTTTGTCCAGCCCGGCTTGAGGATTACGGAGACAACGTATGCACCAGGGAATAGATCGAAGAAATATGATCCGTCAGACGCTGTTCTGGTGGCGTACATCGGGCCCCCTATCGACCTCACAGAAACCAGCCAGTCCGAAAGTCCAAGCTCGCCGGCTGCAGGGTCCCTGACTCCGTCGAAGTTGGAATCGTTGAAGACGATGCCGCTGACGCGGTACCTTGCAGCGGATCCAATCCAGTAGAACCCGAAGTTCACATTATCCTGCGAGCTGGACTTGATCATAATGTTCCTTACGTACGGGGTCGAGTTTGACCAGACGCCATCCGAGGTTGCAGGCGGGAAGGCAGAGGTGACTTCGTAGTAGTTCTTGTTGAGGCCCCCGACCGAATACCTGCCCTGCGGGTCGGTGAAGGCGAATATCTCGTATCCGGTTGGCAATTTTATGCTTACAAGCACCCCAGGTATGGGCTCGTCTGAGGCAGGGATGTAAAGACCGTCCCGGTCGCGGTCGTTGAAGACGATGCCGCTGATCGAGTAGGTGGTTATAATTCCCTCGATCGGACCTTGAGATCCTCCCGCCTCCTCAGCAGTGGGCAGCAGGTAAGTTGACCATGTCTTGTAACCAGACTTGGTAACTATGCTAAAGAGCACGGGAGTTCCGAGATACTCCTTGGGGATGGAGAAACTCACGTTGATTATTTCGCCCGGCGACATCGGGCCATAAGAATCCCAGTTCACCGGCGGCACGGCTATGAGAGTCCTGAACACAGTCTCGACATATAGTGAATTTACCGTAGTATTGACCGCCCCTGAGTTGAGTATGAAGAGAGTGATGAAAGCCTGATCTGACGAGGCTACGACATTGACTTTGACTATATCGAGGCGCTCCATTATCTTTCCCGACGAGTCCTCGGGTAATCCGAAAGGAGGGATAGAGTTGTAGAGCACAAAAGCTGTGCTTACAGCTATACCTATGAGCAGGATGGTCGTAATAATTACAGAAACTCCTCTTTTGGAGGGCAAACAATCACACCTATGACAATAAAACATGCGCACTAATTTATCTTCTTTGCTTTTTCTGAGAGGAAAATTAGGATTTTATTATATTTTTTGTATGTTTTGTATTTTTGTAGAACATCAAAACTAAATTATAAAAGAAAAATCACGGGTAGAAGGCGGCGTTCGCAATATTGAGCCTCAGGTAGACCGGCCCATCGTACCCGACGGTCTTGAAGAAGACGGTCACCTCGTGGACGGAGTACTTCGGACCCTGTATGACTATGTAGGCGTCGACCGTGCTGTCCATCCAAAGGTCATCGTAGTCCATACCTGGCGGCCAGTCGGGCCACGAGCCGTTTATCTGGAAGTTAATCAGCGAACGCGGATCCATCATGAACCTTATCGTGGCGTTCTGGGACTCGTCGGTGGTCTTCACCAGCAACGCCTTGGCTACGAAGCCTATCGTATTAGTCGAGTTGTAGTAATAGTTTGCGACGACGGCAGCATCGTCGGTCCACTCCCAGTCGATCCGAAGGTCGTAGAAGTAGCTTGTCCCTATCGGTGTGCTTTTGCTGAGCTGGAGCGGGGGCACGACCTCGTTCTCTTGGCTGGTGGTGTTCCAGTACCAGTTGACGATCCATGTCCGCTTCTGTATCCGTTCCATCAAGTCCTGGTAGGAACCGCTGAATATGTTCCCCCGAAGAGTGACGACCCTGAAATTTCCGTCGGTCTGGGATTGTCCGAAAGACGGGAAGGTCACGCTGGAGAAAGGAGGGACGCCACGCTGCCCCGTCCACTTCAGGTCGTGACCGCTCCAGACCTGGGTCACGACCACCACCTCGGAAGTCGGGTTGTAGACCGAGATTGCCGTATCGTTGATCGGGGTCACGATGAGGACCTCCTGGGACCTGAGGTGCTGTTCCCGCATGTCCACCCGCACATTCTCGATGTACCTGTTGAGCTCGCTCGTCCAAACGAAGGCGTAGGACGCCACGAGAGCGAATATGAGGACGAATATGGTCATCCCCACGACCGTGCTGACGCCCTTTTTACGCTTACTGGTAGTCGACATCTGCGCTCACCCAGCCAAGTAGTAATTCTCGTAGTAGTTGCCTAGCTTCGAAACGACACGGACCAACTGCGGAGAGCTTGTAGAGACCTCGCGGTCTAGCACACCTGTGACATAACCAAAGGCATAGGGCGGTATGCTTTCCTCCACCAAGTTGCCCAAGGCAGTACCGTTTAGGTAGAGCGCGGCAACCCTGAGGTTCGTCTGCCCGTAGTTGTAGACCGCCACTCGAACATTGGTGCTTCCAGAAGAGACTGTGAACAGGACATCGGTTATCACAAAGTTTTCCCTTACAGCGTCAGAATCCAGTTTGCTCGACTCAACGTAGGCCGAGGTTATGTTGGAGAAGTATCCGAGCGAGTAAAGGAAGACACCGAATCCTATAGTGGTCACTATTAGGATCATAAGAATGACTGCGATGATCTCGCTAACGCCCTTTCTGGCCCTCAACTTAGGCACCATCAATACTTTATAATTTATTCAATATTTAAGTTATTCGAAAAAAGGGAATGTAAAAAATTAAAAAATAAAAAATATATCCTGATTATGTCGGCGCTCTGATGCTAATGCTGGCCTGAGTTCCGTCAGCGCATACTACCTTGAGTGTGTGTGACGTAGCTCCAGCATCGGCGGAAGTATAAGCTATTGTAAATTGCTGCACGGCTCCGATATTCAAGTTCTGGTTTGCCGGATTAATTGTATAGGAAACGCCGTCCACATAGGCACTAGTAACAGTCACGAGCTTGTTTCCTACGTTCCGAACATAGAACACGGTTTGATTATTTTGTATTGAATATGACTCGATATTTATCTGTCCTGTGGTTCCAGACTGACCTGTGCCTGTTCCTATAAAGCCCATTACAAAACTGTAAGTCACTACGGCAGCAGCTACGGCAATGACAATCAATAGCAATGTTGCAATTATAGGAGATACTCCCTTCTTTGACTTTAGCGAGAATTTCCTCATTCATATTCACCTTTTGTGATATACTTTCATATATATCAGATATATAAACTTAACATAAATTGACAACTGATCTGCCTTTAGCTTGAAGGTAACGAGGCAAATGTCGGCTTCATCAATTCCTACAGCAAAAAGAGGAGGTTATGCGCTCGTTATCGGCTTCTCAGGGGGATTGCTAAAGTTCGGTAACAGGGAGGAGCATTTCGAGGCGGGCACTTATGTCTATTCTGGCTCTGCCCTCGGAGGGATAAAAAGAAGAGTCGAACGCCATGTCAGGATGTTCTACCGTATAGGGAGAAAGCGACATTGGCACATCGACGCTCTCCTCGAGAGGTGTGAACAGTTCGCGACCATATGTGCGCAGTCGAACATAAGGACAGAGTGCCGACTTGTTTTCATCCTGGTCTCCGCATATGGAATGAAGCCAGTCTCAGGATTCGGGTCTACCGACTGCCGCTCCGGGTGCAAGGGGCACCTCTTAAGATCGAACGTAGACTTCGAGGGGACCGTGCTGGCAGTTATGAACGCATTCAGGCAGATGGGACTGGAACCATCCGAATGCGGTCGATGGGACAGAATATTGAAGCATCCCATGCATCACCCGAGAAGCGCATAGACAATAGAGTATATCAGATCCCAGCCAGCGAGCGAGAGACCGTACCCAGCCAAAAAGAATACGATCATAGGTATCGCGGGGGTGACCCAGACGTGCCCACGACCTTTGGCTATATGCTTAACCTCGTCATCTTCGCTCACCCTAGAGAATAGCGTCAGGGTTACGCCGCCATTTTGGTCAGGGACCTCGATCAGGTTGAAGTGGACTTTCATGGCGGTCGAGGGACGCACCCTGAAACCAGTCAGGAGCGCGATTAGTTTCCTGACCCTCGAAGCTCTTACACCGTCGAAGAGCGCCCTGCCTGAGAGGACCCACGCCATATTTAAGATCAGGCAGGCTGGGACAAGGAGGACTGACATGAGGAGCGAGTTCCCGAGCACGGTCATCGGGAAAAAAGGCGAGATACGAGATACGGGAGAGATAGGGAATGCAACCGCGATTGCAAGCAGCGCCTTGGCATCGGCTCCCCCGTACAGCCCAAGGTAATAGACCCCGAATCCGAGCGCCGCGGTCAAGGCGACGCTGAAAGCCGCGAGGAGATGCAGGTATCCATGGACGGTGGCTGCCTCGTAGAGGGTCAGAACCGCACCGATTATGCCCCCGACCAGCCAGACGCGGTCGTCGATTTCGCGGGTCTTGATGTCTTGGTAAGAAGCGAACGCCAACATAGCCCCAACTACTGCAGCCTTGATCTCGAAGATCATAAGAGCCCTACCTGGAAGAAGTATCAGCCGGAGTATATTTAGCCTTTTCAATAGAGAAATTTAGGCTGACCGGCCGGGAAAATGCAAACCGGTTGAAACCGGAAGATTGGCGTCTCCAGTTGAAAACTAACGCATTTAGTTTTTTGCAATAAGCATTTATAAAGAAAAAGAGAACAATAAGAATAATAAAGGAAAGAATCCATTGGAATATAGCGTGGGTTTTGGATGGGCACAGTTGGAGAAGGCACGGCGTTCAAAGCGACTTACGCCATCAAGGAGCCCTTCGTTTACGCCGCGATTGTTGAAGACCCGGCGACGAAGGAGATTCTCTACAGGGTAATCGAGCCGACCCTTACGCCCGATGACAAGGAGACGCTCGAGAAAGTGAAGCGCATCATGCTTCAGGAGCTCGAAATCGATATTACGGACCTCAACGAGGAGAAGGCACCGCAGATAATCGAATCGGAGACGAGGCGGATAATAAAAGACTACAAGATGAAGGTCCCTGAAGACGTCCTGAGCAAGATGTTTTATTACCTAAGGAGGGACCTTCTCGGCTACGAGAGGCTGGACCCTCTCATGCAGGACCACATGATAGAGGACATCTCGTGCGATGGGACGGGCATCCCTATATATGTATGGCACAGGGAATGGGAGTCGATCCCCACCAATATCATGTACGACGACCCGGAGGGGCTCAACAGGGCAGTCGTGAGGCTTGCCTACAAATGCGGCAGGCACATCTCGATCGGCAACCCGATACTCGACGGTTCGCTTCCGGACGGCAGCAGGGTGAACGCGACTTACGGCACTGAGATCTCCAAGAAGGGCGCAACCTTCACAATCAGGCGGTTCAGGGCGGACCCGCTGACGATCGTCGACCTGATCGCGCTTAAGACGGTCTCGCCAGATCTCGCGGCTTTCTTATGGTACGCCATCGAGAACAAGAGCTCGGTCCTAATAGCGGGGGGCGTCGCGTCGGGGAAGACTACACTGCTGAACTGCATTTCAATGTTCATCAGGCCTGACCTGAAGCTTGTCTCAATAGAGGAGACGCCCGAGCTCAACATACCCCACATTAACTGGATACCGATGACAACAAGGCAGGGATTCGGGAAGAAGGAGGCGGACATCACTCTATTCGATCTGCTCAAGAACGCTCTAAGGCAGAGACCCGACTACATCATCGTGGGCGAGGTCAGAGGAAGAGAAGCGTATACCCTGTTCCAGGCACTGGCAACCGGCCACGGCGTCCAGGCGACGATCCACGGGGACAACCCACAGAGCGTGATTAAGAGGCTCGAGTCCGAGCCGATGAATGTCCCGAGACCCCTCATCGGTCTAATCGATCTAATAGTCATGCAGAACAGAATGAGGCTCGGCGACAAGCCGGTCAGGAGAACCGTGGATGTCACCGAAGTTGGGGGGTACGACCCCGACACAAACAAGCTAGTAATGAACCAGCTGGCCAAGTGGAACCCTCAAGACGACTCGTTCATAATTAAGCCCGAGAGCCTGCTGCTGAAGAAGATAGCCGACAAGAAGGGAATAACAGTCGAGGAGGCCATGGCAGACATCAAGAAGAGGAAGGTCATCTTCAAGTGGCTTGAGAGCAAGGGTTTGAGGAGGTATAAAGAGATAGGCGCTATGATGCGCGAGTTCTACGCCGATCCGGAGCGGATATACCGGAAGGCAATGGTGGAGAGTCTATGAGCGAGAGGAAGGGGCCATCTCTTCCAGATGTATTGCTGCTGTGCCTGATGGCCATACTTGCAGCCTTCACTGTGTCCTTTCTGCTGATGTTCAGGTCAATAGGCGTAGTAAATGCCTTCGGGGCTGCGTTGGGCATCTCCCTTCTAGCAGCAGTCGTGGTCTTCGGGATCACCTACACTCTCCCGAAACTTTCTAGATCCATAAAGCTAAAGGAGAAGGTGAAAATTGAGGAGATAGAGAAAGGCTTCGAAACTAGGGAAAAGGGCATCAAGGAAGAGAAGAAGAAAGCCAAATTCGCTTTCCCTGACCTTGGCGCATTCGCTTACAGGATCTTTGGGGGAGCCGCTGAGAAGATTTCGCCTCATATGAAGGATCTCGAGTGCAACCTCAGGCGCGCGCTCATAAGATCCACGGCCGAAAAATACATCGCAAAGATGATCCTAGTAACGATAGTAATCTTCGCAGCAACCGTCGCGGTGACCGCCCCGATCCTGATCAGGTGGGTCGCGCCGATATTCGCCGTTGGAATGGGCCTAAGTGTCGGGGCCATAGCCAGCGCGGTTGGGTTCATGGTAATGTACATATATCCTTCATTAGCGGCGGGCAGCAGGAGGTCCAAGATAGACGCTTCGCTTAACTTCACCACCCAATATATGGCAATACTAGCGGGTGCAGAAGTCACCCCCGAGAGGATCTTCAAGAGCCTGATGAAGTCAGACGTCGACCAAGTCATTAAGGACGAGATAGGGGAGATCATAAAGAGGATGGACATCTTCGGGGAGGACTTTTACACCGCGCTGAACAGCAGAATAATGGAAACCCCCTCCAGAAAGTTCTCGGACCTCCTCAAGGGCATGCTCGCGGTAGGCAGCATGGGCGGGAATCTCAGGAGGTACCTCCACCTTCAAGGGAAGACCTTTATGAGGCAGAGGAGGATAGACCTGAAGAGGCAGCTTGACGGGCTTGGAATCCTCGCAGAGATCTACATCTCAATGGGAGTGGTTCTTCCGATAATAATCATAATCATGCTAGCCACGATGTCGTTCATAGGTAGCAGCGGAATAGACTCGCTGATGTGGATGTACATAACAACATTCGTGCTGATACCTGCAACTTCAGCGCTCATGTTGCTGGTGATAGACACATCTGTGCCCAAGGAGGAGTGATTCGGGAATGCCATACACCACAAAGAAGAAGAAACAGCTGGTTTACGCGCTTTCGCTCGGTCTGGGGTTCGGAATAGGGATCTACGGCATCTGGACGGTCCTATTCATTAACCCGAGGCTTGGGGACTATATCATAGCCGTGGCCATAATTGCAGGTCTCTTACCCTACTCGGTCCTCAACTTCCTCGAGAACAGATGGAAGAGGTCAATCGACAAGAGGATCCCAGAGCTCCTCGAGGACATCGCGGAGGGGCAGATGACCGGGCTTACGTTCCTCAGGGCTGTCGAAGCATCGGCCATGAAGAACTACGGCGCAGTAACGGACGAATTGAAGAGGATACTGGCACACGTCAGGCTCGGCGGCACAATTGAGGAAGGATTCATGAGGTTCGCCGAAAGGGTCGGATCTAGGATGGTTCGCAGGGCCAGCGGCATCATGGTCGAAACTACCAAGGCGGGCGGCGACATAGCAAAGATCATCAGGAGCTTGGCCGCCTACATGCGGCAGATAGAGGAGGTGAACATGGAGAGAAGGTCGACGATGAAGATATACATCTACATAGTGTACATTTCGTTCGGGGTCTTTGTCTCAACGGTGGTGATACTCCTTAACCAGTTCTTCTGGCCCATGGTAGGGTTCGGTCAGACAATCTTCGCCCCCCAGGCGGACTTTGAAACCTACAGAAGGATATTCTTCTACATGGCGATGATCCAAGGGGTCTTCGGAGGGACGGTTGCTGGTAAGCTAGGGGAAGGATACTTGGCATCAGGATTGAAGCACTCGATAATAATGGTCTTGGCCACGATACTGGTTTTCGTGGCAATTATAGTCGGGTGAAACGAAGCTAGAAAGCGAACGCATGACCTACCAATCAGTTGTCCTTGATTTCCTTGATTTTTGAGGCTATCTCTTTTATTGCGGGAATCACATCTTGGACGCTATTCCCCTCGATTAGGTTTATTTTGTATACAGAAGCTATCTTCTTACCGTTCTCGACCATCCCCGGGATCGCGATCAAGTAAGCCGCCTCAGGCTTGGTGTCGACAACCTTTGCGAACATACCAAGCACCGCAGTCTCGTCGACCGGCTTCTCCGAAAGCTGCAGGTCGAACGCGTACTTCTTGCCGTTGTGGTTGGTGCAGACTATGCTGAAGATGTGACCGTAACCAGAGGCCCCCACTATGGTCCCGGGCGACTTTGCGTCAAGTCCATACTCTGACATTATGTTTAAGAGAGGCGTGAGAAGCATATGCCGTTTGGCGAATTCATCGAGGACTTCTGGCTTTATTTTAAGCTCATTGATAAAAGAGATCACCAATTCCTGCGTGCTGAAACTCTTGCCGCAACTCAAGCAGAGGTAACTATTTTTAGGCGTATCGAATTGCTTACCGCAGCTGAGGCAGCTGTACCAAACCCCCATGGTCCTGAGATCATCCTCTTTGACCTTCTTCTTGCAAGAAGGACATACCAATTCGGATCCGCTTTTCTTATAGTTTGAGAGGGGCGCGATTATGCCGTCAGCAAGATGCTCAACGAGGAGGTCCTTCGAGAGGCGAGTTGAGTTGCAGAAAGGACAGTGGAACCGGACGGTCGTGTATTCAGAGTTGCAGTGTGGGCACCTGACGACCTGCTCCCTATAGTTCTCGCTTGCCAAACCCATCTGCACAAGCTTCTTTGCGAACGAGACCGATTCCATGGAAGTAACCTTGAGTGCCTCCATTATGTCCGGGTAATGGTAGCCCATTACGATCTCGAATGCTGGAGAGATCACTGTCTTCTTCTTGCTTACAAGATACTCGAAGAGTTTGGTCGCCTGCTCATCGCTGGTGATTATCGAGTAAACCTCTGCCTGGGTTGTGGCTGTGGCCAAGAATCAAGCACCTTTGTTGATTTCCAAATGCTCTTTTAACGCATTGGTATATAAGTTTTTGATCATAAAAGCCTTTTTGAAATCCAGATAGGTTTATTTCCTTCCCATTTACGACTAACGATAGGCAATGAAATCGAATTCGGGTCCAGACCAAGGATGAGGCGCAGGAGTTTCATGAATGCGCGGAGAGGCATGATGTGCCGGGCTAGATGAGCCAGAGGAGCCGGATGGGAACTAATCGTTCTCTTCCAGCTCCTCGTCTGTTTCTTCTTTCGGCTTCGTTGCCTCGATTGCAAGTTCGGTGATTATCTCCTCGACCTTCTGGTCGACGACGGGCGCGACCACTATGACCTCCTTGTCCACGTAGTCCTCCTCCTGCCACTCGTTGTCGAAGGAGATGACGTACACCGGGACGTTGAACATCACGCTGCCGTTTGTCGTCCTGGACATGTCGTACTTCGAGTAGAGGTCGTACTGCTCCTTCGAGATCGGGAGCTTCACCGACACGGGGTACATGTCCCTGATGACGATGAAGTCGGACGTATCGAGCGCCCAGAGCGAGACCGCGTCGGCGACGATCTTCCTGACCGCCTGCTTTATCTCGGAGTCGATGGTGGTCTTCGAGACGAGCGATCCTTCCCTCGACCTGAGGACTAGGGTCTTGGACAAGTCCATGCCCTCACTGCGCCTTTATCGCGTCGGTCAGCAGCTGGATCCCCTTCTCGATGTCGGGCATCCCGTCGCTCCTGTCAGGGATGCGGGACATGACGTACTTGACCGTCCCGTCCTCCAGCTTTAGGAAGACCTGGGGGATGTCGATCCCCCCGAACTCGTCCTTCACGCCGTGCGCGATGAGGAAGTCGTAATCCTCCTTCTTGACCTCGAGCGGCACGTTCTGCGCCTTCGAGACCGCTTCGCAGACCTTCATTGCGTACTGGCCTGCCTTTTCCCAATCGGCTGTGACAAGTATTATCGATTCAACTTTCATATGCCAACACCTGATCTGAAATCCTGAAAACGGACGGGTATTAAATACCCATCGATCA
>JASFYK010000012.1 GCA_030055545.1 Thermoproteota archaeon | reverse complement strand
ATATTCCTTGCCTGCTCAGCAATTGCCTCCATAACTGCCCTGTTTTTGTGGCCCAAGTTAGAGCACATCAGCTGGGAAGAGAAGTCAAGGATCATCCTCCCAGACGCCTCCTTCAGGAAGACCCCTTCAGCGTCGACTATCCGGACAGGCTTTTCCCAGCCCCTCTGTTTCCACCACGTGTTAAATAGATGCAGGGATAGTCCGTCGTCAATGATTCGCTCTTCATCCCTCAAGGAGGACACCAGTCGTTTGGTCTAATATCTTCGATGCGATAATAAGCTTTCCCGGTTGGATATGCCACTTAGGATCGTTTTACGTCGGTAGCACATTTTTAATACTGACGAATGCTATCTTCCAGCAGGAATTTGAAATGCCAGTCAGGGGCGGCTTCAGTTTAGGTCCGAAGAAATATTTTATTTTCCCATTGGTAGCTATAGTATTGGTTTTTTTCTTAATCATCGGACTAAACGTTTATTTGAGTAACGAAATACAGCCAACCGCATTTGCCGCACTCGGAGTAGAAGGCAGTCCTGAAAGAGGTGAATACAAATTTACAATAGCGCTTGCGGACCAAAACGGCACTAACGGACCAGCAGACGGCTACATCGCACTCAAGATAATTAACATAGGAGGCGAAGTGATCTTCAACAGCAATTTCAGGGTCAAGTCAGAAGAGTTCTGCGAGATTAAGGCTGGCACGGGGGTCGGGCTTATCGGGTACAGCTGGAGCGTCCCCGTGGCAAACCTAGGTTCCAAGGCTGGAGGCGGAAGAGGCATTGCAGAGGTCATGTTCCTCTCCCTGTATGGGAATTCGATAACCGGGACTTTGGAGATGGATCTGCCTGATTAGGAAGGCTAGGAAGCGACTTGGTCTGTCGCTGCCGACAGGGTTAAGAGATTCCCGGTGAGACTGCTTCACGGGGATGGCATTGGTGAAGATGAAAGGCTTCAGGAAGCTCCTAAAAGTCGCTGAAGCACTCGAGCTCGCCCTGAAGGAATGTTCTAAGGCAAAGACAAGCGGGGAAATCGTCAAAGCAGAAAATGCACTTGGAAGGGCACTGGCAGAGGATGTGGTCTCCCAGCACAATGTCCCCCCGTACGACAGGGCGGCAGTCGATGGCTATGCAGTCAGGAGCGAGGAGACTTTCAGCGCATCCCAGTCGAACCCAGCCAGCTTCAGGATTGTTGGGATTGCCGAGGCTGGCGGTGAGCGGAAAAGAATCGGTACGGGGGAGGCGGTCGAGATATACACAGGGGCAGCGATGCCAGAGGGGGCTGATGCAGTTGTGATGGCAGAGGACTGCGAAATTGAAGAGAACGGGGTGCGAGTGCTCAAGGCAGTCCCAAAGTACGCAAACGTCTCCAGGTGTGGCGAGGACATCGAGAGGGGCGAGATCGTGTTCAGGAAGGGACACGTAATTAAGGCATGGGATATCGGGGTCCTCATCTCAATAAGAATGCGTGAAGTTGCGGTTAGATCTAAACTCAAGGTTGCAATACTATCAACTGGCTCTGAATTGGTCGAGATCTCTGATCCAAGGGCCCTAGACGGGATGAGCATTGTTGACTCGACGAGGCCCATGATCAAGGCGCTACTCTCGCAGGCTGGCTGTGACGTTATTGATGGGGGAATCGTCAATGACGATCTTGAGGCAATAAGGGGGCGGCTCTCGAATCTTGCCAGTCAGGCTGACATCATAATCACTGTCGGCGGGACTTCGGTCGGGGGCAAAGACCTAGTCCCCTTAGCGCTCGAAGGGGTGAAGGGCTCGAAACTAGTATTTCATGGAATCGCCGCAAAGCCGGGAAAGCCGCTGGGTTTTGGGGTTTACATGGGGACCCCGCTCTTCATGTTGCCTGGATACCCCGTATCAGCCCTCGTCGGGTACGAAAGCATCATTAGGCCAGTGATAACACACCTCACAGGCATTCCGGTGAGGGATAGGGCGAAGGTGAAGGCCCACATTTCAAGGAGGGTCCCCACGAACCCAGGGGTAAGGCACTTCCTCAGGGTTGCGCTGGAGGGCGATGGAGAGGATCGCACAGCCGAACCGATAGCCCTGACGGGCTCTGGGCTCCTCACGTCAATAACAAAGGCAGATGGAATTGTGATAATAGGCGAGGACAGTGAAGGCCTAGAGGAAGGCGAAGTAGTAGAGGTTGAACTATTGGGTGATTGAGTTGAAAGCTGATGATAGGAGGATCTTCCACAGGCTTGTGACCCTTGAGGACGCGTCAAGAATGCTGATGGATAAAGTGACCCGCACCCCGGATCAGGAGAGGGTCTTGATCAGCCAAGCGTTTGGGAGGATCCTAGCTAAGACAGTGTATTCAAGAACTGACTTGCCTCCTTTCGACAGGGCAGAGATGGACGGCTATGCAGTTGTATCATCTGATACCGAAGGAGCGAGCGAAAACACCCCTCTCAGGATAAGAGTGGTCGGCAGGGTAGATGCAGGCTCCACCTTCAGAGGGGAAGTAATCGATGGATCCTGCGTTGAGATAGCGACCGGTGCGCCACTGCCCAGGGGGGCAGATGCAGTATTGATGGTTGAGTACACTTCGCGACATGACGACTTTATCGATGTCTACAAAGCAGTAACCCCCGGCGAGAATGTTGCCCATGCGGGGTCGGACTTAGAGATCGGGGAGGTGGTGCTTAGGAGGGGCTCATTCATCGGCACTAGGGAAGTGGCGCTGCTCTCTGCCGCAGGGTTAGGCGAGGTCGAGGTATATGGCAAGCCGAAGATAGGCATAATATCCACTGGTAATGAGCTGGTCGAACCAGGACTCGAGCTCTCTCCCGGGAAAATATACGATGTGAACTCCCAGATGCTTATGGCTGCAGTTGCAGAGGCGGGGGGTTTACCGTCTTTCATAGAAAGGGTAGGGGACAATCCGGAGGAGATTAAGAGAGCTCTCAGGGCAGCAATAGACAGCATGGATCTTATACTCATATCGGGCGGCACTTCGGCTGGCCTTGGGGATTCCGTCTACAAGGCGATCGGGGATCTCTGCGATCCGGGAATTCTTGCCCACGGACTGAAGATTAAGCCAGGCAAGCCCACGGTCCTGGCTGTGCACAAGGGCAAAGCCGTCATAGGCCTCCCAGGCTATCCGGTCTCAGCGTTGATGGTTTTCAGCCAATTAGTCAAGCCCCTGATACAGAGGATGTCAATGGTGAAGGGGAGAAGCGAAATTGTGACTCAGGCCGAGATTACCCAAAGGGTGAACGCCTCTAAGGGAAGGAAATGGTTCCTCCCCGTGCATGTGCTAAAGGGGAGAAGGGAGAAGGCTTATCCCATAATTGCAAGCTCTGGAGCTGTAGGGACGCTTGCCAGGGCGGACGGCTATGTCGTCTTGCCGGAGGATGTCGAGTACATCGAGCGTGGTGAAGTTGTCAAAATCAGACTCTTCGGTGAGCAGGAGATAACGGAGGATCTCCTGGTTATGGGCAGTCATTGCCCTGCACTGGATCTGCTCCTGGAAACATTGTTCGAGAAAAGAGGCATAAGCGCAAGGGCGCTGAACGTGGGATCCATGGGCGGCCTTACTGCGGTAGCAAGAGGTGAATGCGACTTAGCCGGAATACATCTATTGGACGAGGAGACGCTGACCTACAACAAGCAGCATGTCAGGAGGGCAGGGCTCCCCGATTGGTGCCTTGTGAAGGGCTACAGGAGGGCACAGGGGATCGCAATCCAGAGAGGCAACCCGAAGGGCGTTAAAGGGCTGCAAGATCTAATCCGGGGAGATCTGATCTTCGCGAATAGGAATAGAGGATCCGGGACACGGATCCTTACAGACCGGATGCTAAAGGGGATCTCGGATGAGCTTGGCCTCGAATTCAAAGATCTGGTTGCAAGGATAAGGGGGTACAGGTCAGAGTTCAAGACGCATTCTTCAGTAGCCGCCGCAGTGTGCCAAGGGCGGGCAGATCTGGGGGTATGCGTGAAGGGGGCTGCGGTAGCGTATGGGCTCGACTTCATACCACTCGCCGACGAAGAGTATGATTTCGTGGTTAACCCTGAGAGCAAGGACAAAGATTCGGTGAAGGAGTTCATCAGCTGCCTGAGATCCGAATCATTCAGGGAGAATGCTACGAGGTTGGATGGCTTCACATTCTGGTAACGACCTTTTCCGATCACCTTTTATCTGCCAAGAATGATAGGTAAAGACGTAGGCAAGCCAAGCAGTGCAGATTACACTAGGCGGCGTAGACGAATGGCAAAGAGGACGCCCCTCCACTGTGTCCATGCAAAGTCAGCCCAGATGGGGGAATTCGCGGGCTTCGAGTTGCCCATATTGTATGAAGGCATAATCAAAGAAGTTCTAAATACCAGAAAGGCTGCTTCGATTTTTGACGTTTCGCATATGGGCAGGTTCCTGGTCAGAGGACCGGGTAGCGCTGACCTGCTTGACCGCGTGACCACAGCTTGGGCATCATCCCTTGATCTGAAGCAGGGGAAATATTGCCTGCTCTGCAACGAGAAAGGCGGAGTCCTTGAGGACGCGATAGTCTTCAGGGTTGGCGAGAGCAGTTTCCTTTTAGTCGGGAATGCCTCCAGAAGGGATTTCGATCTCGGGTGGCTAATCACTCAGCGGGGAAAATTCGATGCTGGTGTGGAGGATCTTTCAGATTCATCATTAATGCTCGCGTTGCAGGGACCAGACTCCCAAGAGCGGCTACAGGGAGTCTGCAACGAGGATCTCTCAAAGATACGGAGGTTCAGGGGGGAATGGGCAAAGATACTCGGCAAGGAGGCGTTTGTGACAAGGACTGGCTACACGGGCGAGGACGGGTTTGAGGCCACATTTTTCAGTCTTGATGGTGCCGAGAAGATCTGGGATGGACTCATCCGGGCAGGGTTCAAGCCAGCAGGTCTGGGGGCCAGGGACGTCCTCAGGATTGAGGCCGGGCTGCCCCTTTATGGCAAGGAACTCAGCGAGTCGGTTACGCCAATAGACGCAGGATTGGGCTTTGCAGTTGCGATGGAAAAGGGCGACTTCATAGGCAAGGAAGCGATTTTGGAGATCATGCGGTCAGGGAGGAGAAAATTCCTCGTGGGGATCAGGATGGAAGAGAAGGGGGTGCCAAGGGAGGGCTATCCCATATTCGTAGACGGCGAAGAGGCGGGGGAGATAACTAGCGGAACCTTTTCCCCCACACTAGGTGTAGGAATAGGACTCGGCTACTCCTCGAGGCGGCTAGAAGTCGGATCTGCGGTCTATGTTAGGGTGAGGGGAGAGCCGAAAATGTGCAAGATCTCCAGAATACCATTTTATGAGTCAAGCTTACGGTCCAAGAAGGAAAATGCGATGGGGAAATGAGCTGGAAATTGGATACAAGAGTTAAATAGCAATGTTCTTTACGGTATAGTTGGTGTTCATCCAGCATGGTCAATATCGTAAATGTGAGCCTCAGCCAAATTTCTGGCGAGAGATTGATGGACCTAGAAGGCGGGATATCTAACCTTCAGGTCACTACAAACATCAGTATCACAAAGATAACGCAGGCACATGGAATGTTGGAGGTTGGCTTCGTTTTTGCAGTGAATTACAGCCCAGCGGTAGCCAACCTCATACTGAAGGGTGTAGCCAGAGTTTCAGGGAGCGAGAAAGAGCTCGAAGAGATAAAGAAAAACTTCGAAGAGAAGAAGCTTCTTCCGCCGATGGTGCTCCAGTCTATCTCAAACATCTCCTTTATCGAAGGGATCTTCCTTGCCAGGTCCCTCAACATCCCGCCTCCTATACCGCTCCCGACCATTCAGCAACAGGAAGCCACGAAAGGGAAGAGCCCCAGCTACATAGCCTAAGGTGATTGCGCCTGGACGCTCGAACCGCCAAAAGGCGTTTCGGGCGCATCCGAGCTCTCGTAACCAAATTCCGGAGGGCGTAACTTGAGCGCTGGGCGGGTAATCCTCCTGGCAGACCTCGATTACTTCTATAGTCAAGCGGAAGAGCTCAGGAACCCCTCGCTGAGGGATAAGCCAGTAGTGGTCTGTGTCTACTCGGGAAGGACCGAAGATAGCGGCGTGGTTGCGACTGCTAACTATGAAGCCAGAAGATACGGAGTGAGATCGGGGATGCCCATCGCATTAGCAAAGAAGAGGCTTGCTGGAATTGGTGCAATCTTCCTGCCTGTGGACTTTGCGTATTACAAGGCAGTCTCTGGACGGGTCATGACTATCCTCAAGGAATATTCAGATCAGCTGGAGCAGGTTGGTTTGGATGAGGCATATCTCGACGTCAGCAACAGGGTGGAAGACTTCGGGGAAGCTGAGCAACTGGCAAGGGATCTCAAGACGAGAGTGCTTCAGGAGGAAGGACTCAGGCTAACAGTCGGGGTTGGTCCGAACAAGATAATTGCAAAGATGGCCTCGGATGCCGCAAAGCCAGACGGCTTGCTGGTAGTCAGACCAGAAAACGTTGAATCTTTCATCGCGCCCCTGCCGGTTGACAAGATCCCTAAAGTAGGAAAAAAGACTGCTGAACGCCTCGAGCACCTGGGGATCAAGACCGTCAGAGACCTTGCACGCTTCGACCCGGTGAGACTTGTTGACGAGTTCGGAGAGAGCCTCGGCGCATACCTGCATGCTGCCGCAAGGGGAGAGGACGAAGATCCCGTTCAAGGAAGGGCAGAGGCGGGATCGTTGAGCAGGATAATCACTCTGAAGGAAAACACCAGGGACCTGAAAGCGTTGCTGCCCAGGATAGAAGAGGTCTGCGAAGAAATCCACAAAAAGGCATTAGGGGAAGGCATCCTCTTCAGGACGATCGGTATCATTGCAATCACCGCTGACCTCGGAATTAGGACAAGGACGAAGAGTCTGCCAGCGCACACCGATGACTTGGGAATCCTTAAGAAGGAGAGCGCAGAGCTGATCAAAAAGTTCGTCCAGAGCACAGATAAGGAGCTCAGGAGGATCGGGATCCATATATCCGATTTCACCCGTAGAGAGAAAGGGCAGAAAACCCTTTCAGGCTACCTCTAGAGGGATTTTGAAGGGCCCTAAATTAACTGGAAGGGCTTCTGTTTCGTCATGACGGAAAGTAAAAACTAACAGGCACCACCAACGAATACTGAAAAAGTTTATTTTTTCTATGGATAGAGATGACTCGGTGAGCCTTTTGGATCTACGAGAGATCTCTAGGAAGCTGATTGAAACGCTAGGGATAGAGAAGGCGCCAGTTGCGGTCAAGTTCCTGAGACCGGGGGAAAGTGTTCCAGAGGGATTCTCCATCCCCCAGAAAAAGATGAGGTTTTGCCAGGCCGTGATGGAGGCGACGTGGGGCAAGGCGCTTGCCGTCCAGCCAACTGACATGGCTTGCGGACCTGGACCTGCTTCCTTTGGGGCACCTGTGAAGGAGAAAGTATTCAGGGGAGAGGTGCACCATGCCCTCGGATTATTCGAGAAGCCTGAAGCCGCCACCAAGTGCCTCAGCGCCAACACCAAGATGATACCAGGCTCGGTATCTTATGTCCTTGTCGCCCCATTGGAGCTCGGGATGGTGGAGCCGGATGTAGTAATATTAAGGGTTAACCCAGAGCAGGCGATGTGGCTTTGCCAAACTTGGACGTACCCTGAAGGGCATCACCTGAAGATAGACCTTCAGACAGAGGCATGCGTCTGCTCAGGCATCGCAGTCTCGACTTACCTGAAGAACGAGATTCAGATTGGGCTAGGTTGCTACGGTTCCCGATCTGCTACGGACATAGGACCGGGCGAGATGCTCGTCGGGATTCCGGGTAAGCTCTTGGAGAGGACCGTTGAAGTGCTGATCAAGATGAGCAAACCTCTATCTGATTCGAGGAGCAAGAGAATCTTCCTTGAGGCATATCCGGAAAAGAGAAGCAGTTCCTGAAATCAACACTCCCCGTCTCTTGATCCTGCATACAATCAGAAAGACTGGATTCGCACATCCGATACTGCGTGGCGAGTGCAATAATTAAACTGCTATTTTTGTAATCTCTGGGAAAAAAGGGGGGATTCCTGGAAAGAGTTGATGGATCTCTATCCCTTTTTGTTGAATATTTATTGAAGCACGGGGGAACACCATCGGAATGGGCTTTTCTGTCCATCAAGCTACAGTTGGACGCAAAGTGTAGCGGAACAACCACCATCTTAATAATAATAAACGGGAAAGAAAATCGGGGAAGCCCTGATCCCCCTACCGCGTAATGTTAGATACCTGATTCACAAGAATTGAGGGGATGACGCTCCGAATGCGGGAAAGATTTAAACACACTCGGTGCTTTGAAGCACGGATCCCCCTTGTTCCAAGATAACCGACACGCAGACAACTGTAAAATAGCATCTATTGTATAGGCCAAGACATAATTACCAGATCCTCTGAACACATATGCTAAGTGCCGTGTGGACACCACTTATAAGTGCGATGTCTGCGGACCTTGCAGTTATAATTGAGTGCGTTGATGGCTATTGCTGCACGACTGAGATAGACAAAAGAGATAATTATTGGGGGAAATGCATGAAAAGCGGCAATCCTTTCATCTACGACTACAACACAACTTACCTCTGCGCACCTTTCGGCTAAACTCAGGTTTCAGTTCTTCACCTGGAAACTAAATATTCCATGTTATTAAAGTTCCATAACCTGATAAAGACAGGTTTTGCATCTTCTGGATAATCTGACAAAAGAGTAGGGATGTCAGACCAGAAGCAAAAGAATTTTCCTGAACCAAGCCATACAGCAGGCTCTTCGTGCCAAAATTCCTTTGGGCCGGTAGTGGTTTCGGGATAGTTCGCTCTTTGAACCACAACAGGCACGCCGAACTCCCTGCCGACCAGGACAGAGTAGTATGGGGTACCCTGCTCGCAGTTCAACGGGGTTTGTTTTCCCTCTGCATACATATATATAGGTATGCCCTTGATGAAAAGTGGCAGGTCCTGGTTGGACGACCTAAGCTCGCTAATCATGTCCTCGTATTTATCGTAGCAGTTTGGCCAAGAGAAGTAAGGCACACTTATAGCACTATAGATATCTACTGCCATTCCGTATGCCCCGCCCTTCTCATCATAAAGATTTCTGATCAGTGTGCCCATGTATTCCTGCGGAGACGTGTTGTTCAGAGCAGGGCTTGGATTTGTATTGTACTCCAAGACATCAAGCATTTTCCACCATCCTGCATCCCTTTGTCCGCTTGTCATGTTGCTCCAGCACAGCTCCATTGGAAATATCACTTTCTGTTTCAACAGGTTGTCCAGTGTCGAGTTCGTGCTGAGGACTTTGTCCAGCACGTCTATCTTTCCCTCGTTCTCCAGTTTTATCACATAATTTACAGCAGGGGCTATTCCATTCCTCCACAAGTAGTCCTCCCCTTTTTTCATAAGCTGATTATATAATTCTGGATTCTTGTAACAGACATAATATATTGCATCCACAGTGGGCAGAAAAGACAAAGGATAGTTCATCATGCCAGGAATGTATTCGGTCACAAGCCTGGCTATTGTCGCATTCTTTCCATTGAGGTAAGCCGATGTTATCATGGAGTCTGACTTGTTCCAGTTTATCATTCCAGATTCTATTGCAGAGTTGTTCCTGGAATCTATGGCGTATATCTTGAACGGAATTACAGCCTCCCTGTCGCCCATGCTAATGTTCGAGTAGTAAACAGTCTGTGCCGATGGGCTTACTGATGATTTTGACATGCTTGAGTTGGTTCCGTTCAGCTCTATAAGGACTTCCTTCAGCCCGTCCAGGTCCTTTATCTCTGCCTCCACGTTGACCCTGCCTGCTTCAGGCACCTTGGCCACTTTTATTGACTTTATTTCTGGAGTATCGTTAGGTGGCGGGATCAGGGGATTGGTGTCGCCGGGTTGCGGGTTGGACGGGTCCTTCAGATATTGCCCGTAAAGATGACGCCCGTAGAGATACAATCCCGTTGCCGCTGCCAGAACGGCGCCTACGAGCACCGCGGCCAGAAGCTTTGTCCCGCCGCTGGTTTTTCTGTCACCTGTGCTGACATATATTGCTCTGTCGCCCGGATCGGGGTTCGGCAGGCCCCCTGTCAAACTCATGACCAGGTTGTGCGCCGCGGAGGCCGTGTCCCAAAAATCTTCCCTGTCCCAGAGATCCATCAACCCCCTCTCATCGGTGCCGTATGCGGTTTCCATCAGCCTCTGCTCTATCACATCAGGCGGCTGTTGCAGCAGATCGGGGTCTTTCTTGGCCATCGCGGCAAAGGCCTTGACCAGCAATCCTTTCACTTTCGGGTCCGGCAGGTACGAGGCCTTGTCCACCCTCAGGGACCTTGCGCCTCCTCCGACTATGGTGTCAGATCCCAGGCAAAAGTCTCCGCCCCCGCGAAACCTGCCGTTAGGATAGCTGACCCCAGAAGACGACATTGAAATCGCCTTTCGATGCGGTTAGTACAGTTTATTTTAGGATGGAAATCTAAAAAACTTTTTTGACGCGGAGGGCGAGCAGAATACTCTATTTGACGATTTGTCTGTTGGAAAAATACCCTCCGATTCTTCGGATCCCATGAGGTTTCATCGAGATTCCCTCTCCTGAGCCTCTTCCCCAAGCCTGTGTGAGGGCCTGGCATCAGGTCTGGGGCATCTCGGATCTCGTTGCTGAGAACCGGCACATCACGATCAGGAAGGCTCCAGAAACGGGTTGATAACCTCTATACGGGCTAAGGATTAATGCCATAAGAGCGGATCTGATCTGAGAGGAGCCTGTTTAAACTGATATTGAATTTTAATGGTTGTAGAGTAAAGGAAACTAATTTTTTATCGCTACAAAGATGCTGATAAACTGAGGAGGTGACAAAGCTATGGAAACGACCGTGCGTGTGGATGGTGTGGAAATACCCCTGAATGAGTTCGTTTCAAAGATTCTTGCAGGAACTGTTTCTGGCGCAGTCATGTCCCTAAGGGGAGTCGGTGAGGGGTGGAAGAAAATAGAGATTGAAGTGAGGCGCAGCTGATCATTCATCCGACGAGCTCGAGCTTCACTTCGGCGAACATCTCTTTCTTTGCCTTGCAGATCGGGCAAATATAAGGCGGTTCTTCCCTGAAGGCTACATATCCACATTGCTTGCAATACCAAAGCTTCATACCAGGCTCACCACCCTCCGCTTCTTTTCCCTTTTCTATTTTCTTAATCCCAGCTTTCTCCTCACCCATGCCGGATTCGGTCGCAAGAGCGCCTGCGGCATAGGAAACTGCTGCCGTCTGTTTTTTCATAGGCCTTCGCTCTGGGACAGGGCGCAAGGGAGTTTTCTTCTCGAATACATCCCCCCTCACATAGAGGGCGCAGTAGCAGGCCCCGTACTCCTCCACATCTGCATCTCTATAGTCGCACGGGCATATTATGTCCCTGTCCAGTCCGAATTCTCCTGTAGCAATCCTGCATGGGCATGAGGGGTAACCGTACCGGCGTTCGTTTTCAACCAGACCTTCAAGAAGGTCTTTTAGGAAAGACTCGTCAGGGTTTAGGAAGTACCCCCTAGACTTTGCATCGCTTTCAGCTCTTCTTCTTGCCTCATCTAGGGTAGTCAAACCCCGAGAGCCTCCTTCAGCTCGTCCTCCTTGAAACCGAGTATTTCGACCTTGTCATCGATTATTACGAACGGGAAGCTCATAGGCGCTCCGCGTCTTTCGAGCTCTGATCTTATTGCCGCGATGTCCTCTTTCGAACACCGGTCGACATCAACATATTCAAATTCGATTCCATGATCCTCGAGGAACTTCTTCGTCTTCTTGCACCAAGCGCAAGTGCTCAGAGCGTAAAGAAAGACCTTGTGCCGCTTGTCTTTTCCAGGGACTTTCACCACTTTCATACAGATCACAGATCGTACTAACCTTTGACAAGATATAACGCTTTTCTGGAAGGTCAATTTTTTCATGCATCAATCTAAATGTATCCATTTTTGACATACCAATCTACGGTCTCTCGAAGTCCGGTTCGCAAATCGTGTTTTGGAAGGTAGCCGAGTTCTGATTTTGCCTTTTCGATGCTGTAGGCTCTGTCCTTCGTCACCGAGTTAACTGTTGATACATGGTACAAGAAGCTCTCCCTCCCGGTGATCCTGTTGAATACTTCTACAGGCAACACTAAAGCTGCAGCGATCCACTTTGGGAGATGTATTTTCGGCGGCTCCCGGTTGCACAGATCGGAGAGGATCGCGTAAACCTCCTCATATGTGTACGCACGATCATCGCTAATTATGTAGGTCTTGCCGGTCGATATTTCAGGCTTCTCGATAGCAAGAAGGAATCCTTGGGTGACATCTTTCACATGGACGAACTGAATGAGATTCTTACCGCTGCCTACAATGAACCTGGTCGGCAGAGATCTCTTGGCGAAGGATGTTATTGTCCAGTAGGAAACATCATCCAAGTTCCTTGGTCCGTAGATCCCGGACGGCCGGAGAATCGTAAAGCGCGTCCCATCTTTACCCCTGCAGCAATCCTTCACTATTTCCTCTGCGATCAGCTTCGATTTCCCGTACTCATACTGCGGGTTCGGTGGCGTGTGCTCGTCTGCAGGCGGATCCTCCACGGGTCCAATCACCTCTGTAGTGCTACAGTATATGAAATGACGAACTCCGTTCCGCTTGGCAGCTTCGACCATTGCCCTAGTGCCGTCGATGTTGATCTTCTTGTAGAGAGCCCATTTCCCGTGAAAAGTGTAGTACGCCGCGAGGTGCACGACAACGTCTATGCCCCTCAACGACTCCGGTAACCCTTCTCCTGTTCTCAAGTCAATGTACCGAAGCTCGACTCCCAATTTGGACAGTACTGAAAGGTCGCTGTTTCTCCTTACCAGCGCGACAACCTCGTGCCCCCTCTCCACGAGGGCCTCGCAGAGGTGCCCACCCAAGAATCCGGAAGCTCCAGTCACAGCAACTTTCAATTGGAACACCTGTGCTACGCTTCCAAGGGTTTGTCCCGCCGGTAAACAGCATAGGTAAATGCCTGGGCGAGGTTCATGCCGTCGTAAGGCTCGAGCGGGCTGCGCATGTACATGTCCTCCAGCGGGAGTATCCTGAAGATCCCCCGCTCTGCAAGACCTGTGCAGAGGCGCTCCCTTACGTCATCCGATACGCTGAGACCGACCGATTGCACGCCGTCTATTCCCCCGAAGGATTTCCTCTTTGGAAGCCCCTCGATCATCTTTATGGCGTCTTCGTATTTCTCAACCACTATGATCTCCATGAACCTGCGACGCGTGTGCAGACCGAACTCGGGAAATGCTCGCAGTGCATCATCTAAGATGCTCCTTGACTTCGATAAGGCTAATGTCCAAGATGGGGACGACTCTGATTTGAAGACCATAGAGCCCTTGAACTGGAGGGATCGGCGCATCCCCTCGATCACATAAGCGTAGGATTCAGTAACCTTGGGCGGCAATATCTCGGTCAACTCGTCGAGTTTTTTCCCTACAAGGGTGGCGAATTCAACAGCCTCCTCCCAACTACCAACAAAGGCCCCCTCAGTAGGGGAGCTGCACAACTGTTGATCATACAGAAGGATGTTCCTAGCCAGTGCCAAAGCGGAGGATTCGCCCGCGCTCGCGGCGTCAACAATAGCATAGCCTGTGAGTGGCCCGTTAATTATGAGTGTTGGGTGATGGGGATTTGAGGAAACCCGCCTGCTGATCTCAGTCCTAGCCGGCTCACCTCCCCAGAAGTTAACCACGCCGACCTTCGACTTGGTCAGCAGATATTCCAAGGAGGTGCTGTCGTGGGAGAAATAACTAATCGCAAGTGCTTCCCGCATCAATTCGGCAACGTCCCCGCTGATGCCCTCGAGCAGCGAATAAACCGCCTTCACTCCGAGGAAGTTTGCCAAAGACGGCCTAAGCAAAGTCATATTCCCGGTCGCAAGCGAAATCGTCGTCGGTATCAACGGAGGAATAAGCGAGTTGCCAGAGCTTATGATGAAGACTGGCCCGCGTGGCCTGTACCAGCAGTACTCATTACTGCCTACTGCCGTAAACCTCTCAAGACAAGAGATCTCAAATGGGAAAGATGATCTTAGGTTCTGCTTTATGCTGAGGGCACTGAGGGCAGCAGGCACGAGCGAGAACTCCATGTCAATCATTTTTGGACCATATCCTGTGGAAGTGGAGAGTTCGTTCTTGAGACCTTCTAGTTCTCCTTTTCTGTGCTTTTCCGTCCAAGCCCTCCCAATCTTCTCGATCACGATCAGCCTCTCCTCCACGGGGATCGAGCAGAGCTGGTTCTGAATTTCCCTTGCCTTGGATAAAAGGTCTGAAAGCCCGTCCTCGCTGATCTCAGCCACTGCCTGGTTTCCAATCTTCTTCTCTATGCAAGCATATTCCCGCTTATACAACGGGGTCAGGGCCATAAGCGATCCACTATCCTTTTCTGGTCATCATCTCTTCCATGGTGCCGCCACAGGCACGCTGGAGATCCCAGCCCTCCTCGACCGTGAAGCGGCGTATGTACTTGAACTCCCTTCCGTAGTAGCTCGTTGAGGGCACCGAGGACATCAGATCACCAGGGTAGAAAGTCTCCAGCCAAGAAGTAACGAATGGATTAAATATCCCGAGTATTCCCTCCTTGCCATCCTCATCAATCACTTCATATGTCTTTGGATCCAAGAGAAACACTTGAGAAAGCGGGTGGGGTACCTTGTTCAGGGATCCGTGCCGGTCGATGAGCGCTGTGAGGGTTTCTGTCATCCCTAATACATCCATAAAAGGTGTTGGAACCTCTGCCCCTGAGGGATCCTTTGCCACAAAATATTTCCTTGATATCGAGACGATGTCTTCGTAGGGTGGAAGAGCATATCCCTTGGAGCCACCCCCGGTGACTATGACTCCTCCTCTTCCAAGTTCGATTGGAGGAGTGCCAGTGACAAGCTTGTAAACTATTCGCTTGAGGATATTCATCTTTTCAAAGTTCTGTGAGAGCAAGTAGATCCCTGCTGGGGCAGTGAAGAGAAGCTTTGGCTCGGCTTTGCTTTTCATGAATTTCAATATGCGCTCCTTGTTTGGAACCAGCTTCTGCCATTGTGTCCCAGAGGCCTCCCCTTGGATCAAGTCCATACCATACAGCAGCTCAATATCCTTGTATTCAAGAGTGAGTTGAACGAATGCCACGAAGCTCAATTTGTGCCTCAGCTCAGGGGCAGCCAAGAAGAGGGCGATGCCCTTGCCCTCCTCCAGCTTGCCGCCATAAACATGCTCAAAGAGGTATGTATTGGCCTTGATCATTATGGCAAGGTCGAGGGGGCTGCGGTAGATCTTGACCGGATCCTTCCCAGTAGTGCCGCTTGATGTGAAGTATTCCCCGCCCTGCTCGACATCATCTATGAGGAACTGCCTGTGCCCTTCCCCCCTCAGCATATCAGAGGGAATCGCGAGCTTTGCCAAATCCGGAAAATCTGCACTCTTCGGGTCGATACCCAGCCTCTCGAAGAGCTGTGAGTAGTATGTGCTATGCCTCTTGAAGAAGTCAAGAGATTCCCGCAGCAGCTCCCTTCTCAAGGAGTGCAAGAAGTCAGGCGACTTTCTGAAAAGACCTGCGTCCCCAATGAGACTCCAGACTTTTTCAACATAGGGATCCTTGAGGAGACGGCTATCGGAGGCTCTCTTGAAGATCTCTGATGAACTCATGTGCTACACCCAGGCTTGTAAAGGGATATGATCAGGGGGTTTAAAAAAGTGAGCCTCTGGCGTAGGCTGCGTCCATACGGCTGCAATATAAAATGCAAAAAACCAAGTGGAAAAAGGCTAAAGGAGACCTGCTTCCCTGATCGCATTCTTCAGAGTGTTCTTTGTAGGGCAGACGCCTATTATCCGGATGTCCCTGTCAATCACGATAGCAGGGCTCACCTTAAGACCGTATTCCTTGGCTTTCTCGGTGACCCCCTTGTTTATCTCTACATCGATCTTGTCTCCGTACTCCTGCTTGATCTCTTCAATCAGCTTAAGAACCAGCCTACCACCCGAGCAAGGCGGCTGGGATGCGAATACCTCGATCTTCAGCGCCATGGCTACAACCCCAGTTCTTTCAGTGAAGCGATTAATGTTTCCATGTCTGGGCATACCCCCATCAGCATAATCCGTCCTCCTTCGAAGACCACAGCAGGAACTACTGTCAGCCCATATTCATCAAATTCCTTGCAGGGCCCTACGTGCTTGATGACCTCCAGCCGATCTCCGTACTTATCGGCAAGCTCGTCTGCCAGCCTGAGTAGCTCAACGCAGCCTGCACAAGGGGGCTCCGCTGTGAAAAACTCCACTTTGACCATCTAGAAAACCTCAAATTCATTTTTTTGAATTGGTAAATATATAATTTTCTGACCGTGAGCTGACCGAACATGGCGATCAGAGGGCTTTTTCGGGCTGTGAATAACTCTTTGCGAGATCCGAGATCGATCTCATGGCTATCCTGTCGACCTCTTCGAGTATCTTGAAGACCCCTTCGCTGGACACCCAGTATATGGTCTTCTTGCCCTCACTGCGCCTGCCCAAGATGCCCGACCTGTAAAGCATATCCAAGTCCTTTGAGATGGTGGATTGCGACCTTTTCAACAAAGGGATCAGTTCGCACACACACCGCTCCCCATCTTTGAGCGCATAGATTATCCTGAGCCTCACAGGATCGCATAGCGCTTTGAGGACGTTTGTCCTCAACTCGTTTATTCGGTCATTTGTGAATCCCATGATAAAAACTCATTTGTGCAAATAATATAAACATATCTACAAATTCCGATATTAGTTGACCATAAAAGAACCTAGTGTGCCAGCAAAGCATCCTTTAAGCAAGAAAGCGTACAATTTATCATGCAGTTCTGGATTACTTATAAAGAGAATAAAAAGACAGGCCTTCCTTAAAACTCAAAGGCGTATATTGCACAGGGTGGAATTGATTGCGATGATCCAGACATTCGGGATAACTAAAAGGTACAAGAACATCATCGCCGTGAACCACG
>JASFYK010000011.1 GCA_030055545.1 Thermoproteota archaeon | reverse complement strand
AGAGGGGCGAGGACACGGTGACTTTCATCGAGCCAACGAAGTACCCGGAGAGGCTCGCCCCGCTCTTCTATGCCGTCTCGATCGCTAAGATGGCGATACTGGTGGTGGAGAAGGTAGACGCGGCATTTGGAGAGACCGCGCTGATGCTGCATTCTGCAGGGGTGGACAAGGGATACTTCGTCCTGTCGGGCGTGATGAAGGAGAAGGTGGCTCAGCTGGTCAAGGGGACGCTCCTGGAAAGATACGAGTTCTTTGAGGGCGACGTAAACGGCCTAAGGGAGAAAATGGTCAGTTTAGCCTCGCAGGGAGCCTGCGACCCCGCGGAAGGGAAGGAGGGGGGATGCGTGGCGGTGGATCACGCATTCAACGTCAAGGGGACGGGGACGGTGGTGCTGGGGACGGTTGTGAAAGGGACGATCAGAAGGCACGACGCTCTGAGGGTGTTCCCAGGCGAGAAACAAGCACAAGTCAGGTCTATACAGAAGCACGACGACGACTTCGAGTCAGCGGTGGAGGGAGACAGGGTGGGACTGGCACTCAAGGGGGTCCAGCCCGAAGACTTAGACCGCGGAGCATTGCTGACCAACAACGCATCCGTCACAACTAGAAAGGAGTTGGTTACAGAGGCAGAGATCCACAAGTACTGGATGGAGCCGCTCGAGGCAGGAACTGCAGTTCACATCGGGCATTGGATGCAGTTCGTTCCAGGGAAGATCGAGGAGGTCGGCGAGTACGGAAACGGCTGTCGCAATCCCAAACTCAAAATATCTCTAGGAAAGGAGGCGGCATTCATCCCTGGCTCCCGAGGAGTGCTGATGCAGCTCGATGGTGCGAAGCTAAGGGTCGTCGGAAGGATCGGGCTCACCTGAGGGAAATGCACGAAGAGTTTTGTGCATAGGCGGTGGGCGTCTTTTCCGGGCGGCCTAGATTGCAGATTCGGCTCGTGGCATCCTTAGAAATTAAAAAGCGTAGAATAAAGAAGCAGATCAGCCAGTCACGGTAAGACGGAATATGGCATCAGCATCATAGTTGTCAGCCCAGTGTGCCCCTCCGTAAGCTAGAGGTGATCGCGTGCCGGTGACCGCCATAACCAATACTCGTGTCATAGCTGAACTCGTGACCGTAGAGGTGGTAGGCGCTTTCAAGAGTCGAAACCCTGGGAAAGCAGCACTATGCGGTAGGTCTGCCCCGCCTTGAGGGCAACTGGTGAGGGCAGGGGCACTTCGACCCAAGATTGCCAAACAGTTAGCTGACTCGGTTCAGCGAATACCCCGTTGGCGAGTATTTGGTTGTCCGGACCCCTTATCTGGTAGTATAGCTTGTCCTGTGGGACGGCCTGCCAAGTGCTGAAGCTTATCCTGATTTAATAGTCTGTCTGAGATACATATTACGGTGATTCAAATTGGAGCCTGAGTTCAAGATAGTCGAGTTGGAGAAAAGGCCTGCCATTGCAATCAACATAGAGGTTACGACCTAAGAGATCGGGAACAAGCGGGTAGAGCTTTTCGGCGAGCTGACAGCATTTTTGAAGAGCAAGGGGGTGCAAGTTACCGGTCCGCCCTTTTCACTTTACCACTCGTGGAACGACCACAAGACAGTGATGGTGATCGGGTTCCCGACCGCAACGGTCTTAGAGGGCGAGGGGGAAAATAGAACCCGTCTTCCTCCCCGGCGAAAAAGTCGTCACGAGGTTCCATGTGGGCACATACGGAAGAATGGGCGTGACTTACAAGAGAATGATGGATTGAATGACCGAAAGGAAACTCAGACCAGCGGGCAAGATGTGGGAAGTCTACCTGACCGATCCTGAAAAGGAGAGGGATCCGGAAAAGCCTGTGACGCAAATTTTCTGGCCGCTAGAAGAATAGGAATCTTCTTTTTCAGTCAAGGCAAGAAAAAGCAAAACATGACCTCGTCCCGATCTTTGGCGTCCATAGGAAGCTCAAGAAGCAGACCGTTCGGAATTGTGTTTGATATAAGGGTAGTCAGTAAACTCGAACCGGAGACCTCAAACGATGTAAGTCGTGAAGTATTAAGCCTTCTTTTTTGATTCGAAGAGTTGCAACGCTGCCTCAGGGTCTACCCGTCGGATATCCAAGCCGTCAAAATGGCGATCAAAGCTCACAATGGCCTTGGCGCCTACTTTTTTTGACACATAGTACTGTAGCGAGTCGTCGAAGTCGCGGTGGATCTCCTTCATAAGTATCGAAATGACCAGCTCTTCAGAGGTGTCCGTCTCGTAGACAAAAAGACCAGCTGAGTTTTCTATGTTTCTCAGGAAAGAGGCGAGCACGTCAGGATCCTTAAGCAGTGATTCGATTGCATGAAGCGAATAGCGCGTGACGAGGGCTTCAACTTTGCCCTCTGAAACTGCGGAAAGCAGGCGCTCGCAATCCTCGGCATTAGGTTGGTCCATCAGGAGCTCCAAAAAGATGTTTGTGTCGATGAGGATCAATCAGCATCCCTCAGAGCGCGGTGCTGAAGAGAAACAGACGTCTCCCCCATGCATTTCAGTGATCCTCTGAGCGCCCCCCAGTCTGCACGGGCAGGCAGGGCGAAGCGTTCCACAAGATCAACAAGAGCTTTCTTGACCGCCCCTTTTTTGTATCCATGGGACTGCATCGCACGCTTCTTGAACCGCCGGGCCAGAGCCTTGTCAACCTCTACCTTCAGTATTTCGCCCATAAGTGCATTAGTACATAAGTACCATATTAGGATTGCTCCAACTAGGGCGTTGCAACACTGGTGTAAACCTCTTGTCGTCATTGATCATAGTGGCAACGCCACAATTCCGAGTTGGCATAAAGACTAGGAAACGCTTTGATATAATGGTGGGCCCGTCCGGACTCGAACCGGAGACCTCCGCCGTGTGAGGGCGACTTTAGGCCTTTTTCAGGTGTCCTAACCAGACTAGACTACGGGCCCGCCTCTGTTTAGGGTGGTTCAAAAAACTTACTTAAGCTTAGCGCTTAAGCTCGCGCCGCTTCGGTCGCAGTTCTTTGCTCCGGCACCTTCTGCATTTATCTGAGGAGATCGGGTTCCTAGCACCGCACTTCCTGCATATCTTCAGGTAGAGCAGGTGCTTCTGAGCTATCTGCTGCTTTTCTGGATCTTGGATGGGCATTGGCGACCACCGTTTTTAATCCATACACCGGCATCTCAATTATAAATTTTTCCGCGGGCGCTTGATCGAGGAGATCACGATGTGCGAGGACGTCGAGATCACCCCGTCTATGCCCGAGACCTCCTCGAGGAACCGATCCAGCTGGGCCTGCGGGACGAGCGCGACAAGATCTATCTCTCCGGTGACCCTGTAGATGTCAAGCGCCGGCAGGCCCCTGATCTTTTCGTAGACAGACTCTCGCTTTGGGGGGTGGATCTTCAAGAATACGAATGCCTCAGCGGTCTCCACACCCAGAGCTTTCAGCGCATCTTCTGTCAGGTCGATGAAACCCCTCCCGGTCCTGATCAGCCCTGCGTCCCTGAGCTTCCGGAGGTGGATGTTCAGGGCCTGCCGGGTCAGGCTCAGGCGGTTTGCGAGGTCTATCTGCTTCTTCCTTATTGTGAAGACGCTCGCCTGCTCGCTCATCTCAAAGAGCACCCCGAGTATCTCGAGTTGCCTGTCGGTCAGCGCAGACCCCTCATTTTTTGTCAAAGTGAACCCCTTGGCTTTACATTTGAAAATAAGCATTTAATAAACCTTAGCTGTTAACAGACCAAAATATATTTATTTCAGAAATAAATAAACCCATTAGCCATTTTGATCAACGTTGGGGGAGACTGGTTGTCACAGGAGAATGCGATACTGATCGGTAAGAAGCCGCCGATGAACTATGTATTGGCTTGCCTCACCGCGTTCCATGAGGGCGCGGAAGAGGTGGTGATCAAGGCGCGCGGCAGACCGATCAGCACCGCAGTCGATGTCGCGGAGATGGTCAGGAGGAAGTTCATGCCTTCAGCTTCTATCAGCGAGGTCACCATCGGGACCGAGGAGATCCAGCTCAGGGAAGGGGGGGTCAAGAGGACCAGCTCCATCACGATAAAGATGAGGAGGAAGAAGTGAGGCGTTTCTCTTGAAGACCCCAATCTGCTATTTCTGCGCGAAGAGCGGAGTTCTGTGCCCCAGATGCCAAGAAAAGCTCGACAAGGGAGAGATCACGCAGGCGGACGTCGAGGTCTCCAAATGGTTCATAGACCACGAGGTGAAGAACCCCCAGCTCAAGGATTACTCAATCCTGAGGACAGTCAAGCTCCCCAACATGGTAATAGTGATGGTGAGCGGTGGCGGTAACAAGGCCCTGCTCTCCAAGGTCAGCAAGCAGCTCAGTGACGAGAAGAGGACGAGCGTCAGGATCGTCGAGAAGACCTCGAGCATAAAGCGGTTGCTCGAGCAGATCGTGACGCCCGCGAGGGTCATGGGCGCTAACACGGTGTGGCTCCCGGACGGGAGCTGGGAGAGCACCATCAAGATGCCCAAATCGGACATGAGGAAGATGCCCATAGACCCGAGGTCGGCCGAAGAGGCGATCAGGATACTGACCGGAGAGGTAATCCACATAGTCTTCGATTGAGTTGGCGGCAACACTAAGCTTTTTACACTGCCGGTTCAATTCGTTTTGAGGTGAGATGCGACATTATGTCGATGAGGACTCACTACACGACCCAGGTCAAGCCCGAGGACGAAGGCAGGGAGGTCACCGTTGCAGGTTGGGTGCACAAGATCAGGGACCTCGGGAAGCTCAAGTTCATAGTGCTGAGGGACAGGACTGGCATACTCCAGATCACGCTCAAGAAAGGGTGCGTGGAGGAGGGCCTCATTTCTTTGGCTGAAAAGCTGAGGGAGGAGGATGTCATCAGCGTCACCGGGGCCGTCAAGGCGACCAAGATAGCTCCAGGGGAGAGGGAGCTGATCCCCTCAAGGATAGAGATCATCTCCAAGACGCTGGATCCAGTCCCTGTGTCGGTTTCAGGGAACATCGAGTCGAACCTAGACACCAGGCTCGACCACAGGGTACTGGACCTTCGCCGCCCAGAGGTCGCAGCCGTCTTCAGGGTGCAGTCAAAGCTCCTGGAGGGGATGCAGGAGTACCTCTGGAGGGAGGGGTTCCAGCAGGTGTTCACCCCGTGCCTGATGGGAGCGGCCTCCGAGAGCGGGGCAGAGGTCTTCCCCGTCGTCTACTTCAACAAGAGCGCTTTCTTGAGACAGGACCCGCAGCTCCACAGGCAGTTGGCGGTGATTTCGGGGATGGACCGCATATACGACCTGGGGCCCAGTTGGAGGGCCGAGCTGAGCCATACGCCGAGGCACCTGTGCGAGCACAGGGGCTGCGCGGTCGAGATAGGTTTTATCAGGGACGAGTACGACGTAATGAGGGTCGAGGAGGAACTCGTAAGGAGCGGCGTCGCGAAGGTCGTGAGTGATTGCAAGGAGGAGCTCGAGGCGCTGGGCAAGGAGCTCAGCGTCCCCAAGTCACCGTTCCCGGAGATCAGGTTCCCCGACGTGTACTCCATACTCGAGGAGTACGGGAAGAAAGTACCCTATGGGGAGGACTACGACAGGGAGTCTGAGACCATACTTGCCAAGCACGTCAAGGAGAAGCACGGGTCGGACTTCTTCTTCGTGAACCGCTTCCCGTTCAGGGTTAAGCCTTTCTATGTGATGAGGTTGGACGACGAACCGACCTGGGCAAGGAGCGTCGACCTGGTATGCAAGGGGCTGGAACTGAGCTCAGGAGGGCAGAGGGAGCACCGGTACGACAAGATAATCGGGCAGATAAAGGAGAAGGGGATGAGTATGGTCGGGCTCAAGTGGTTCACCGAGTTCTTCAGGTACGGCGCACCGCCGCACGGCGGATTCAACATAGGGATAGAGCGGCTCACAATGCAGCTGCTGGATCTCCAGAACGTGCAGGAGGCTGCGCTTTTCCCGAGGACTCCTGAGAGGCTACTGCCGTGATCAGGGCTCAACCGAAGACCAACAACGCGTGCGAACCAGAATCAGAATCCGGAGGCGGCAGGGTCCTCGGGCTTCATGATCTCCCTCAGAATGACGGTGGCGAAGCAACCCCTCGGGAGGACCATCCGGAGGGCGATCTTGCAGGAGCCGGGGTTCAGCTCGTCCTCTTTGGGCTGGCCGGGCTCGAAGCTGACCGGCCAGAAGACCGCAGGGCGCATGGCCCCCTCGAAATGGGCTCCCCTGACCTCCGCAAAGTCGGATTGTGAAATGCCCTCCTCCGAGAGTATCTCGCCATAGATCTCTGCGTCGATGCCGCTGAGTCTCGTCCTGAAACCAGGGATGTGCACCATCACAACAGCCTTCTTCAAACCGACCCATGATCGCAGTTTTGTAAGGTTGGTGCAATCGCACCTGATCGGCCGAGAGGGGAGGTTCGTCCGATCCAGGGGAGATACGAAGTCGCCCTCCGAGACGGCAAATGGTCCAGCCTCCTCAAGCCTCCGCGAGAGTGCCAAGTTGAAGAGGTAAGACTGGTATGCGTTCACGAAGAGCCTCCTCAAGTCGCTCGGCAGTGCCAAAATTGCCCCCTCGTAGTCGCCAGGTCGTTCCAAGAGCCTCCTTATTACTGCCCTTTCGAGGCTGAGCGACCTCGGGAATGACGACTCTGCCCTCCTCAGGTCCCAGCTGTCCCTAAGCTCTTTCCTTGCGCGGAACGCCTCCTCAGGTTCCCCGGGGTAGGGAGAGGCCAGGAACTCCCTGACAGCGCCTTCGAAATCCCCCTTGAGCAGGAGCTTCCCGACCTTGTGCGTGTTGGGTCGCGTGACCCCAAACCTCTGGTGCCCGAAGTAGTTGGGTACCCATGGTGGGTTCAGGGTCGATCCGTCTGGAGGGGCGGTTAGCCCCCGTATGACGATAGTAAAATGGTTCCCCAGCAGATCCCCTGGCCTCACCGGCCACCTCGCAGATCCGATCGCTCTAATTCTTACGCCGTCGATATCAGTGGGCGGAAGCCAAGTGCCCAATGGCAGTCCGACTGAGATTAGCTGGCAGGTCAAGGCGTTCCTGTCCTTTATTCCCGCATACCCTACCTGCGCCCCCAACTTTCGTTCAAGCACGGAGACGAGCGTGATGAGGTCCTTTGAGCGCTTCTCGAGGACTGCGAGCGTGAATCGCCCCTCGCCGCGGTCAAGCCGCTCCAGGCTCCTGTTGACTAATAAGCCCTCTGGCGAGATCTCTTCGACTATGAAGTCTTCGGGCAGCTGCCTGAGCCTGCCGCCGATCGGAGGGGCATCCGTGGAGTAGTAGAGCATGCCGAGATCGGACTCGAGGCGAGACCTCGTCTTGGGGAGGGGCATCTTTTTGATCCTCAGAGCAGCTTCAGTTTCCCTGTTATGCGGTCGACGTCCTCGGAGGGGGCAGGCCCTATGCCGAGGCATGTCACGGTGCCCGGCTCGAGCTCGGTGAGACCGGCGTCCTGGATCAGCGCGCTCGGGATCCGCTCCCTATCGACCCTTTCCTTGAGTTCGAGAACCTCGCCGAGGGATGGCGCCTTCAGTACGACCTTCTTCTGGCCCTCCTCTAGCCAAGCCTCGGCCCACCTGGGCCTGGATCTCGCGGCGCTGAGGTACGAGGAGACCGAGGCGTGCGCCACCTGGGCAGCCGTCTTCCCCTTGCTCATCTTCAGGTCCTGGCGCACCACGATAGCCTGCTTGTACTGGAAGCTCATACAGACGCACGGATTTTTTAAAATGCTCGAGTGTAAAAAGGATATCGAGGGTAAAAGTTGAGGGATCTCCTGATAGTCGGAGGCGGGCCTGCAGGGCTATCGGCTGCAAGCGAGGCTGCACGGCTCGGGTTGGAGACCGAGATTTTGGAGGAGCACGCCGAGGTGGGGATCCCAGAGCATTGCGCCGGGCTCGTGAGCCTGAGCGGGCTGCGTGAGATCTTGGGAACTGAGGCGCCGATAATCAGGAAGATCAAGGGGTTTAGGGTCTATTCGCCGTCAGGGAAGGCTTACATGGTCAAGGGGGGAGAGGCGAAGGCGGCGGTGATAGACAGGCCCGCGTTCGAGAGGGAGCTCCTTCGGAGGGCAGAGGCAAGCGGGGCCAAAGTCACGCTCGGCTCACAGTTCAGGGGGGGCGAGAGGTATAAGGTCCTGATAAACGCAGAGGGGACGGCCGGGAGGGTTTCCAAGAGGCTTGGTTTTGGGATCCCGGAGGCGATTCCGGCGGCGCAACTGGATTTGGAGACCCCTGGCTTTGAGGAGGATATGGTGGAGATATACTTGGGCAGACATGCGCCCGGATTCTTCGCTTGGGCAGTGCCCAGGAGGGACGGAGTGAGGGTGGGGCTGGCGTCCAGTGAAGGGATCCCGTTGCGGTCGCTGGAGAGACTGCTCGAGAAATTTGAGCCTTGGAGGAGGTTCTCGGGGGCCAGGAGGTCCGCGCCTATTTTTGGGAAGGTGGTTACAGGGGGGCCGCTCAGGGTGGTGCATAGGGGAAATGCGATTGCTATCGGGGACGCGGGGGGCTTTGTGAAGCCGACGACAGGCGGCGGCGTCGTGCTGGGCTGCCTCACTGCGAGGCTTGCAGCGAGGGCGGCCTACCAGTTCCTCTCTGGGAAAGGGGGTCTCGATTCTTTCGGAAAGGCTTGGAAGAGAGCTTACGGCAAGGATTTCATGCTGATGAGGCTTGCGAGAGCGGTTTATAACAGGATGGGGGCGAGAGAGGTCGACACGATGCTTGAGACACTCTACTCGGGAGGGGCGCTGAGAGGAGCTACCCAGTACGATATGGACCTGCAAGGGAAGGCTCTCTGGAGGCTGGCTAGGTCTAGGATGTTCTTCAGGCTCGTCCCAATGGTGCTGGAGGCAATCTTCTGATCCGGAGCTGCTCAGGTGACCATTTTGGCAATACTTTATATATGAGCGGACTTCTTTGTCATCTTACTTTGGTGAAGATCGATGAGCGAGCTCGAGTTGCCGACTTGCGTTTCCTGCAAAGAGCCAATACTTCCGGACCAGAAGGGTGTCAGGCTGCCCTGCCCGAACTGCGGGGAGGTGGTCTTCTGGAGGTGCAGGAGGTGCAGGGACTTGGTGAACAACTACAAGTGCCCGAAGTGCGGTTTCCAAGGACCATAGGAGGTTCAAAAATGTCAAAGCTACTTGCTGTGATCAAAATCCTTCCCGAGGACGACTCCATAAGCCTCGATAAGCTCAAGGACGAACTGAAGGCCGCGCTCCCCAAGGGCGAGAAGGACCTGTACGTCCACAAGTTCCAGGAGGAGGAGATAGCCTTTGGGCTGAAGGCGCTGAAGGTATTTGTCATAATGCCTGGTGATTTCGCAGGAGGCACGCAGCCCGTAGAGGATGCGTTCGCAGCGGTCAAGGGAGTCGGGCAGGTGGACGTTGAGATAGTCCAGACGCTGCCCGGTTAAGGCCTTTTTTGCAAAAAGGATTTAATAATATTTGTTGCAAGCCTAAATAGGTAGGCAGTCTGTCACCGGACTCAAGTTTTGAGAAGAGAAGTGGTGCATTGTATGGAAGGTTCTAAAGAGGTTGTGCTCAGGGTAGCCGAATCGAAGCAGAGGGACGTGGGCAGGGGCAAGGTCAGGATCGACGCGGAAGCAATGAAGAAGATAGGAGTGAGCGTCGGTGACGTGATAGAGATAGAGGGGAAGAGGAAGACGGCTGCGATAGTATGGCCCGCATACACCGAGGACCAAGGCATGGACATCATAAGGATGGACGGGCTGATCCGGAAGAATGCAGGGGTCGGGATAGGGGAGAAGATCACAATAAGGAAGGCCGAGTCCAAGCCTGCCAACCTCGTCAAGCTCGCCCCTCTCTCGTTCACAATAAGCGTGGATTCGGGGTTCGTGAGCTTTGTGAAGAGGAGGCTCGCCGACACGCCGGTGGTGGAGGGGGATAATGTCCTTATCCCCGTACTCGGACAGGCGATTCCGTTCGCGGTAGTCTCGACCAAGCCTTCCGGTATTGTCATGGTGAACGAGGATACGACATTGACGATCCTTGAGAAACCCGCGGAGGCCGCCAAGGTCCCGCGCGTGACGTATGAGGACGTTGGAGGGCTGAAAGACGCCATCGAAAAGGTAAGGGAGATGGTGGAGCTGCCGCTGAAGCACCCGGAGCTCTTCAAGAGGCTCGGAATAGACCCGCCGAAGGGGGTGCTGCTCTACGGACCGCCGGGATGCGGCAAGACGCTCTTGGCGAAGGCGGTGGCCAACGAGACCGAGTCGTACTTCATTGCAATAAACGGCCCTGAGATCATGAGCAAATTCTACGGCGAGTCGGAGCAGAAGCTCAGGGAGTTCTTCGACGAGGCAAAGCAGCACGCGCCTGCGATAATATTCATAGACGAGCTCGATGCGATCGCACCAAAGAGGGAAGAGGTGACAGGGGAGGTCGAGAAGAGGGTCGTTGCACAGCTGCTTGCCCTGCTAGACGGCCTCGAGACCCGCGGCGACGTCATCGTGATAGGGGCGACAAACAGGCAGAACGCGATCGACCCCGCCCTGAGGAGGCCAGGCAGGTTCGATCGCGAGATCGAGATCGGGGTGCCGGACGTCAAGGGCAGGTACGAGATCTTGCAGATACACACGAGGAACATGCCGCTGGCGAAGGACGTGGACCTGAACAGGCTGGCGAGCCTGACCCATGGCTTCGTAGGAGCCGATCTGGCAGCGCTCGCAAGGGAGGCTGCGATGAAGGCACTCAGGAGGTACCTCCCGGAGATAGACATCCAGCAGGAGAGGGTACCACAGGAGTTCCTCGAGAAGCTTGAGATCACAATGGAGGACTTCATGAACGCGTTCAGGGAGGTCACGCCGACAGAGCTCAGGGAGGTATACGTTGAGATACCCAACGTCAGGTGGAGCGATATAGGAGGGCTCGACTCGATAAAGCAGGAGCTCATAGAGGCGATCGAGTGGCCGCTGAAATACCCTGAGAGGTTCAAGAGGCTGGGCATAAAGCCGCCGAAGGGGGTGCTGCTCTACGGACCGCCGGGATGCGGCAAGACGCTCTTGGCGAAGGCGGTGGCCAACGAGAGCGAGGCGAACTTCATCACGGTCAAGGGTCCCGAGATCTTCAGCAAGTGGGTCGGCGAGTCCGAGCGGGCGATAAGGGAGGTATTCAGGAAGGCGAGGACGGCGGCCCCGGTGGTCATCTTCTTCGACGAGATCGACTCGATCGCACCCATGAGGGGTGGAGGGTCGAGCGACTCCATGGTCACGGAGAGGGTCATCAGCCAGCTCCTGACCGAGATGGACGGCCTGGTCGGTCTCTTCAACGTCGTCATCATAGGCGCCACAAACAGGCCCGACATAATCGACCCTGCGCTGCTACGCCCCGGGAGGTTCGACAAGCTGCTGTATGTTCCGGAGCCTGACAACGAGACGAGGCTGCAGATCTTCAAGATACACACCAAGGACATGCCGCTGGCGAAGGACGTGGATATCGACAGGCTGGTGGCAATGACAATGAATTATGCTGGATCAGACATCGAGGCGCTGTGCAGGGAAGCGGGGATGATGGCGCTGAGGGAGGATCCGGAGGCGAAGGAGGTCCAGATGAGGCACTTCCTCAAAGCAAAGGAGAAGATAAGGCCAACCATAAGCGAGGAGATGCTCAAGTACTACAAGGCATGGGAGGAGAGGAGCAAGCAGTCGCTGAGGGGGAAGTCGCCGTTAATCAACTTCATCTGACGGGACGGCTTTGAAAGAGCTAGAATGGGAACAGGAGAGTTGCACAGTTGGCAGAAGAGGGGATCAGGTGGAGGACCGAGTCGCCGGAGCTGATAGTGCTGGATCTGCTCGCAAAGAGGCAGGGGACTCTTAAGGAAGAGGAGCTCGTCGAGATGCTTAGGGCGATGATGAAGGATATCTCAATGCTCGAGATAAACAAGATGCTGATGAACCTCGAGCTGAGGGGCAAGATCACGGTGTCGCAGATAAAAAAGGGCAGAGTGATAACGCTTCTTCAGCCGAAATAGGGTGTGTTGGGGGGGCAGTCCCTGGGCGTAAACTTGAAGGATCTCGTCAAGCACACCCCAATCTCCCTCGAGGGGCTTGGGGGGCGAATACTCGCCATCGACGGGTACAACGCGCTTTACCAGTTCCTCGCTATAATCAGGCAGCCAGATGGGACCCCACTGAGGGATTCGAAGGGAAGGGTCACTAGCCACCTGAGCGGCATCTTCTACAGAACCATCAACCTCCTGGAGGCCGGTGTGAAGCCAGTTTACACATTTGACGGCAAGCCGCCGGAGATGAAGGCGGAAGAGATCTCCCGGAGGATGGAGACAAAGGAGAAGGCAAGGGCAGAGTACAGGAAGGCAATAGAGAGGGGCGACCTGAAGGCAGCAAGGAAGCATGCGCAGGCCACCTCAAGGCTCTCATCGGAAATGGTGGAGCAGTCGAAGACCCTGCTCGACCTCCTCGGCGTTCCCTGGGTTCAGGCGCCATCAGAAGGCGAGGCGCAGGCTGCCTACATGGCGATGAAGGGGGATGCATGGGCGGTCGCTAGCCAGGACTACGATTCACTACTATTCGGAGCACCTAGGCTCGTCAGGAACCTGACCATATCGGGCAGGAGGAAGCTCCCCAACAAGCCTGTTTACGTGAACATTGAGCCCGAGCTGGTTGAGCTAGATGAAGTCCTGAAGGAGAACGGCCTGACCAGGGAGATGCTGGTGGATCTGGGGATACTCATCGGAACAGACTTCAACCCAGAGGGGTTCAAGGGCATAGGCCCCAAGAAGGCCCTGAAGGTGCTGAAGGAGGCGGGATCGCTGGAAGGGGCCCTGGAGCGTGGGCTGATCGAGGGGGATCAGGGTACAGATTATAGCGCAATCAAGGAGAACTTCCTGAAACCGACTGTAAGGGGCGACTACATCCTGGCTTGGGGGGAGGTCAACACAGAGGGGCTTGTTGGGTACCTCTGTGATGAGTTTGACTTCTCTCCTGAGAGGATAAGGGCTGCGCTTGCCAGGCTTGTGGAAAGGGGGAGGGAGAAGAGGCGGCAGCCTGACCTAATGCGATGGTTCTAGAGGTCATGGGTTCCAGCCATATCTGCCACAGAGGGGGACGAAGACGCATCCCCCGTACGTCCACTCCTTGAAGTCGGCGCCAGTCCTCTCGACAACTATGAGGTCCTGGATCGAGTACGCCTCGCCGACCGGGATCACCATCCTGCCGCCGTCCCTCAGCTGTGACTTGAGTGGGGGAGGTATCCTCGGAGCGGCTGCGGTGACGAGTATCGCGTCATAGGGGGCAGCATCAGGGTAACCCAGCGTCCCGTCCCCTTCTATCACAGTAACCCTGTCAGAGTACCCGCAGCGCGCAAGGTTAGACCTGGCGAATTCGACCAAGGACCTTACACGCTCGATGGCGAAGACATGCCCGTCGCTGGTGCCAGGCTGTCGGGGGGCAACGATCTCAGCACACACTGCAGCATGGTAGCCTGTGCCAGCACCGACTTCGAGTACGATGTGCCCTGGCTTCAGTGAGAGTAGCTGGCACATTATCGCAACCATATGTGGCGCAGAAATCGTCTGTCCTTCAAGCGAAGGGAGCGGGGTATCCATGTAGGCCTGTTCCCGTAGCTCGGGAACCACGAATTCCTCCCTGGGCACCTTCGACATCGCCCTTATGACTTCAGGTTGGCTCAGCACCCCCTCTTCGATCAGGTGCCTAACCAGCTGCTCCCTCTTATTAGACATGCCCAACCCAAAACACTTCTAAAGATTTATAGAGACCAAGCCTAAAAAAAGGCTTGGTTGCCATGCTTACATTGACGTTCTATGCCGAGGGGGACCGGAAGATCACTGCGAAGCACCCCACTACGCTTGAGATTACGAAGGATGAGGTGAAGACCAGGAGGGGGGACTGCATAGTCGCCACCAGGGCAGCCCTGGGCCTTGCGGAGCTCCCTGAGGAGATGAAGCAGGCGCTGAGGAGGGATGGCACGGAGGTGGCGCTGCGGATCGAATCTGACGGGATATGCGACGTCGTAAGAGGCAGGGGCAGCGCTCGGCTGACCCTCGAGAGCAAAAGCGAAATGGTTGCCAGGAAGAGCGGATACGTCTGCGGACGGACGCTGATGGTCAATTCAGACAAGTCGTCCTCCGAATTGAGGAGGGATCTTGTGGAGAGGATCGCAAGGGATGGCGCCAAGATCAGGCTTACAATCGAAGTGAAGGTTCAGGAATGAGGGGGCGGCAGATCACTTTCGGACAATCCTCTTCCGCGGATTCTCGAGCTTCTTAGCCACATAATCCAAGATCAGGTCGGCCCCCGGACCAAAAACTAGGCGAATCTTCTTCTCGAAGAGGGAAGGATCCATAATTGACTCCGTGCCACCGATTTGGAAGATGACCGATGAGGCCAAGGGCTCCCCGAATATGTCCTTTAGCGCGCTCTTCACTATGCCCTCAAAGTCCTTGTTGTGCAGATAGACAGTTGCTCTTGCCGCAAATTCACCCGCCATCAATGCCCACCCATCCAGACCAATACAGCTCTCACCAGAGGCTATTCTCTATTCCCCTTAGATCCCTCGAGCATTTTTATTCGCGTTTCAATGTAAGACGTTATCTTTTCCTGCGTGAGACGCTCGTCATCCTCCTGCCGCTTAAGCTGGTCCTCTATCATCCTCAGCAATTCTGGAGGGGAAACCGGCTTTATCAGGTAGCCGTCAGCGCCCATATTTACAGCCCTAATTGCATTATCAAGCGAAGCATGACCCGTGACCATTATCTTGCGCATGCGTGGAGTGGTCGGCTTAAGCTTCACAAGAAGCTGAGTCCCTTCCATGTCAGGCAGGACCATGTCAAGCAGGGCAAGGTTGTAAGGGGTCGACTCGGACATCTGGATTGCAATTGCCCCGTTATTTGCGGTATCTACCAGATAGCCTTTCTTCGTCAGTAGTGACTTGAGGGTCTCCTGGATGTCCTCGTCGTCATCAACCACGAGTATCCGTTTTTTTGACTGTGACATCAACCGCCACCTTGCAGGTAGTGATAAACTAATAATGGATATGGAAGGTCGCTGTTAATAAAAATATTTGTTTGAGCCGAAATACAAAGAAACAGTTTTTGGCATTCAGAGTGGTTTGAATTTGGCATCTATGGATACAATCCATTCCTTCGGGGCGGTTGGCTTGACCGCCCTGCAGTTCATCAATTCGTATTCACCGACATTGGATGCTCGCTCTGCAAACTTTCTGACGGCAGACTCGATCGGCGGGGAGCCTGAGAACAGGTAAATATGCACAACCCCGCCACTCCGCTTCAGCAACTGGCGTGCGGCATCAAGAAAATCAAGTGACTGGGCAGGCAAGTTCATTATTACCCGGTCTGCCGTGTCCCGCAGTCTTGAAGAGAGAGCGGAGGCGTCGCCGCAAATCGGGATAACTTCGCCTTTTAGACGGTTGAGGCTCAAATTGTATTGCATCATCTCGACTGCGTCTGGATTTATGTCAATTGCGAATACTCTTGATCTGTGCCTCTTCGCGATCATTATGGAAAACGGGCCAACACCAGCGAACATGTCCACCACCGTTTCGCCGTCCCTGACAAGAGATGCGACGCGGTTACGCTCATAGCCCAGTCTTGGAGAAAAGTATGCCTTTGAGAGATCTACTCTAAGCCTGACCCCGTACTCTGAATGCACAGTCTCACGCCTGTCCTCTCCGGCGAGAAGGTCGAGGAGGGGTATGCGGTAGGGTCCGTCGACCTTCCCTGCCTTGATCAGGACTGTTTTTGCGTTTTTGTGAACTCTAAGCAAGGCTTCGGCTATCTCTTTACGGTAGGGCTCGGCTTCAGGCAAAAGACGCTCAATTACTATTATGTCACCGACTATGTCGTAAGATTTTGGCAGAGATCTTAAGGCATTCTGAGGTATCAAGCCCTGAAGGAATTCTTTGACGCTCTTCGGGCAGGAAGGCGAAACATCCGGGAGGCGCCTTGACTCCACGAAGATCTCGCCGGCTTTGGAGATCACTTCGATCTCGTGCGGTTCAGGACGCCTAGTGACAGGGAAGTAGACCGAATCCCCTTCAGAGATGATCTTCCTAGTCCTGTCGAGCAGACCGAGGGCAATAATTGTACGCCTGACGTCCTCTCCCTTCCTTTTTCCTGTCCTTAAGCAAAAATCATATTCAGGCGGGTTCATCTTTTTCCGGAGTGATATTTGAAATGTGAGATATATATCATCTACAACTGGATTAAGCGGAATGCCCTTTCAGAAACTTCATTAGCTCCAACCACAGAGAGATTAGGTCAGCATTCCGGGTGTTATTGCATGGCGCCAACCCCCATCAGCGGCTTGTTCAGGCTCAGAAAGTGGCATGAGACGGCTACATTGCCTAGGGAGGTCGTGATAGAGCCGACAACCAAGTGCGATCTCGAGTGTCCAACCTGCCTGCACAAAGCCATCCCGAGCACGAGGAAGGGGAAGGACATGGGCTTTGATGGTTTTAAAAGGATCCTTGACGGGATACCCACCCTCGAGCAGGTGGTCATGAGCGGCCTGGGTGAACCCCTTCAAAATCCGGAGGTTCTCAGGATGTGCACCGAGGCCCACCTGAGGGGCTTGAGGACTAAATTGATCACGAATGGCATGAAGATCAGCGAAGAGAATGCGTTCGACATAGTCTTCTCTTTTGACTTCATCGAGATCTCATTCAATGTCGCCACAATCCCAGCTGTTGACATTCTGCTCTCCGAGCAACCGTCGCTGGGAACGGACGGCAGGCTGATCGTCTCTGTCCTTGGGACCCCTGAAAATCTAAGGATCCTGCCTGTGGTCCAGTCCACGCTCGCCAAGAAGGGGGTGAGATGCGTTCATGTGACTCTTGAAAACTGGTACCCAGAGGGCAGCCCGTCGCATCAGGAACTTAGGGAGATGGTGCTCAAAGCTAGCGGGGGCATGGTGAAGAAGAGGTTCGGGAGATGCCACTGGCCATTCTCTTGCGCATTCATAACATGCGAAGGGGAGGTCACGCCATGCACTGCGAGGATGGATCCCAGCAGGATCAGCTTCGGAAACGCTTTCGAGACGCCCTTCTGGGCCATATGGGACTCGGAACCATACCGCAGTTTTAGGAAAGACCACTTGCGCTTTTCCTTCAACATGGTCTGCCAAGGGTGTCCTTTAGAATGACCTCCTGAAAGAACCGCTCAAAATGGCGACAGCGCATCGACGGCATTTCCAAAAGGCTTTGGATGGCGGGTTCGGGGGGATTCGAACCCCCGACCTACGACTTAGGAGCCCTTGATGGTAATTTTGATGATAGTTCACCATCAGCCTGATGATGTCTGAGACGCTGGTACCGTACAATTCAGAGGCTTCCTTGAGCCTGTCATACAAGTCTGTTGGTAAAGTTATCGAAGAAAAGCCCTTCTTGGGCATAATTAATAATGTGTTCCCGCTGTCTGAAATCCCTTTCCTGGGGATGGCGATCCATTTCGAGGTTCCGTGCTAAACTCCGGTTCTTGACAGTCGACCCCTCCCCATATCTAGCGTTTAAACGATAAGATTTATATTTAATAAATATGAATTTTAATTTCATGACCGAAGATTTCTTCAATAAATTAGAAAAGTTTGAACAATTCGGCAATATCTATGTTGAAAGGTACCTTGATAATAATGAATTAAAAGATTGGGTCGAGGCACTCGAGTTTTTCTTCAATCATTCTTTCTACAAGGGGAGGAACGACTTGCTCTCATCAGAGTACTGCACACATGCAAACGAATTTCTCAAAGAGAAGAAAGATGAAATCAAAAGACTTAGTGAAAGAGAATTGATAGAAGCAATTTTTGAGCTT
>JASFYK010000010.1 GCA_030055545.1 Thermoproteota archaeon | reverse complement strand
ATCATCGATCCCTTCTTCCCTATTATCCTAGGAACCCTTGTGAAGTCCACATCTATCACTGTTCCCCGGTGTATCTTGCCGAGGCCATGATCCCTAGCAGTCAAGGACGGGTTCCTCGTCCTGTCGAAAGCCATGACTGTTGCAACCACCATCTCGCCGATGTCGAGATATCTTCGGGCCTCTTCCTTTAGGGGGTTCAGTGGCTTGGACAGGAACTCTGAGGCGAACAGGACCCCTTGATACGGGGATCTAATGTCGAGCATCCATGCGGTCGATATGCACTCGACAACCTTACCGATCACCACATCTCCCGGCTGGGGGATATAGCACCCCCTTAGCGGTATGACCGAGATCACATTGTTCCTGATGTCGGCGAGGCCGACCATCGAGGCATAGTATTTCCCGTCATCACGATACACATTGAATCCGGACTGGTAGTTCCCTTCGGCAAGAAGAGTGCCAGGGGAAACCAGCTGTCTTGGTTCAAAGAAAGTTGTCATTCAAACACCTCATAGCTTTTTGATATCAATTTCACAATTACCCCTTGTCAGTTCGTTTACGCGGTCGACAAAGCTCTGCTGTATGCCAGCAGGCAAAATCATCTCCCCCCTCCAAGATCCGTCCGAGAGCCACTCAGACCGCGTCACGTTGCCCATCTTTGATATGACGCTGTAGACCCGCCTCGCATGGGCTGATGGGATGCCTATCTTCGCCACAACTTGCGAGATCTTCAGAGGCAGCTCAGTCCTCAGCGCCTTTATTATTTCCTGTGCCTGTTCCTCCACGGACCTGAATGGGTCTATGCTCACCCTTACGTTTTCCATCGCGTTCTCTATGCGCTGAGGGGGGTGCGGCAATCCAGTCTTCGGGTCTATGCAATTCCGTGATATGAAGTTGACTATCTGCCTCCGCTTGCTCTCGATCATCTCGCGGCGCTGTTCAGTGGTCAGCTGGAGCTCGCCTTTCTTGATTATTGCAGCGGCAACAGTCTTAGGGTCATCGGTGCCGAAGTTCTTCTTCAGGGACTCCTCAGAGGCCTTCAGGCCCTTGCCGGCATCCTTGTAGATGATCTCGCTCACGAGGAGTTCCTTGAAGTCAACTTCCTTGCCGCTCTTGAGTGCCCAGGCGAGATCTGGGTTTACCATGACCTCGAAGTGCTCTCCACGAATAACCAGCCTAGCAATGACTGACTTATCTTCTTTTGGCATGAGCCTACGCCTTTAGCTTTCCTATGTATTCCATGAGCTGCTGGGGCGGGAGGTTCTCGAACTTCCCGGTTTCGGTCCGCAGAATTGCCATCTCTACCTTGGCGGAGTCGAGACCGCCTTCGATGACCGAGGCGAGTGCCTTAAGCGCTAACATTATTGCATCGTCTATCTTGAGGTCCGGCTGGTAGTTCTTTTCGAAGAACTCGGTGACTGTCTGGCTGCCTGCACCTATAGCAACGGCATAGTAACCCGCGTAGGCACCACTCGGCTCGGTCATGAACAGCTTTGGTCCAAACCTGTCAACGCCCGCTATGAGAAGGGCTACTCCGAATGGCCTGACGCCAGCGTGCTGCGTGTAGATCTGTTTCACTTCACTTACCTTTTTGGTCAAGACCTCGACGTCGATTGTCTCGTCATATAGCATCCTGTTTATTTGGGCCTCCTGCCTTGCCCTCTCTATGAGAATTCTTGCGTCCGAGGAGAGCCCTGCAAAAGTCGCGCCCACATGTTCGTCGATCTTGAGGATCTTTTCCATCGATGCTGGATCGATCAATGGGCTGATCCTCTTCTTCTCTACTGCAAGCACTACACCATTCGTGCATCTGATCCCGATGGCCGTCCACCCGCGCCTCACTGCCTCGAGCGCATATTCGACCTGGAAGAGGCGCCCATCGGGCGAGAATATCGTAATCGCACGATCATAACCCATTCCTGGAGGGCTAAACATTTCATTTCACCACATGTAACAGCGACACATTACGCTAACGATATTTTACCTTCAGCATAAAAGACTATGCACATTTTATATTCTTTTCGCACGGATTACTCGGTCGCCAACGCCATGAGCAGGTCTCTCTCGGTGAGTATTCCGACGATGGTACCCGCGTCCTCAACAAGGACTGCACCGACCCCACTGGTCCTTATTAGGGGGGCGACATCCCCAAGCTTGTCCTGCGGCTTCACCTTCACAGCCCCCTCGCTCATTATCTCCTTAGCAGGCACTGATATCACATGATCCATCTCGTCCAATACGATCTTCCTGAATGCCTTCCCTTCCCCGAAGTACCTCACTATATCCATAGTTGTGACGATTCCCATCACATTGCCCCCTTCTACGATTGGGATCCTCCGGAATCCGTTCGAGACCATAAGGCGGGCAATAGATTTTATCGTGATGTTGGGAGAGGCCATGACGGGGTTCCTAGACATGTAATCCTCAACCTTTCCGGTCATCGATCTGCCCGAAAGATACCTCACCACGTCATACTCGGTTATGATACCCATCAGGGTGCCGCCGTCCACGACAGGCACGGATCCGACATTCTCACGGATCATCTTCTCCAGGACCTGCGAGAAGCTCTCTTTCACATCGGCGCAGACGACCTCTCTTGTCATTATGGACTCTGCCGGAGCATAGAGGGCAGAGAAGAATCGGCCTCCGTACCTGAGCTTGACCAGGTTGTAGTATTCCCCGCCCCCAAAGAAGTTGACCATATCGGTTGCGGTGATTATCCCTATGAGCTCCCCCTTGCTGGTGGTAATCGGGATCCTCCTTATGCCCTTGGAAAGCATGAGGTCTATGGCCTTTATTAGGGGGGCGCTAGCGGTCGCAGAGACTACAGGCTTCTGGACAAGATATTCCAGTTCTTTCGGCTTGCTGTAGACGTTGTTCGAGAAATTCGGGGTCCCGTCGCTCCTCAAAAACCCCCTTACTACCCTTCGGCTCATAACAAATTCCACATGATCATACTGTGCAGGGCGTCTAAAAAAGTGTTTGATGGGGTTTGGCTACTGTGCTATGCGGTGTTTGTGAGCCTCGTAGAATTCAGGCATGTGCTTCTCGACTAGGCTTAGCATCTCTTCGTCGCTGATCGAAAGGGCCTCACCAGAGTCGAACTTCTTCAGCACATCCCTGTAGATCCTCATGACCCCGTCTGACTCCTTGTCCACTTTCTCGCCGTTCTTCAGGCCGAAGAAGTAGTTGATCCAGAATGCGACACCAGCATTTCCAGAGTATGGGGTTATCGACACCCCGGGGGGCACGCCGAGCAGCCGCTCCGTGTCGAAAGGCAGATACATCTCTATGTTTTTGAGGGCCCCGTCAGCATGGATCCCTGCCCTCGTGACGTTGAAGTTTCTCCCCACAATCGGGTAGTAAGGGGGTATGTAGTAGCCTATATTCCGCCTGTAATACTGTGCCATCTCCGTGATTGCAAGCGTGTTCATCCCGTCTAGCCCTCCCTTTAGACCGGAGTATATAAAGACCATCGCCTCCAGCGGGACATTGCCTGCCCTCTCACCGATGCCAAGAAGGGTCGTGTTGTTCAGCGAAGCCCCATACATCCAAGCCGCCGTAGCGTTGGCAATCCCGAGGTGGAAGTCGTTATGACCGTGGAACTCGAGGTACTCAGATGGCACGCCAGCAAGCTGCCGCATCAGGTAGAATATCTTGGGTATGCTCCTCGGCAATGCGGCCTTTGACCAAGGCAGTCCGAGCCCCAGGGTGTCAGGAACCCTCAGCTTCACAGGGATCCCGTACTTCTCCGACAGCTGCATCAGCCGCTTGGCAAAGGGGATGACTACGCCCAATATGTCGGCGCGAGTGCAGTCCTCGACATGCGCTCGCATGATTATGCCAGATTTTAGCCCCTCCTCCACCACATCGAGGTATTTCTGGATTACCTGGGATCTGCTCAGGCCCTTGAATTTGTAGAATATGTGGTAGTCCGAAATGGATGCCAGCATCCCTACCTCGTCGACACCGGCCTCCTTAGCGATCTTAAGGTCTTCTTTGCTGGCCCTAATCCACCCTGTGATCCGGGGATGCTCATATCCCAGATCCCTTACCCTTGAGACGGCCTCCCTGTCCCTTTGAGTGTAGAGGAAGAATTCGGACATGAGTATCTTGCCGTTAGGTCCACCAATGCGGTGGAGAAAGTTGTAAAGGTCGACTATCTGGTTCACCGTGTACGGATCCCTTGACTGCTGTCCGTCCCTGAAAGTCGTGTCAGTGATCCAGAGGTTTTCGGGGACTTCCATAGGGACGTCTATGCCGTCCCAGATCATCTTCGGGGGGGATTCGAACGGGAATATGTCCTTGTAAATCCTTGGGGATTGAGTCTCAGCGACATCATACTCAGAATAGTCTATCCGCTCTCCCTTCAGTGCCTTGAGAAGGTCATCGCGTGCCTTTTCGTTCAACAGGGACATTCACTATACACTCCGAGAAACAAATGGTTTATTATTTAATAGCTTTTAAAGATATCGCTTGAAAAGTGAATTTGAATTAGTCCTCACCATTAGCATTAAAAAATATTTCAAATTCTCCATGCTTGATTATAAGTGTGTTTGAAAAACGGGCATGTTGGCTCAAAAAAGTTTAGAAAATGCAAATAAACCCTTTCTTTTTTTTGAAAAAAGATTTTACAAATGTAAAGTGGGCGCAGGGCATTCCCCTGCGGGGCTTTCGCCCTCAGTCCGTCGCAGGTTCAACATCTTTAGCATTCTGACTTGACTGGGACGGCTTCTTCATCCCCAGTCCCTAATTCCCGCGTATTGCTTTTATTTTTTCCTTCGCCTTCTTTATGGTACCAGTTGACACGAGCGAGGTTGCGCTGCCCCCTGAGAGCTGGAGTTCAATCCTGCGACCTAGGCTGCTCTGGATCGATTTCAGCGCTTTTTGGTCCAATCGGACTATCGAGTATTGCCCATCAGATCCGACTAGCTTTATCCTAGACTCGGGCGGAGAGAACCTCGCTATTGCTGTTGGGATTAGGCAGGGACTGATCCCGCCAGAGCTTTTGAATACGATGTACCTAGTCCTGAGATCCCTGCACTTCAAAACGGATCCCCCAAATATTGTTTTGAGCCGAGGATATAAAACTCATGCTAGGTTGAGGGCTTGGAGGAGCTTCGATCGCTCCCCTTTCCTGAGCTGGACGGATATCTTCACTCTGATTATGTCATCGCTGTCTGAAAGGCGGAGGGAGCCGGAGAAGGCCTTTTGCTTGTCGAGCCGCATGAAGAAGGTCGACTTCGAGTCGAAATATCGGTCTAACTCGTCCCTGAGCCGCAGAAGATCCCCAGGCGGAAGAAGCTTTGTGATGTAATCAACTACATCCTTGGCAGCGGATCCTTCCTCCTCGAGAGAGGCTATCCGTATCTCGTTCCCGTGGTGACCTTTTGCGACAGTATATCTGACTTGGGCAGAACTGCGGATTCCCTCAGGGAGAAGGTTCAGTAGCGCCTGCTCGACCTTACTTTGATCCTCTGTCGCATGGCATATCAGGCTCATTGATATTTTCGATATCATCGGGGACGGCACCAAGCATTATAAAAAAACGTAGTGATTACCCTATTGGCAAAGGGAGCCGTTCTGTCAGAGGCCCCTGGCGCGCTTTCCGGCTGCAGTCAGTCCCCTGTAGACTCGGCCGCGCTGTGCCGGATGGGCTGCCCAGCAGAGATCCTTGTCGCTCTTGACAGATGGGTTCGATGGATCAACAAGGATGACTTCGTACCAGGCATACCTACCATCTGAGGCGACCCAGTAGCTTCCCAAGACATTCATGTTCGGGAATTTCTTTGCGGCCCTCTCCTCAGCTATCCATCTCACGCTCTTGTTCACGGTGAGGCCGTAGATCCCCATCCTCTTGGGGCGCCTCCCCGAACTCGGGCGCTGAACATTCATAGGACCCCTTATCACCCTCACTCTGACCACGAGAATGCCAGGCTTTGCCTTGTAACCCAGAGACCTGGCTTTATTCACCCGTGTAGGATGCTCGAGCGGGCAGACTGCAGGCTCGCGCCGCCACTTGATCAGGCGCTCTGTGCGCAGGCTCCTTACTAGCCCCTCTCCGGGGCTCCGCCACGCATCCCTGATGTATTTGTAAGCAGACATTGTCGCACCAACCGCAGACTAAAGCGGCTTAAAGGCGTTTATAATGTTTTCGGCTATGAGCCTCGCCCCCAGCGATTGGGCCTCCCTCGTCTGGGCGCCGATGTGCGGGGTGACAAGCACATTGGGCAGGGAGATGAGCTCCTTCTCCTCGGGGGTCTCGGGGGGTTCGTGCTCGAAGACGTCCAAGGCGGCCCCCGCGAGCTTACCGCTTTTCAAAGCCCTTAGGAGGGCGGCAGTATCAACCACCTCCCCCCTCGAGGCATTTATGAAGAATGAACCCTGCTTCATCGATGAGAAGGCGGAGTCCCCAAACATGCGGTAAGTCTCTGGTAAGAGCGGAACGTGCACGGTTACCACGTCCGACCTGGAAAGGAGATCTTCGACCCGGTTTACCCTCTCGGCACTCAGCCTTGCGAGGGCGCCCTCGTCGACAATGACGTCGTAGACGAGTATATTCATGCCAAATGTCTTAGATCTCTCTGCGACTGCTCTTCCTATCCTCCCGAAGCCAACTACCCCCAGGGTCTTTCCGTTCAGCTCGATGCCATGGAACTTCTTCTTCTCCCATAGACCCCTCTTAATCGAATCGTTGGCAAGATGGATTTGCCTTGCGAGGCAGAGCATCATGCCCATCACGAGCTCAGCGACTGCAACGGTGGACATCTGCGGGGTGTTGAGGACCTTTATTCCGGATCCATCGGCAGCCTTGACATCGATCGTGTCCAGCCCTACCCCAACCCTTCCGATGACTTTGAGTTTTTTACCCAGCTCGATTATTTCGCGCGTCACCTTGGTCCTGCTACGCACGATCAGCACATCGTAGGTCCCGATGATTCTCTTAAGTGACTCGTATGAAACATCAAATTTTTCGTCTACTTCGAATCCTGCGGCCCTGAGCCTTGATCCGCACTCGGCATCGACCTCGTCAGCAATCAGCACCCTCATCTGGGGACACCTTGCGTCATCTAAACCGTCAAGGGCTGTAAAATAGTTTATGCTCTCCTTGCGAGAACCGCCGAATTGGCGGCAAGGATGGGGGGTAGTGCCGTTGGATCCAGGAGCTCGCCCCCAGTCGGTACGGCGGACTGCCCGTTGATGCCGCAGGGACGAACAGCCAATGGGGTTAATATAGATTCTGCGCAGAAGTATTAAGGGAAACCCAAAATGATCGCAGGTCTGGTAGGCAAAACTCACGTAGGCAAGACGACCTTTTTCTGCGCCAGTACTCTTGCCCCAGCCAAGATAGGGGCGGTGCCATTCACCACAATAGAGCCGAACCAAGGGATCGCCAGCATAAGGGTAAAGTGCGTGTGCATGGAGATGGGAGTGAAAGACGATCCCAGGAATTCAGTCTGCAGCGATGGGGTCAGGTGGGTACCAGTGAAGCTCGTAGACGTCGCTGGGCTCGTCCCGGACGCACACAAGGGTCGTGGGCTCGGGAATAAGTTTCTGGACGACCTGCGCCAAGCGGACGGTTTCATACAGGTAGTCGACGCATCAGGCAGCACAGACGCCAACGGGAACGCCTGTCAGCCCGGGACCAGAGATCCCGTGGACGATGTGAGGTTCCTTGAGCACGAGATAACGATGTGGATGACTGGGATACTGAAGAAGGACTGGGAGAGGATCGTTAAGGGAGTAAGACAGCTGAAGGAGGACGGAGTCGCGTTGCTCACCGAGAGGCTTACAGGGCTGATGATAAGCAGGCGGCACATCTTGGCTGCCATCAATGCGAAGGACGAGCTGAAAAAGAGGATTGATGAGTGGACAGACGAGGATCTGAAGGTATTTGTTGAGGAGCTTAGGAAGGTCTCAAAACCGATGGTGATTGCAGCGAACAAGATAGACATAAGGCAGGCTGAGGTTAACATCGAGAGACTGAGGCAGGAGTTCAAGGACAGGACGGTGATTCCCTGCTCAGCAGAGGCCGAGCTGGCTCTGAGATTGGCAGCAAAGAAGGGTATAATCAGCTACAGCCCAGGCGACCCAGACTTCAAGGTGCTCAAGGAGGAGGGGCTGAACGAGAGGCAGAGGGAGGGGCTTCGCAGGATAAAAGACCTCTTAGGGAGATGGGGGAGCACAGGCGTGCAGGAATCGATTGAGAGCATTTACAAGAAGGAGCTGAGGATGATATCAGTCTTCCCTGTAGAAGACGCAAACAAGCTCACAGACCACAAAGGCAAAGTGCTACCCGATGTTGTGCTTGTCCAAGATGGGACGACTGCAAGGGGGCTGGCCTACAAGATCCACACAGATCTGGGCGAGGGATTCCTGTATGCGATCGATGTCAGGACGGGGCAGAAGATAGGTGATGACTATAGGATCAAGGACAGGGACATAATCAAGATAGTCTCTGCTAAGGGCGTGAAGGGCTAACCGAACTTCTTGAAGTAGTATCCCGACTCTCTCTTCTCCCCGAAAGACCTTATCCCCGATTCCGCAATCTTTTTCCTTAAGGAGGCAGCGTAAGCCTTCGAGATCTCGCCCCTCTTTTCCATGAAGTCTATGATCTTCATGCCTTCCTCGTCTGTGCTGCACCGCTGCAGGAAGTCTATGACAGACGGGTCGTAGCCCCTGCCCCTGTCAACCTTCAAGGAGTGCCCGCTACCCCGAGCGGAGTTGATCTCCCTGTAGAGGTTGGGATAATCCCGCTTAAGCTCCTTCTCTGAAAAGCCCATCATTTTTGTCCTCCGATAGCCCTCAGGTATTCATGCAGCAATAGAGATCTGCTAGGACCCCCTTTTATCAGTTCCCAGGGAAGGGGGTCTTCCTCGGAATAAACAGGCTGTATCGTCTCAAAGTTTTTCCCCATGCCCTTGAGCACGCGCCTCCATGTCCCGAGATCGCCTTGACCGCCCTCCGAGATGTCCTTGAGTGCAAGTAGCAGGACGGATGAGGCCCCTCTGCCTGACGTAGACAGAAACGCCTGCACCGCGCCCCACCTATAGTCCATCGACTCGAACCTCCTTATCCCCAATTCAGAGCAGATCTTCCTTGCCCTCGAGACTCTGGACCTGTACTCTGGTTCGCTGACCATGCGGGCCCACTGGAATGGAGTATTCCCCTTCGGGATCATGGGGTTGATGCTTACGTGGATTGATCTAGGGTCGAAGCCTGTGGAGATCACCCCTGAGAGCATTGGCTTCAAAAGCTCGAGATCTGGCATACCTTCGCCGGGTATCCCTACCATGAAATAGAGCTTCAAGGATCTTATGCCTGCCCTGCATGATTCCTCGAGGAGCCCCATCATCTCCGATTCGTCGAGGGGCTTGTTTATAACCTCCCTCAAGCGGCTTGACGGAGATTCAGGGGCAATTGTGATTGATCGCTGGCCCCCCGCGGCGAGGAGCTCGGCGACATCGCCACTCGTCCTGGAGATCCTAACAGACGGCAGGGAGTACCTAATGTGCCTGTCTCGCATCCATGCCAGGATATCGGCTATTTCCCTATGGTCGAAGAACGCAGAACTTATGCATGTGACCCGATCGAGGCCCGAAAGGGGAAGGCCTTGCTCCAGTATCTCCCTCACCCTTTTGAAGGAGCGCTCTCGCTTGGGCCTGTAGAGGTAACACTCCAAGCAGAACCTACACCCCCTATTGCAGCCCCTGCTGACCTCAAGCAAGAAGGTCGAGGAGAAGCCCTGCCCAGAGACGGGGTGGACTTGCCTGACTGCGTGCGGTGCATCCTCGAGCGATTCCACGCGCCCCCGCTCGGCCTCAATGCCCGAGACATAAAGACCGGGCAGGCACCCAGCCAGCTGTCTAGGGTCCCGTCCTTCGGAAAGCCCGTCCAGGAGATGGTCGAGGACGGGCTCGGACTCGCCGACCACGAAGAGATCTACGAAATCCTCAAGGGGGGAGGGGTTGGAAGAGATGGCTGGTCCGCCTGCGATCACTACGGGGCGCTTCCTTCGGTACGCAAAAAGCTCAATCGAGGAAGAATCCAGCATGTCAAGCATCCGGACGTAGTCGATCTCATGCTGGAGTGAAAACCCCACAACATCAAACACACCCAAGGGGAGGTTCGACTCTAGGCTGAGTGGGGGGGTCCTGAAGCCCGAGAAGAAGAAGCGCTCGCAAAGGCAGTCTTCCCTGTCATTTATAAGCTCATAGAGCAGCCTGACTGCCAGGTTGCTCATCCCTACGGAATAAGGGCTCGGGTACGCCAGCGCAAACCTTAGACGTACCTTCCTGTGGTCTTTCTTGACCACGTTCCTCTCGAGTGTTATACCCTTCACCGCCTAGGGCGCGTTTCGAATTCCATCCTAGATATGACCACGGTCTCTGGTGGAACATCTCTTTGAATGGAGGCGTGTGGGCCTATCCAGCTCGAGTGACCGATCTTCACCCCAGGGTAGATCGAGACGTTTATCCCAGTCTTCACCCCGTCTCCCAAGAAGGCTCCAAGTTTCCTGTGGCCGGTGTCCACCACCCTCCCCCTCACAGATGCTCTTACATTTCTTTCGTCGAACCTCAGATTAGCAGTGATTGTTCCTGCACCTATGTTGCAGTCCCTGCCAAGAACGCTGTCACCTATGTATGAGAGGTGCCCAATGTGGGTTCGTTCCATAATGACACTGCCCTTGAGCTCACACGCGTTGCCCACCTTCACGCCTTGGGCCAAGTAAGTGTATGGTCTGAGGTAGCAGTTAGGCCCGACCCTGCAACCAGAAGAGATCCAGACAGGGCCCTCTATGTATGCGCCGGAGAGGACGGTTGCGCCCCTTTCGATTACGACATCTCCTCTTATCTGCACCCCTTCTTCTACGGTCCCATCGATAGACTTGCCCCTCACCAGCTCGTCGAGTAGGAGCCGGTTAGCCTCGAGCACGTTCAAAGGTCTCCCGACATCGACCCAACTCCCATCCTTAAGCTCGAATACTGAAAAAGCCATACCGTCCTCAGCTGCGATGTTGATTGTTGTGGTAAGTTCGTACTCGCCCCTCTCCGAAAGGGGTGTGGACTCAAGGTACTTGAGCAAACGTCCGGGGAGGACGTAAATGCCAGCGTTTACCAGGCCTGGTTCTGGCAGACAGGTCTTTTCCATTATTCTCACGAGGCGCCCGCCGCTCGATTCAACGGCGCCATATTCGGAAGCATCAGGAAGCCTCACTATTCCAATCACTGCCTCCCGCTTGCCGGACTTCCAAAATGAAACCATCTCAGCCAGAGACGAATGCCTGAATGCGAGATCCCCGTAGACGAGAAGAAAGTCGTCGCTCCCGATGAGCGGCGCAGCTGCCCGTAGCGCGTCACCCGTACCCCCTGGGCGTCCCTGATCAACATAATTGACCCCGACCGACAATGCGCTTCCGTCACCTACACATGAAACTATCTGGTCAGCCATGTGGTGTACGACAATTATTATCTCATTTATTCCTACACTTCGCATCGCACGGATCGTGTGGAAGATGAGTGGCGAACCCCCGACGGGAAGGATATGCTTAGGACGGTTGCTGTTCAACGGGTCAAGCCTCTCACCCTTCCCAGCAGCGAGTATAACGCCCTTCATCTGAGATCACCCATTGCGGCTTTTACAAGTGACACTGCCCGATCAGCAAGCTCTTTTGCGACAGACCTTTCCTGGGACTCTGAGGTTATCCTGACTACGGGCTCGGTCCCCGAGGGGCGGATCAGCACCCAAGATCGGTCAGCTAAACTGACCCTCACGCCATCCAAGTTCTCCATACCTATCCCGCCGAACCAACCGAGCGCTCTAGAGGAGATCTCCCTCATCAGTGCTTCCTTTGTTCCGCTGTTGCATGGTACTGAGCGCCTCTCAGTATGGAAGACCGGCACCCCCCGGCATACTTCGGAGGGGAGGAGCGCCGATTCCTCAAGCAGTGAAAGGAAGATTATCGAGGAGAGGACGCCATCGGGGCACAGAGACTCTTCAGGGAATATCCACGCTCCGCAAGTCTCCCCGCCGAACGAACCACCGAGCTCGAGTAACGCTTCGAGAACATAGACGTCGCCAACAGGAGCCCGGTGGACCCGCCCCCCTGCATTCTCAACCATGAAATCGACTACCGATGAGGTATCGACATTGACTACGATGTCCTTCCTTCCCCGCTTGACCTGAGTTGAGGCGGCGAATGCCAACGCCACATCCTGTTTCAAAAACCTGCCACTCTCATCCACAACTGCGAACCTGTCGCCGTCGCCATCATACGCGAATCCAACATCCAGCCCTTTGGACCTTACTAGCGCTGAAAGCGGCGAGAGAGAGGGCTCGTTCGGCTCAGACCCCCTTCCCTTGAAGAGCGGGTCCGGATGTGAGTTGATCACCTCCAGTCTGCACCCTGCAGAATCAAACACCAGCGGTGCCGTCAGGCACGTCGACCCGTTCCCGGGATCCAACCCCACGCGCCAATCATCGCTCACTGCCCGCCTGGATGCAAGCCATTCCAGATACCTATGGAGACCTGCGCCATGTTTCGATGACCCGACCGAGTCCCAACCCCTGCACTGCATGTCGCCCTTCATGGAATTGACCATCGAGTTGTAGTCCGAGGGCTTCCAAGAGGCGCCCCTGCCATCGAATATCTTCGCCCCGTTGTACTGTGGGGGGTTGTGGCTTGCAGTGATCATCACACCTCCTGCCAACCCTCTTGATAAGAAAGCCAGAGCTGGCGTCGGCATCAGCCCATATGAGACTGTCGCCGACCCGCCTGCATTTAGCCCGCACCGGAACGCATCGGCAAGCAGGGGCGAGGTCGACCTGACATCGTATCCGACAGCGTACGTGCCTGGCCTCATAGAGGAGACTGCCAACCCGCACTTGAAGAAGAGGGTAGGCGTGACCTCTTCCATCGCTATGCCCCTTAACCCAGAGCTGCTGATCAAGCGCTCCATTTTCGACATCAAAAGAGAATTGGGGGCAGGTAATAAAATAGGTTTTTACTGTGGCGGCTGTGCCTCAGGCTGAGGAGCGGGCTGGACAGGAGACCCTGCCTCGACGAGTTCGCTCTTTCTTACCTCAATCTTCCTCAGGGGATAAACAGACTTTGCCGCATTGTATATCTCTGAAGCGATCTTGCCGAGCACCAGCTGCTGTGCGAGCTCGTCGTAGAGAAGCTGTGCGCTCTTCTTGTTGACGGTATCCTCCATCAGGTGGCGTATCATACGCTTCTGCGAGCTCTTAGTCCTCACGGCAGAGAGCGCTATGATGCCAACACGGACTTTGTAGCCATCCTTAGTGACCATATTGAATATCCCGTCTATCCTAGACCCGCCTCTCCTCACGAGGCTCCTCAAGTAGTCCCTCGCGAGGTCATGGCCTATGAACATCGTGTGCGCCTTATCTCCTTCAACCTTCGTGATTCTGAAGTGAAGCTTGACGTGCAGAAGCGAGAAGTCCTCTGTTATGTTGTAAAGGGTCGTCTCTAATACGCGACCGACAAGCTTCTGCGGATCATCAGCCAGAGTTTTTCCAATCTCTACATTCCCGAAAGCTGCAGGTGCCAATACATTATACCATTTCTTCTGTCGCCACTTATCCTTCAATTTAACCGGTGCTTTCGTTTCGGACATGATCTCACCGCAGTATCAGGTGAGAAAAGAAGAAGATCAATATAAACTTGTTTTCAGGGATTTGGTGCGGATTTTTTTCCCAGTGAGGCTATTGCGCGCTCTGCAGTTTGGATGCAGAAGAGCAGGTCGTCGACCGTCCGAAGGAATGATTGCAGGTCACCGGACGAAGCGATCCTGATTATCAATTTTCCGCCTGAAGCTGAGATCTCTATTTCGGTATCAGCAGGAGTGCCCTTGTTGTCCGGAAGGACCGCTTGCATGACAGTCTCTGCAGTTACATGGCTATCGTACTCCCGCTCGATGAGAATTTCTGACCTCAGAGCTTGACGCCCCCTATCATCTTTGTGACTATCCCGTCGACTATTGAGATAAACTCGTTCTCCTTGCCTATAGGGATCTGCCCACCTGCCGCGATGTTGTGGCCTCCTCCTGTGCCCCCCACCTGCCCGGAGGCATCACTTATGGCGGAACCAAGATTGAGGCCCCTCCGCACCAGCTCCGGAGTCCCCCTTGCGGATATCTTGACGACCCCCTCGGCATTCGAGAGACCGAAAATGGGCTTGCTCCGCGTGAAAGGTTTCATTGAAAAGGCGATCGATATGATAGTCCCGATCATCCGGTCGTCTATATTGCTCCCCGCGAGGATCACTTGGATGCTGTTCATCAACTTTAAAGCTGACGGATTGTTTTCAAGCCACCTGAGGTAGCCCGAGATCTTCTTCCTATACTCCAAAAGAAGCTCCCTGAGCTCCGTAAGCGCGCCAGTCCGGTCTCCGAGGCATAGTGCTACACCCAAGCCATATTTCCCAAGGCGCCCGCAGGCATTGACCGATGAGGCGTACTCCCTGGCATCCCTCAGCGGGGAGTCTGCATCCTCGGATTTTATAGTGTAGAGAACGCCCACGACGCTTTCCGCATCTTGGCTCGAAAGCCCTTGGGAGATAAGGTATTTTATCAGAGCGCTTGTGACCTGCCGGATCTCATCGCTTGACAGATCGGAGATGGATCTCCAGCTCCCGTCCTGCTTGCGGGGCTCGATCCCTATGCTTTTCAAGAACTTGAAGCATGCCCCCTCGTCTCCGCTTAGCCCAGGCAGGTAAGGGTTGAGGGTGTACTCCATCGACTTGACTAGAGGTCTTGAGTCGAAGCCATAGAGCTTGAGACCTTTTGAAACGGCGATCAGTCCGGATCTTTGGGCTTCCTCTGCGATCGAGGCATTGAGTCCGACCAGCGAACTGCGATCCCCCTTGTCCTGCATGTCCCCGAGGGCCCCGACGATCGCCAGAGTTGCGAGCGAGGCATTCTCAGAAGACATCTTCTTGGCAACCAAGAATGCAGTGCCAGAGGCGGAGATCTCATTCGAACCGTCAAAACCAAAAAAGTGGGGGTTGAACTCAATTATGCTGCCTGCAATCCCCGCATTAGCACCATCCTGAGGAGCGGTCGGGGGCTGGTGGTGGTCGATGATGAAGACGCGCCTGTCAGCAGAACTAAATTTATTGAGCAACTGCCTTTGTCCTGTGCCCATATCGGTGAATATGACGTATTTCGCCTTGATCGGAAGGATCTCGGCTATCGCAGACTCGTCCAGCTGCTTAACCACCCTGATGTGGGGCACGGCCCCTGACCTCAGCAGTGCTGAGGCGATTATGCTTCCAGAAGTTATTCCGTCAGCGTCGAGGTGACAGACGACAAGGACGGGTTCGCCAGCAGGGATGGAGGAAAGCTCCCCTGCCACCTCAACAGACTTTTGTTCCAGTCCTTTTAAATTCTTATGGAGGGACAGCAAGCTCCCCCCGGGTTACGCGTCTAACGGACCAGTATGGAAGCTTTTTCAGGAGAGTACTTCCAGTCCTTGGGAAGACGCCCCGTTGCGGTATAGTACTTCGTGAGCCGCCTTATCTTGGACTCTAGCAGCTGCAGACCCCTCTTCGAACTCATGTCCTTTGGCTGCTCCTCCAGATGGCGCCTTATGGCGGCAGTATGCTTTATGAGGTTGAAAAGGTCCTCTGGGATCTCCGGTGCCGCCCCCCTAGACCTGAGGATCGCGAGTATCTTCTTATTAGTTATCTGCCTAGCTAGCGGTATGCCATACTGATCCCTCAGCTGTAATCCTATCTGAGAAGGCGAGAGTCCCTTCTTGGCCATCTCAAGGACTAGTGACTCGACCTCCTCTGGAGAGGCCTTGACCCACTTGGGAGCGCCACTCTCGATCGGCCTGATCGAGTGGGAACTGCCCTTAATCTTACTCTTCCTCAATATGCCCACCTGAGCAATGCATAGAATAAAGAACATTTATTTAAGCGTATGCTCTCGACCAGAGCAGCTGAGCCATTCCCCGAGAGCCCTGAACGCCCTTCCCCTGTGGGATATGGCTGACTTCTCGGAGGGCCTTAGCTCCGAGAAAGTCTTTCCATCACGCTCTTCGCTGATGAATATGGGGTCAAAGCCGAAACCGCTGCTGCCCCTCGGCGCCTCAGCGATGGATCCTTTTGTGACGCCAATAAACGATCGCATTTCCTCCCCACTCGCATAGACAACGACGCACTCGAAGCGCGCTGTCCGGTCGGTGCAGCCTTCCAAGAGGCGAAGGATCCCCCCACACCCTATGGTCTTGTAAACGTACGAGGAATATGGTCCAGGGAACCCTTTCAGCGATTCCACAAAGAGTCCAGAGTCCTCCACAACCAAGGGGGATCCGAGCGAGCGGTATGCGGCTTCAGCCGCATAGCGGGCGATCTCCTCAAGGGACTCTGACTGGATCTCTATCTTCGGAGAGGGCGCGGGCTTGAGGAGTATGCCAAATTTCGAGAGTATAGAATTCGCCTCTGCCAACTTGTGGGGGTTGCCCGTGGCAAAATAGAGCTCCAAATCGACCTATTCCCCCTTCCTGTGGCTTACGTCGACATACCTGCCGCGCCTCCGGATCGCATCGACTCTCTTGAGAACAGGTTCGGAGAGGCTCCCCATGACGCGCGTGTAGCCATCTATGAATGAGAGGTAGGCAGCCGAAGACACCTCATGGTGTGAACTTTCCAGGGCACGCCTCATGAGGTGTATGTCAACCCCCCTGGACTCGACATCAGACGTGTGCTCTCCGAGCCCGAAATCGATCAGGTATAGAAGGCCTGAATACGGGATTATATTCGAGGTCGTTAGGTCGCCGTGGACGATGCCGCCTTTGTGGAGTCGCCCCACCATCTCGCCCACCCTTGAAAAGGTAAGTGCGAGTCCCTCAGGGTCCATACCACCCACAAATCGCTTCAGGGGTTGTGCATCGATATAGCTCATCAGTATCTCGCAGTTCCTCTTGTCAACGGAGTACACTACGGGGGTTGGAACGCCGAGTCGGCGGGCTTCAGAAAGGAGCTTTGCCTCGTTTGAAGTCCTTGTGCCCCTCACGTAGGAATCCAAGTCAGGATTCCGGTAACCTTTCTTTATCCTCCTCTTTAAGATGGCTCTCAAGCCCATCCAATCAGTGAGGTAGAGCTCGGCTTCCGCCCCCTTCTTGAATAGCCTCATCTCCGCCAAGGGACCTCCACCTCGTCTAGCCGCCAGTTCGGGTTCACGTAACTGGACTCGACCGGTACCGTCAGCCCCTCTTTCAGGGCGAGATACCCTGTCCAAGCAATCATACCTCCGTTGTCTCCCGCAAGATCGGGGGGGACCACGTGGAATCTTGCCGAGTGGTCGCTGCAGACGAAAGAGAGAGCGCGCTGAAGCCTCTTGCTCCTCGCTACGCCGCCTGTGAGGAGGAGAGCGCTCTTCTCGGTGTGAGCGATTGCCCTTTCCGCAACCTCAGCCACCATTCCGTACGCCACTTCCAATAGGCTCAGGCTAAGGTCACTCCTATCGCACTCGCCTGCCAGTCTAGATGCCATGGTCAATAGCCCCGAGTAGGAGACGTCCTGCCCTTTGACAACATAGGGAAGCGGTATGAACCTCCGCCCCTCGTCGGCCAGCTGCTCGAGCTTAGGGACGCCAGGGTGTGAGAGCCCGAGGTGGCGCGCAAAGGTATCGAGGCAGTTCCCTAGCGCGATGTCCAAGGTCTCGCCGAAGACGCGGTACTTGCCCCCGGCGTAGGCCGAGATTATCGTGTTACCCCCCGACACGTAAACAACGAGGGGATCATCTTCACCAGTCGCCAGCCTGCCTATCTCGATGTGCGCTATGCAGTGGTTGACGGGGACCAGCGGGCACTTCCTGACCAGAGAGAGCGTCCTGGCCACTGTCGCCCCGGTCCTCAAACACGGTCCCAAACCGGGACCGGCAGAGAAGGCGACTGCAGCGATGTCGCTGAGGCGCAGCCCGGCCTCCTCCAACGCACCTGAGATTGTGGCTGCTGCTTTCGACGCGTGGTGCTGGCTTGCCTCCCTGGGATGAATCCCGCCCGAGGTTGGGACATACTCGCTCTTGATATTTGACAAGATCCTCCCTTCGGAGGAGGCGATGCCGCAGCCAAAAGTGTGTGCAGTGGACTCGATGCCCAGTATGTACTGCACCGAGTTCATAATGCCAGCTGCCTTCAGGATCTGATGAATTCAGTGAAGCCGCAGAAGCCGCATGCCCACCGCTGGGATGGCTTCATATGCTTTGCCATCATCCTGCCGCATCTTGAACATCTCTTGTTCTTAGGCTTAACAGTGCC